>JANNQK010000163.1:0-27428 GCA_031400715.1 Actinomycetes bacterium | reverse complement strand
GGTGCGCTCAAGCACCTGCTGCAGACCAACCACGACACCGATCAACGCAAGCGACAGCACAAGAAGCGGGCGATCGCTGTGTACCGGAGCCTCGAGGCCGCCGGTGTCGCCGAGCGGCTTCGCGACGAGCGAGGTCGCTGCACGGGTGTGCGCGTCGGCACGTTGCAGGAGGGCACCGACGAGCGAGCAGCGCTGCGGTTCTCGGCGCCGCTGATGCCGTTCGCGATCGAGGTCGCGGCCACGCTCGACCACGACGATCCGGCGTATGTGCTCGACGTGGTGAGCGTGGTCGAGAGCGTGCTCGACGACCCGCGTCAGATCCTGTACGCCCAGCAGAACGCGGCGAAGGGCGTCGAGGTCGCTCGATTGAAGAGTGAGGGCGTGCCCTACGAAGAGCGGATGGAACTGCTCGAACACGTCAGCTGGCCCAAGCCGCTAGCGGAGCTGCTCGATGCGTGCTTCACCGAGTACCGCACCCATCACCCGTGGGTGGCCGAGTCGCCGTCGCCGAAATCGATCGTGCGCGAGATGTTGGAGGCGGGCGACACGTTCGCAACGTTCGTCCGCCGCTACCGCCTCGAACGGAGCGAGGGCCTCGTGCTGCGCTACCTCACCGACACGTGGCGCACCCTCGATCGTTCGCTGCCCGACGACGTGTATGTCGACGAGCTCGAAGACATCGTCGATTGGCTCGGAGCGCTCATCCGTGCCACCGACGCGACCCTCCTCGACGAATGGACGCTGCTCGCTGGTGGTCCTGTGCACGAACACGCGGTTCCTGCGGCCCCGTCGGTCGGCCCGGTCGGTCCGCCGGCCGCATGGCGGACCGCGGTGCGCACGGCAGCGTTCGGCTGGGTCGAGCTGTTGGCCCGCCGTCAGTACGCGTTGCTCGCCCAACGCTGTGGTGAGGAGTCCGGGTGGGACGAGTCGCGCATCTGGGCGACGATGGCCCCCTACTGGCGTGAGCACGACTCCATCGGAACCGACGCCGATGCGCGCTCGGCACGCGAGCACCAGTTGGTCGACGAACCTGGTCGCTGGGTGATCACGCAGTACCTGGTCGACCCGGCAGGTGATCGCGAGTGGCGGTTCGTGGCCACGGTCGACCTGGAACGGGCCATGACCGATGGGGCCCCGAAGCTCGAGCTGGTGTCGCTCGGGCCATGGGGTGACGAGTCGGGTTCAGCGGGGGGCCAGGTGCTCGCTGAACCAGTCGAGGATGATCTCGGCCCGTTGCACCCGATGGACGGGTGAACCGCTGCGCGACAGCTCGTGTCCTTCGCCGGGGAACCGGTAGAAGGTGACGGGCTTGCCCAGCAACCGCAGGGCCATGAACAGCTCCTCGGCCTGACCGATCGGACACCGGAGGTCGTTCTCGCTGTGCAGCAGCAGCATCGGCACGGAGATGTCGCGCGCGAAGCGAACCGGGGAGAACGCCTCGTAGGCGGGGGCGTCGTCGAGATGCGTCGGCCCGACCTCGGTGCGGAAGATCGACCCGATGTCGCTCGTCCACTCTTCGCTGAGCATGTTGTTGACCGCGCGTTCGCTGCAGATCGCACGGAACTTGTCGCTGTGCTGACCGGCCAGCCAGGTGGCCATGAACCCGCCGTAGCTGCCACCGATCATGCCGACCCGGTCGGGGTCGCAGAACCCGAAGTGCTCGAGCACGTGGGCTCGCACGGCGAGCACGTCGTCGACATCGACCCCTCCCCAACCCGTGCCGCGGGCCGTGGGGTGCTTCGGCCCCATGATCGCCTGTCCCCACGCCTGCTCGCGGCCCGACGACCCACGGGGGTTGCTCATCACGACCACGAATCCGGCGGCCGCCTGGACCTGCGCCTCGTCCAAGAAGGCCTCGCCGTACTGCGTGTGAGGTCCGCCGTGCACGTTCAGCATCACCGGGTAGCGCTGGCCGGGGTCGAAGCCGGCAGGTCGCATGATCCACGCGTCGATCTGGCTGGTGCCGTCGGAGGTGGGCACGGCGAGGCGTTCCCACTGCTGCGGCTCTACTGTGGCGCGATATCGCGCCGCGAACGAGGTGATGCGCCGCACGCCCCGCTCGTCGAGGACGAACAGGTCGGCCACGCCGTCGACGGTGCCGATGGTGGCCGCCGTGGTGCCCCCGGCCGCATCGAACTGCTTCACGGTGATCGCTCCCTCGGTGAGGCGCTGCGGCATCCCTCCGTCGGTGGTGACACGGAACAGGTGTGTCTGGCCGCGATCTTCGGCGACCGCGAGGAGCGCCCCTGACGACTCCCAGATCGGTGCCCGCTGGCCCGCAGTCGTTTCGAACGTGCGATCGAGTCCGGTGCTCACATAGCCGCGCGTCGGCACCTCGCCATCGACGGCACCGGCCACTCCGGTGAGACCCACGATCCCGATGTGGGCGTTCTGCGGCATCTCGTTCGGATCGTCGAAGCCGATGAACGCGACGCGATCGCCACCCGGCGAGACCGATGGCATCACGTACAGGCCGGTCTGCGCGGTGAGTGCAGTGATGGTGCCGTCGAGCGCGACCGAGAAGAGATCCTGTGCGAAGTCGAGGTCCCAGGTGGCGTGCCGTTGACCCGACGTGACGACACCGCTCGAGTCGGTGAGCCAGCTCACCCCGTCGTGCTGGAACTCGCCAGGGGTGAGGTTCCGCGGCTGATCGGTGCCGTCGGCGCGAACGACGTAGACGTGCTTGGGTCGGTCGATCACCCAGCCCACGTCGTCGAGCCTGCTGAAGAAGCGGTCGATCTTGCGCGGCGACTGCCAACGTTCGTCCTTGGCCGAGTAGCGCTCGTGACGTGTGCGACTGGTAAACGCGAGCAACGATCCGTCGGGACTGAAGCAGACGTCGGAGATGCTCTCGGGCATGGTCGCAATGGTGCGCATCTCGCCGGGGGTCTCGATCGGGAGCAGGTGCAGGGAGGACTCCGAGCCGGCATCACCTCGATGCGAGGTGAACGCCAGCATCTCGCCGCCGGGGCTCCACACCGGTTGGGCGTCGTCGTCGCCCGAGGTGATCGCGTGCGCTGCACCGGTGTCGACGTGGGCGAGCCACACCTGCGAGCGATACGCGTTGTCGGCCAGGTCGACCCGCGTGACCACGAATGCGATCCGACGGCCATCGGGTGACACGGCGGGCGATGAAGCCTGCACGACGTTGCCGATGATCCGTTCGGCGGTCAGACGGTGTGACATGGCCCCGACCGTAGCGTCGCGCCACAATCATGGGATGCGTACTCAGGACTTTCTCGATGCACTCGCTCGCGACGGTGAGGCGTTCGCCACGGCGTCGTCCCGTGTCGACCTCCGCTCGCCCGTACCGTCGTGCCCGTCGTGGACCATCGCCGATCTCGTGTATCACCTGGCTGAGGTGCACGTCTTCTGGCGCACGATCGTCGGCGACCGCCGTGACACGTGGGAGGGCTACGAGGAGCCGGAGCGGCCGGCCGACTCCGAGCTGCTCACGTGGTACCTCGATGGCCTCGTCGCCACGGTGGCCGTACTCACCGATGTCGACCCGGCCCAGCCGAACTGGACCTGGGCGACCGACAAGACGGCGGGGTTCGTACAACGACGGATCGCACACGAGACGGCGATGCATCGTTGGGACGCCGAGCAGGCCGCCGGCCTCGAGGCAGGCATCGAACCCCACCTGGCGAGCGACGGCATCGACGAGTTCCTGATGTGGTTCGCCGCCGAGCCGGCAGAGGGCAACCCGGTGCCGGGCGGATCCGTGCACGTGCACTGTGGCGACGTGCCCGGAGAGTGGACCGTGGTGCTGAACGCCGGCGTTACCTACGACATCGAACGCGCCCATGCAAAGGGGGATTGCGCTCTGCGCGGCACGGCGAGCGACCTGTTGCTGGCGTTGTGGCGCCGCCGCCCGGCGTCGACCATCGACGTCGTCGGCGATGCAGACGTGGCGGCGAGGTTCTTGGCCTACCCGGCGCTCACCTGACGCACGACGGCATCGTTCTGGTCGCGAATCCTCTCGCTGGGCGAGATGGTGCGCGACCAGAAGCGGTGGTTACTCGGCGATGCCGACCGGTTGGCCGTCGATGATCTGATCGAGGTACTCGCTCAGGCCGTACCCCACCTTGCCTTCGTACGGGCCGCTGTCGACGGTCCAGCGGGTCATGCCCTCGCTGATGCGGGTCATCAACCAGTTGCCGTCGGGGTCTTGGCGGCGGTTGCGCAGTGGGATCAGGTCCATCACCTCGCCACGGAATCTCCACTCCTTGCCGGAGCGGGTGGAGCGCAGCACGCCTGTGATCCGGTCGTGATAGCTCTCGTCGCCGCGGGTGTCGGTGGTGATGCTCACATCGTCGCAGTAGTGCATCTGCCCCTGTTCCCACACGAACCCACCGCGGGTGCCGGGGCCGTCCTTCTTCGCGACACGGCTGGCCATGAAGCCGAAGTCGCGGTCGACGCTGGCCGTGAGCCAGCGGGAGTACCACGGGGCCTGCCAGTAGCGCGGGCCCCACGAGTGGTCGCGCAGGCCGTTGCCGTCGATCTCCCACTCGCGGTCGCCGACGCGGATCGTGCCGTGCGCCTGGATCAACTGCTCGTAGTGGCCCTTGGCGAACTCCTCGCCGGGGGTCTCGTGCGGGGTGTCGGGCTCGCCTCCGAACATGGACGGCTTGCCCTGACCGGTGAAGGTGATGTGCACCTCGCACTCGCCGTAGGGGTTGTTGGTGAAGGCTTCCTTCGGGTTCGCCATCTGCTCGGGCTCGTCGAGCAGCACGACCTTGCCGACGTAGTCGATCTTCAGTTCCTCGAACGGGGTGACGATCGTCCAGGTGAGCCCGCCGGCATCGAAGCGGTCGTTGTTGTCGATGGTGGGGCGCTTGTACATGAAGCCGACGCTGCGACCCTCGTGCCCATCGGAGGCCCCCTCGACCGGCGGCAGGTACAGGCACACGGTCATCTCGGCGTAGCCCTCGTTGGCGCGATTGCCGATGCGGAACCATCCGCCCACCTGTTGGACGGGGTCGAAGCAGTTGATGTACATGCTCTCGTTGAAGTTGGACTCGGGGCCCAACTCGTGCATGTATTCGTCGGAAGGATCGAGACGGACGGCCATGCGTCGCAACGTACCGAATCGGGTGGCCGCGCCCGTCAGCGAGCGCCGGCTCCGCCTCCACCACCGCCTCCTCCACCGCCACCGGAGAAGCCGCCGCCTCCGCCGGAGGTGTTCGGCGTCGCCGCCGAGACGAACGACGACCCCGACGTGCTCGTCATGTCGTCGAAGCCGTCGAAGCGCCCGTGGGGACCCGCGTACCACACGCCGAACGCGGGGTTCGCCACCACCTCCGGGAGGCGGAGCGCGAGACCTCGCACCAGTTCGGCCGACACGCCGAGAGCGACGGCGTACACGAGGTAGCGCTCCCACAGGATCAGGTGTCCCACAGGCGCGTCTTCGAGCTGCGAGAAGTCCTTCAGGTACTTCCTCAGGCCTTCCGCCTTGGCCGCAGCTTCGACCGATGCCTGGTTGCGATTCGACAACAGCCGACTGCCCACCCCCAGCAGCACGGCCCCCACCATCACACCCCACCATCCCAGGCCGTAGCCGGTCGTCAGCTTCACGATCCACCCCGCCGCGACGACCCCGGCGCAGATCGCGAGCAACGTGCCGACCAGTCGTCGGTTGCTCTCGGCGGCATAGCCGCGTGCGTCGTACTCCGACTTCACGCCACCGGTCACCTCGTCGAGCAGCTTCTTGGCGGTGGTCTGGTGCTCGGTCGCCCAGGCGGTGAGCTCCTCCGACGTCGTCTCGGTGGTCCCGCGGAACACCATCTCGAGCAGGTCCTTCTCATAGGCGACCACATCGGGAGTGAAGGGCTTGCCCAGCCAGACGTACCGGTGCACCACCCTGTCGGGTCCGAGTCGTTCCTCTCGTTCGCCCACGATCCGGAGATACCCCCGCTGCGCCATGTCGACGAGGGTGCACGCCACGGTGCGTCCCTGCTCCACACCGCCGCGGTTGACGATCGCGAGTGCCACGGCAGGTGGCTCGTCGAGCGGTTCGCGCCAGTACTCACCCAGCACTTCTTTGCTCTTGGCCTCGCGGCCACCCACCAACCACAGCGCACCGGTGCCCACGGCTCCGAGCGCGGCGACCATCGCACTCAGCAGCCAGCCGCTGCGTTGGTTGTCGGCCTGTCGCTCGCCGTCGGTGAGGTAGCTGCGTTCCTGAGCGAGGATCGTCGCAAGTCGGTTCTCGTCGCCGACGATGTTGAACGTGGCCGCTGGGGCAACGGCACGGATCTCGACGAACTGGCCGGCCGGCACATCGCTGACCGACGCGATCACCTCGGAGGTCGCCACGCGCACCACGCCGTTGGACGGACCGTGCGCGAATGCGCGGAGCACGGTCGCGTCGTCGTCGGTAGTCTCAGGCTTCAACGGGTTCACCACGACGGGGAACCGGATGCGGATGTCGACCGTGCCGACGCCGGGATGGTCGGTGCCGAGGAACTGCCACTCGATCTCGCTCACGTCGCGACCGGCGATCACCACGGGATCGACGAAGTAGGTGAGCGAGTAGGTGACCGTCGCGTCCGAGGTCGGCCGGCGCAGCTTCCACTCCCAGTCGCCGCTGACCGAGTCTTCGGGACGGATCACCTCGAGCGGCCCCTCGGCATCCGACGCGCTGAACTGGCCGATCTGATTCCGGTTGCGTTCGAAGCTGCGGATGCCGAAGTTGAACGGCCCGCCCTCGAAGACATACGTCCATTGCTCGGTGACGAGCATCGATCCGTCGGGCCGCAGTTCGGCCACGGTGTTCAGCGACTCGAACGAGTACGACTTGTCGGCTGCGGTACCTGTCGCCGGTGCCAGCCAGGCGAGCACCCCGATCAAGGCGATCAGAACAGCTCGAGCTGCTCCCAGGTGATTGCCACATCGCTCACGAGTTGCCATCGAAGTCGTCCTTTGGTGCCGGGTCGGCGTACCTCGACCGAGTCGGGCCGGAGGTTCCGGGCGGAACCGTCCGGGTCGTACAGCTTGATGCTGCCATCGGCAGAGATGCCCCACATGCGACCCTCGATCCAGCGACCGGACGCCGTTCGCCGGAAACGGATCGCTTCGCCCTTGCGCAGCCCGAGTTGCTCGAGTGCGACGGGGTGGTCGAGCACCTCCTGGCGCCCGTTCGGATCCATTCGGGCGATCGTAAACGTCACAGACCCGGGCGCGGGGCACCTCAGGGAAACACAGTCTTCACGGTACGATGAACGCACTCGGTCGTGGATGACGGTTACGGTCCACGGCAGGCGATATTCCCACTGCTCAGGAGGCACCGGTGACCGACACCAACGAAGCCGTCATCCACGAAGCGCTCACCATCATCGACAAGGCGCTCGGGCAGATGATGTCTCGTGAGCTGGTGACCACGGGAGAGGTGACCGACGTGCTGCTCGACGTGCGCATGCTCCTCACCACCCCGGCGAAGACCCCTGCGCCCGCCTGATCACACCGCCAGTCACACGGCGAGCAGATCGCTGAACGCCCGCTCCATGCAGCGGCGCAGCAGCTCGGGCTCGGTGACGGCCACACGGTCGAGGTTGATCCCCATGTCGAGGCTGTGGTTGTAGCTCAGCAGCGTGAGGTTGAACGCAACGCCTGCCAGCGGACCGACGGGATAGTTCTCCAGCAGCTGCGACCCCGCGACGTAGAGCGGCATCGGTGCGCCACGCACGTTCGAGGTGGCGAAGTCGACGGTCTGTGCCTGCTGGCGGGCCAGACGGGTGACGAGCGAGGTGGGCAGCGTGGCCGCCACGGCGGCGAGGGCTTCCAGCGATCCGCCGGCCGACGCTTCGCGAGCGGCCCCTGTCGCTGTTTGGATCGCCTCGAAACGGTCGGCGATGGGCATCTCTCCGGTGGGCACCATCATGCGTGCGAGGGAGAACGCATTCGAACCTGAGCCGTCGGTGCGGGTGCTGACGGCCATGCTGGCGCGGAGTTGGTCGACCGGTTGGCCGAGCTCGCGATGGTAGGCGCCGGCCGCCTCTGCGGCTGCGGTGAGGAACGCCGTGTTCAGCGTGCCGCCGAGCTTCTTGGCGGCTGACTTCGTCTCGTTGAACGGTGCGCGCAAGACCTCGATGCCGCGCTGCAACGAGCGCTCGGTCCACAGCGGCGAGTGTGCCCGCTCGGTGTCGTTCAGTTGGCTCATCACGCCGCGGATGGTGTCGGCCGCTGCGTTGCCGGCGTCGGGGATGCCGGTCGGGTCGGAGAGGAGCTCCTTGATCTGGCGGATCAGCCCGAGCGGAAGCCGCAGGCTGCCCGCCAGCATGTCGCGGAGCAGATCCTGGTTGGCCTGCACCGAGTTGGCGTCGTCGGGGCGCGCGAGCGTGGCCGGATCGATCGGCATCGGCTCGGGAGCGTCCCGTGCGAAGTCGAGGAACTGCAACGACATCTGCACGCTCGTCTCGCCGTCGGCGATCGTGTGGTGCATCTTTTCGACCAGCGCCGAGCGGCCGCCGCGCAGACCATCGACCACGGTGAACTGCCACAGCGGGCGGGTGCGTTCGAACGGATCGCACGCGATGAGACTGGTGAGGTCGAGCAACTGGCGCATCGAACCCGGCTTGGGCAGCGCCATGTGGCGAACGTGGTAGCGGATGTCGAAGTTCGAGTCGTCGACCCACATCGGCGCCGTGAGGTTCACCGGCATCGGTTGCACCCGTTGACGAAGACGCTCGACGACGTGGGTCGCACGTTCCATCCGAGCCACCAGCCGTTCGAAGTCAGGCGGGCGATCGAGGATCGTCACATTGGCGAACGCACTCGACAGGTGCGGATCCTTCTCGAGCCGCCACATCAGACCTTCCGCATCGCTCATCTTGCGGTCGAACTTGGGAAACTCAACAGCGTCGGCCATGGGGTCGCAGGCTAGTGCCGCAGGAGATCGGCGGCGCCCGAGAGCAGGGCCACCTGGGCCAGGGCCAGACCGACGACCATGCCGCCCACGACGTCGCTCGGGTGGTGGATCCGCACGATCGCCCTGCTGAGTGCGACCACCGCGGCGATGGCGAACCACACCGGCGCCCAGGGCCAGCTCGACCACACCGTCAGCAGGGTGGCGGCGAAGAACGCAGACGAGGCGTGCCCGCTGGGGAAGCTCGACGTTCTGGGCCGGCGCACCTGGAACCGCGGATCACCGGTCTCGGTCGGGCGCGTGCGTCGGAACAGGCGTTTGATGCCCTGGTTGACGATCAGGCTTTCCGCGCCCATCAGGGCGGCGAACACCACCCACTCGCGCCACTCGCGCCGCAGCCCGAGGCCATAGGCGGCGCCGATGACCTGCCAGATCAGGCTGAAGACGCCGTACTCGCTGGCAAGGTGGAACATGCGGTCGACGCCGCGTCGTTCACGCCAGGGCTCGAGCGCTCGATCGGCTCGTTCGTCGAAGGAAGCGACCCGGGCGGTCAGGTTCATGCGCGGCTCATGCGTGGCTCACGCAGGTGCGAGGCGCCCGAATGCGACCGGTGCTTCCAACTTGGCCAGGTCGGGATCGCCGCCGAACGCAGGACACCACTGCTGGAACGCGCAGACCTTGCAGAGCGGGCCCTGTCGGGGGCGGAAGTCCTGGGTGGTGCAGGCGCGCTCGACGGCCTTCCAGACAGCAGTGGTGCGGGTGGTGATGAAACGGACCGACTGTTCCGATGGGATGGCGGTGATCGTCTCGCCCGAGCGGAGATACATCAGCCGGATGGCGGCCGGGCGACGACCGAGCACCGACTCGCATAGGAACGAGTAGAAGTGCACGCCGCCGAGCTTGGACTGCTCGTACTTCAGCCCGGGTGCCCGACCCGTCTTGTAGTCGGTGACGATCAGTTCGCCGTCGGGGCCGAGCTCGAGCCGATCGATGATGCCGCGCAGGGTGAGGTCGCCCACCTGGGCCTCGAGCCGCAACTCGAGGCCGATGTCGCGGATCTGGGTGGGGTCCTCTATCAGCAGGTACGACTCCATCAGCGTCCACGCATCGGCGACGAACGCCTGCTGCTGAGCGTCGTCGAGGCCGAGCAGGGTGAACTCGGGATCGTCCGCGTACTCGGCCACCGCCTGTTGGAACGAACGGGGGACGGCATCGCCGGTGCGCTCGTGCGACGGCAGGGTGAACAGCACCTCGAGCGCCCGGTGCACCATCGACCCCTTGGTCGCGGCGACGCTGGGCGGCTCGGGCAGCTTTTCGATGCTGGCGAACCGGAAGGCCATCGGGCACGACGTGAACGCCTCGACCCTGCTGGGCGACAAGCTGGTGGGGACGACGAAGCTCACACGTGCAGTGTACGAACGGGGTGCGCGCCATCGTCCCGAACCATGGGTCAGGCGAGGAAGTCGGCGATCAGCGCAGCGATCTCGGCCGGGTGCGTCATCGGGGCGAAGTGGTTTCGATCGGGCAGTTCGAGGTAGGTGCCGCGGGGCAATCGCTCCGCCACACCGGCCGCGATGCTCGACGGCTGCTGTGGTTCGATCCGCCCGGCAATCACGAGCACGGGGGTCTCGATCTCGGTCAACGTGTCCCAGGTGCTGTGCCCGTCGCCGCCTTCGTAGGTCTGCGCCTCGGTCTCGGGGAGGCACTTGAGGTGCACCTGGCCGTCGTCGCGTTCACGAAAGCCGAAGCGGACGTACGCCTGGAGAGCGGCGGGATCGAACCCGCCGAGCGGCGGCTTCGCAGCGAAGTTCTCGATCGCCTGGTCGTAACTCGGGAACGCCGCGCGCCGGCGGCGCGCCCCGGCCGCGAGGGGACTCTCGTGGCCGGGCGGGCGGATGCCTTCGGGAGGGAACACGATCGGTTCGAACACGACGAGCCGCGAGAACAGGTCGGGGCGACGTCGTGCTGCCATCAGGAGACACGCGCCACCCATCGAGTGTCCGAAGGCGATGACGGGTTCGCCCGACACCGCCGCCACAGCTTCGGCCATCGCGAGCGCATCGTCGCCGTATCGCTCCCAGACCACGGGCCCTTCGGGCAGTGGGGTGTCGCCGTGGCCCCGGTAGTCGAACGCGATCGAGTGGTAACGATCGCCGAGCCACGCCGCGATCGGCAGGTAGCAGCGACCGTGGAACCCGGTGGCATGGCTGATGAGCAGCGCTCGGCCGTGTCCGCCGAGGTCGTGGACGGCGACAGCGACGCCGTCGCTCGACCGGATGGGGGATTCCGGTGCTCGCATCAGGCGCGGGACTTCTTCACATCGTCCTTCTTGCGAGCGCGACGGCGCCACCACATCCCGAAGAACCGGTCGGCGAGCACGCCGATGAACATCGCCACGAGCAACGACCATCGCACCGTGGTGTTCCAGTCGAAGACCCAGAGGTCGATGTCGACTCGGTCGCTGTTCTGGAAGAAGAAGATCAGACCGAGCACCGCGACGATGCCGAAGCCGATCAGCGCTGGGCTGATGCCGTTCTTCCCGCTGGCTGCCCGGAGGTTCCCGCCCGTGCGGTCGTTGCTGGTGAAATCACGATCGTCGTTGGACATGGGGTGACTTTACGACGTCTGAGGCTTGGGCTCGCGAGGGAGACCCAGCAACCGCTCGCCGATGATGTTGCGCTGCACCTGGCTGGTGCCGCCGGCGATGCGCCCACCCGGGGCGGCCAGCATGCCGTAGGCCTCGGGCCCGTCGAGCGCCGCGCCGATGCCCGTCAGGTCGCCGCGGAGCATCGACGTCTCGAACATCATCTCGGTGATGCCGAGCTTCATCAGCGATGCCGCGGTCGACGCGATCGGCCCCTGACGCTGTGCCATCGCCTTGTAGCTGTTGCCCTTGGAGATCAGCCGGGTGAGCCGATCGCGTTCGACCGCACCGAGCTCGCGTCCCTCGGCGAGCCGTGCCATCGACTCGAGGCGTCGTTCGAGCCCGATCACGCTGGTGCCGATGTGGCCTCGTTCGCTGGTCAGCACTGCCATCGCGACGCCCCAGCCGCCGTGCAGCGGACCGAGCAGGTTGGCGGCCGGTAGGTGCACGTCGGTGAAGAACACCTCGTCGAACTCGGCCTCGCCGGTCATCTGTTTGAGCGGCCGGATCTCGATGCCCGGCAGGTTCATCGGGCACAGGAAGAACGAGATGCCCTCGTGCTTCTTCGCGTCGGGATCGGTGCGGGCCATCAGGATGCCCCAGTCGCTGTATCGCCCGCCGCTGCACCACACCTTCTGGCCGTTCACGATGAAGTCGTCACCGTCGCGCTCTGCCTTGGTGGTCAGCCCGCCCAGATCGCTGCCGGCGCCGGGTTCGCTGAACAGCTGGCACCACAGGCGATCGGCGCGCACCGTGGGGCCGAGGTGTTCGGCCTGCTGTTCGGGTGTTCCGAAGCGCAGCACGGCACCGCCGGTGAGCACGAGGCCGACCATGTTGAACACCGGCGGGACACCGTTGAGCGCGCACTCCAGCATCCAGATCGAGTTGTGCTCGGCGGTGAGCCCGCGGCCGCCGTGTTCGACCGGCCAGTGGATGCCGGTGAAGCCTGCCGCGTTCATCGCCCGGTGCCACGCCACCCCCTGCTGCACCAGGTCGGGCGGGCAGATCGCGCCGTAGTCGCGTGGCGCGCCGGCCCGGTTCGCGGACAGCCAGTCGCGCGCCGTGGCCTGGAAGTCATCGACCGAGATCATGGGCCCGACCATAGGCTCAGGCGAAGAACGGCAGGAACATGGCGGTCTCTTCCGCCAGGTTGCTCGGGGTGCCGTAGCCGGTCTGGTCGGTGACCGTGTCCCAGTTGTCGCGGAGTGCTTCGGGTGTGAGGTTCGCCGAGTGGTACCCATGCGTCTCGGCGATGAACACATGGGCCACGCGGCCGCCGCCGACGGAGAAGGTCTGGCCGCTGACGGGGCAGTCCTCGTGGGCCAGATAGGTGACGATCGGCGACACGAGGGCCGGATCGAGCTTGTCGCCGAGCGCTCCCATGATCGTCTCGGTCATGCGGGTGAGCGCGAGCGGTGCGATCGCGTTGGCCTTGATGTTGTACTTCGCGCCCTCCACCGCGAGCACGCGGGTGAACCCGACGAGACCCATCTTGGCGGCGCCGTAGTTGGTCTGGCCGAAGTTGCCGAAGATGCCGGCAGCCGACGAGGTGGAGATGATGCGGCCGTAGCCCTTCTCGCGCATGATCACCCATGCGGGCTGGGTGACGTGGAAGGCGCCCTTGAGGTGCACGTCGAACACGGGGTTCATCAGGTCGGGCTCCATATTGTGGAACGCCTTGTCGCGCAGGATGCCCGCGTTGTTGATGACGATGTCGACGGTGCCGTAGGCGTTCACCGCGGTCTGCACGATCGCCTTGCCGCCCTCGGGCGTGGCGACGCTGTTGGTGTCGGCCACTGCGTCGCCGCCGAGCGACCTGATCTCTTCCACCACCCGCTCGGCTGCACCCTTGTCGCTACCGCTGCCATCGACGGCGCCGCCGAGGTCGTTGATCACCACGAGCGAACCGCGTGAAGCGAGCAACAGGGCGTGCTGTCTCCCCAGGCCACCTCCTGCGCCCGTGATGATCGCCACCTTGCCGTCGAAACCGAGATCTGTCATGGCGGGCAAGCTACTCAGCCGCTCTCGCGCCTGTCGAACCAGTCTCGGGCGCAACACCGACAGGTGTTCGCACGAGTTCCTACACTCATGCTCCGTGACTCAGCCCGACGCACCGCCCGACGCCCGGCCCGCGATTGTCGCCCGTTCGGTCGATCGTCGGCCCACCATCGCCCGGATAGCCGAACGCAGCATCGTCATCGCCGGCTTCGGCTCGGTGGCGTTGTTCCTGACCGCTCTCATCACCTTCATCTGGGGCTTCGCCAAGGTGTGGTCGTTCGTCGATCTGTTGCTCGACGACGGAGCGGACTCCTCGCTCGCAATCGTGAAGCTGCTCGAAGTGATCGACATCTACCTGCTCGGGGCAGTGCTGTTGATCCTGTCGATCGGTCTCGTCGAGCTGTTCGTCACCAGTCTCGATCTGCCGGCGTGGCTGGAGATCCACAGCTTGTCCGACCTCAAGGGAAAGCTGATCGACGTGGTGCAGCTCGTGGCGGCGATCAAGTTCCTCGAGAAGCTCGTCACCTCCGACGACGCGCTCGACGTGCTGTGGTACGCCCTGGCGGTCTCCGCCGTGATCCTGGCGCTGCTCGCCGTGCGATGGGTCCAGAAGAAGCCGAACACGACGACCTGACCCCGAGCCGTTCGGCGCCTGGACGATCGTGCAGTCCGGCCGTTCGAGGTGTCGACGCGGGCCCTGTCGACAGGGAGGTACGATCGGGCGATGTTCGACGATCCGCGCCGTGCACTCCAGCGTGCCATCAGTGCGGTTGCGTTGTTGGCCGGTCTGGGTGTCGTGTTGGCGTTGGTGGTCGACGACATCCGCGGTGCACCGAAACAGCTCGTCGGCGTCGGCATCGACTTCTCACTGCCCGACCCGACCGACCCCACCGTCACCGTGGACACGGCGGTGCCGGAGGCGCCGGTTGCATCGGTTGCAACGACGCCCACGCCCTTGACGACCGAGGTGGCTTCGCTCGCACCCGTGCCGGAGATCGTGCCGTCCTCGAGTGTGCCGGAGACCACCCAGCAGCGCCGCGCCGCGGCGACGACGGTCGTGCCACAACCGCCTCAGGTTGCGGAGGCAGTGATCGTCGAGCCCACCACCGAGCCCACCACAGCGCCCACCACCGAGTCAGCCACGACCACGACGGTTGCGCCCACGACGGTTGCGCCCACGACAGTGGCGCCCACGACGGTTGCGTCGACCACAGTGGCGCCAACGACGACCGATTGCATCCGTAACCGCAGGGGCCGCTGCCGCAACAACGACGACTGACGATCGGTCGCGCCCGACTCAGTTCTGGTGCAGTTGGTGGTTGAGGCCGTCCCACTTGGCCGAGCGGGGCAAGGCTTCCACCGCGCCCGACTGGCTGTTGCGGCGGTACAGCAATCCACTCGCGCCGCTGAGATGCCGGGCCTTCACGATCTCCAGGCCTTCGGGTCCGTGCACGGCCACGAGCGTGCCGGCCGTGACGTACAAGCCCGCTTCGACGACGCACTCGTCGCCCAAACTGATGCCGATCCCGGCCTCGGCTCCGAGCAGGCAGCGCTCGCCGATGGTGACCTGTTCCTTGCCGCCGCCCGACAGCGTGCCCTGGATCGAGGCGCCGCCGCCGATGTCGCTGCCCTCACCGACCACGACGCCTGCGGAGATGCGGCCCTCCACCATCGAGGTGCCGAGCGTGCCGGCATTGAAGTTCACGAAGCCCTCGTGCATCACCGTGGTCCCCGCGGCGAGGTGCGCCCCGAGGCGGACGCGGCTCGCGTCGGCGATGCGAACGCCGGTCGGGATGACGTAGTCGGTCATTCGCGGGAACTTGTCGACACCGTCGACGACCAGGGTGCCCCCGTCTCGCCGGACGCGCCACCGCAGTTGTTCGATGTCGTCGATCGGCACCGGACCGAGGCTGGTCCAGGCCACGTTGGTGAGCTGACCGAAGATGCCGTCGAGCTCGATCTCGCGTGGCTTCACGAACCGATGCGAGAGGAGGTGCAGCCGTAGGTAGGCGTCGCTGACCGAGGCCGGCTTGTCCGTCGTGTCGATCTCGATCGAGACCGCGCGGACGTGGACGTTGCGTACCTCGTCGTGACGCTCGGCCAAGATGTACTCGTCGGCGCCGCCCGGACCGGTCGGCTCTCCGAGCCCGAGCTCGCGGAACCAGGTGTCGAGCACGACTCCGTCGGCGCTCACCGTCGCGAGCCCGCGACCCCATGCTGCAGCCATCAGAGAACCTCCATCAGAACGCTTCCATCAGAGCACTTCGGGTCGAAGGGTGGGGAACAAGATGACCTCCTTGATGGAGGTGGTGCCGGCGAGCAGCATCGCCACGCGGTCCATGCCGACGCCGAGGCCGCCGGTCGGCGGCATGCCGTACTCGAGCGCACGAAGGTAGTCGAGATCGACGCCCATGCCCTCGACGTTGCCGGCTTCCTTGCCTGCCTGCTCGTCGTCGAAGCGCTGGCGCTGCTCGACGGGATCGTTGAGCTCGCTGTAGCCGTTGGCGATCTCGCGGCCTCCGATGAACAGCTCGAAGCGCTCGGTGAGGAACGGGTCGTTGCGGTCGACGCGGGCGAGCGGGGAGATCTCGACCGGGTGACCGGTCACGAAGCACGGGGCGGTGAGTCGGTGCTCGGCGGTTGCTTCGAACAGCTCTTCGATGATCTTGCCGCTGCCCCAACGATCGAGCACCGACACCCCGTGCTCGGCCGCCAGCGCACGCAGTGTCTCGACAGGCTGCGACGGGTGCACCACGACACCGGTGGCCTCCTCGACGAGGTCGATCATGCGTGCTCGCCGCCATGGCTGAGCGAGATCGACGACCTCGCTGGCTTCGCCGGGCCCGAGCACGGTGACGACCGACGTGCCGGTGGCATCGATGGCCGCTCGTGTGATGAGGGCCTCGGTGATCTCGATCATCTCCGAGTAGTCGCCGAAGGCCTGGTAGAGCTCCATCATCGTGAACTCAGGGTTGTGACGCGGGCTGATGCCCTCGTTGCGGAAGATGCGGCCGATCTCGTACACCCGCTCCATGCCACCGACGATGAGCCGCTTGAGGTGCAACTCGAGCGCGATGCGCAGGTACATGGTCATGTCGAGCGTGTTGTGGTGCGTGATGAACGGACGCGCGTGCGCACCGCCGGGCTCCACGTGCAGCACGGGGGTCTCCACCTCGATGAAGTCACGCTCGTGCAGCGTGCGCCGGAAGCTGGCGATCATCTCGTGGCGGATCTCGAAGTGCCGGCGCGCCTGTTCGTTCACGATGAGGTCGGCGTAGCGCTGCCGGAAACGGGTGTCGACGTCGGTGAGGCCGTGCCACTTGTCGGGCATCGGCCGCACGGCTTTGGACAGCAGTTGGAACGAGTCGACCTTCACACTCAGCTCACCCTTTCGAGTGGTCATCACCGTGCCGTCGACGCCGACCCAGTCGCCCAGGTCGAGTTGACCGAACGAGGCGAACGCATCGTCGCCGATCACGGCCTTCGAGACGAACAACTGGATCTCGCCGCTGCGGTCGCGCATCGTCGCGAAGATCAGCTTGCCTTGCTCGCGCAACAACATCACGCGGCCCGCGACCTGCACCCTGACGTCGGTCTCGGTCCCCGGTTCGAGCTCGCCATGGGCGGCGCGCACCTCGGTGAGCGTGTGGCTGCGATCGAACCGATACGGATAGGGCTCGACACCGGCGTCGCGCAGGCCGGCGATCTTGGCGAGGCGCCGACCCATCTCGCCGGGTTGGTCGCCGGGTTGGTCGCCGGGTTGGTCCAGAGCATCACTCACAGTCGTGGAACCGTATCTGGTCGGGTGGCTGCCGAGTCGGACGATTTGGGTGGTGGTACCGTCACACATCGTGAAACTCGTTCGGCGGACGGCACTCGCCGTCATCCTGGCTGCCGTCGCGGGCCCCGCCGCCGGCTCGGTGCAGGGAACGGGAGCTGCCGTACCGCGCCTCGAGGCCGTGTCGGTGCCGGCCGTCGTGGCCGCTCCGGCCGTGCGCGTGACCCCGGCGGTCGACGTCGTGTCGATTGGCCAATCTGGCGTGATGACCGCCCCGATCGTCGCCGCAGCCGAGCGGGTCGCCGCCGCGGTCAACGCGCCGAGCGTGCTGGGCAGGTCGTTCAACATCGGACTGTGGGCGGTGCGCCGCGCCGAGGCACCGATCCGGCTCGCGGGAGAGGGCGCCAACGGTGTCTGGCAGTTCCCGATGAGCACGACCGCGCTCCCGGTCGAGGCGATCGGCCGGATCATGACCGCACCCGTCGCGGCAGCGATCTCGCGAGGCGAGGTGGTGTTGAACCAGACCTCGGCGGCGCTTCGTGGCGCGCAGGTCGGTGACACGCTCGATCTGATCGCAGCAGACGGTGACGCCCGGCGTTTCGTGCTCGGCCACGTCGCCCCGGATGCCGATGTGGGTGGAGCAGAACTGGTGATGTCGACCGATCAGGCCGACGTGCTCGGCGCCGACCGCGTCACGCGCGTCGTGGTCTTCGGCCAGTTCTCCAGGGAGGCGTTGGACGTCGCGCTCGCTGCCAATGGCCTGGTCGACGGACAAGGGGTGCGGATCAACAAGAGCTGGAACCCGTTCAATCCCGACGGCGTGATCAGCTCCACCCGAACCAAGGTGCTCCTCGGCGAGTTCGACTACCGGGTGAACGGCGACGACAGCCTGACGCTCGACCCCGACTGGGTGGCGGCCAACGTGCAGCGCGTGAACTTCGGTTCGATCGGCATCCGGGCCAGCTGTCATCGGGCGATCGTCGGAGACCTGCAGGCTGCACTCGACGAGGTCGCTGCCAACGGGTTGTCCGGCGCGATCGATCTCGGCAACACCAACACCTACGGCGGCTGCTACAACCCGCGCTTCGCTCGCGTCTCGGCCAGTTTCGGTTCGGTCAGCCGTCACGCATGGGCGATGGCGATCGACATGAACACCGTGACCAACGCCCAGGGCAACACGCCCCGGATGGACTGCCGCGTGGTGCGCATCTTCCGCGCCCACAACTTCGCGTGGGGTGGCAACTTCCTCACGCCCGACGGCATGCACTTCGAATGGGTGGGCGAGCCGCGAAACACGTATCAGTACCCCTCGCGGTTCTGCCCGAACACGCCTCCTCCTGGGCTCGAGGGTGGGCTCGGCTCGCCGCTCGTCCCGGTGCGCACCGAGCGCGAGGTGATGTTCTCCGAGTTCGGTGTCGTGGGACACCAAGAGCACGACCACTAGCCTCGAACACCGTGGCGACTCGATTCGTGATCATCGGCGGTGGGCCGGCCGGCAACACCGCGGCAACCTACGCGGCGCGCCTCGGCGCCCAGGTGACGCTCATCGAACGCGACGTCATCGGTGGCGCCGCGCATCTGTGGGACTGCATCCCCAGCAAGACGATGATCGCCACGGGCGGGGCGATGGCCTTCATCCGTCGGCTCGAAGGCATGGGGCTGGAAGAACAGGTCGCCGAGGTGGATGTCGAGGCGCTCACCGAACGCATCGAGAGCATCAAGATGCGTCTCCAGCGCAGCACCACCAACCTGCTCACCAGCCAAGGCGTCGAACTGGTGCACGGTACGGCGAAGCTCACCGGCCCGCACAGTCTCGAGATCCACACCGTCGACCCGGCAGGCATCGCATCGGTGCGCTCGATCGAGGCCGACGCGATCCTGGTCGCCACAGGCACCCGACCGCGGATCCCCGAGTGGTGCATGCCCGACGGCGAACGCGTGCTCACCACTCGCGACTGCTATCCACCCAAGGTGTTCCCCGAAAGCGTCACGATCGTCGGATCGGGAGTCACCGGAGTGGAGTTCGTCCACATGTTCAGCTCGTTCGGGGCCAAGGTCACCCTGGTGGTCAGTCGCCAACAGGTGCTCCCCGGCAAGGACCCAGAGGTTGCCGCGGTGCTGGAGGACGACTTCCTGCGGCGCGGCGTGCGGCTGCTGAAGGGTGCTCGGGCCATCGGCATCGATCGCGTCGTGAACGGTGCTGGAGCCGACGCCGCCGGGCTGGAGGAAGTGGTTGTTCGTTGCGACGACGGTCGCGTGGTCCACAGCTCGCATGCCGTGCTCGCCATCGGTTCGGTGCCGAACACCGACGGGCTCGGCCTCGAGGCTGCAGGCGTCGAGGTCGACAAGAGTGGCTACGTGCAGATCAACCGGCACTGCCAGAGCAACGTGTCGCACATCTACGCTGCCGGCGACCTGAGCGGCAAGCTGCCGCTGTCGAGCGTGGCGAGCATGCAGGGTCGCAAGGTCGCCGAACACGTGATGGGTCTCAGCAAGGTCGCGCATCGTCACCTCGACTACGACAAGGCCGCCAGCGCGATCTTCACCGAACCCGAGATCGCCGACGTCGGCCTGGCCGAGGCCGATGCATTCGCTGTCGGGCGCAAGATCCGCGTCACCAAGGTGCCGTTCAGCTCCACCCCCAAGGCGCTGATCAACAACGACTGGCGCGGCTTCGTGAAGATCATCTCCGACCCGGCCACCGGAGTGGTGCTCGGCGGATCCATCGTGGGTCGTCACGCTGCCGAGCTGATCAGCGTCATCGCTCTGGCGGTCACCGCGAATCTGAAGGTCACCGACATCGTCGAGAGCCTGTTGGTACACCCGGCGCTGAGCGAAGCACTCGCTGAAGCTGCCGAGTAGACCCGCACTGTGTTCGCCACCGACGACCGTCCCGCGCCCACGATTCCTGCGGGTCTCGTGCTCGCGACGCTGCGGCGGCGCGCGCTCGGGGCGATCCTCGACCAGGTGCTCGTGCTCGTCCCTGTCGCGATCGGCGTGGTCGTCAGCGGGTACCGGCCCGGTGACGATCTCAGCTCCGAAGCGCTGCTCTGGCTGAACGCGATCACGGTCGGCGTGGCGTTCCTGTACGAGCTGCTGATGGTCGGCTTCCTCGGTCGCACGGTCGGCAAGTTCGCCACCGGCACTCGCGTCGTGAGCCAGGCGACCGGTGCGCACGTCGGCTGGTTCGGTGCCGGGCAGCGAGCCGTGGTGCCAGCGGTGGCAGCAGCCGTGCCCACGCTCGGCTTCCTGCTGGGCAGCATCGTGTACGGCCTCGCCGCGCTCGGTCCACTGCGGCAAGGTCTCCACGATCGCGCCGCAGGCACCCTCGTCGTCATGGCGCGCTAGGTTCAGCGTTCGTGGTGCCGCAGATCTCGGTCGTCGTGTCGACGTACCGAGGTGCGGCGCACCTCGCAGGATGTCTCGAGATGCTCGAGCGACAGACCGCCGTCGCACGGATGCAGATCATCGTGATCGACAGTGGTTCTCCGGACGACGAGCGGTCGATCGTCGAGCGGTACCAGGCCGCGCACGACAACATCACCTACGTCCGCACCGAACGAGAGTCGCTGTACGCAGCGTGGAATCGGGCACTGGCGATCGCCGAGGGCAGCTACTTCGCCAACGTCAACGTCGACGACTGGATCCGCGACGATGCCCTCGAGCTCTTCGCTGCGGCGCTCGATCGCCACTCGGACGGGGCGATCGCCTTCTCTCACTGGGCGATGACGACGGTCGCCCGACGCGCGCCGACCGATGCCGATCTCGTCGCCTTCCATGCACCGTACGAGCCGGCGATGCCCCTCTTCTACAGCTACGGCGGCAGCACCCAGTTCTGGCGGCGTTCGGCATTGGTGGCACTCGGCGGATTCGACGCCTCGTTCCAGGCATGCGGGGATCTGGAGGTGCTCGTGCGGCTCGCGGCGGCGGGCGGGAGCGCCGTGCTCGTCCCGCAGGTCCTCGAGGGGTACTTCCACAACCCGGGCGGTATCTCGCAGTCGTCCGACGTCGCGCTGCGCGAACAGGCCGCCATCTTCGCCGACGCCCGCGCCACGATGCCGCTCGGCCGACTGTTCTGTGTCGACGACGACGATCCGTCGTCGCTCGCTGCCGGTTGGGTGGCGCTCGGGAACATGGCCGTCGACGTGCGGGTGCCATGGCACGGGGGCACGCTCGGCGACATCGACTTCGCACTCGAGTGCTACGAGCGTGCCCTGTCGATCGTTCCTGGCGAATCGGTCGCGCTGCACAACCGGTACGCGGTGCTGTTCGAGGCAGGCCGCTTCGACGAAGCCGAACGGTCGCTCGCGGATGTGACCGCCACGCGCGCTGCGCTCGCTCGAGGGGCGGGGCTCGCCCTCATCCGACCTCGCGTGAAGCCGGCGGTGACCGGACCGGTGTTCGACGATGTGTCCGGCATCGGCACGTGGGCGGATGTCCGTCTCACCGGGACGCGGCCCGACCGAGTCGATCCGGTCGCGACGGAACTCGCCGGGGCCAAGGAGTACATCGCCTCGCTCGAGTGGCACCTCGAGACCGAGCGAGCGGAGACCGACAAGCTCCGGCGCGCGCTCAGGCGATGATGACGGCTGGTGTCATCGGCTTCGTGCCTCAGCCGATGATGACGACAACGTCGCCGGCGCCGACCGTGTCGCCCTGGGCGACCTTGATCTCTTTCACGGTGCCGGCTTTCTCGGTGGTGATCTGGTTCTCCATCTTCATGGCCTCCAGGACGCACACGGCCTGGCCCACCTCGACGGTCTGACCCACCTCGACGAGCAGTTTCACGATCGTTCCCTGCATCGGGACCTCGACGTTGCCCGACGCTGCGGCACCGGCGCCGGCGCCTCCGGTGGCTCGGGTCGGCTTCTTCGCCGCCTTCGCGGGCCCGGCAGCCACCATCGGCATGTCGGGGACCCACATCTTCACGTCGAACCGTTTGCCGTTGACCTCGACGGTGGTGTTTCGCTGCACGAGCGCATCGCCACCCTCGGCGGGAGCGACCGGCTTCGGCGCTTCGATGCCCGACAGGTCGAGCCTCTCCTCGACCCACTTCGTCGAGTGCTGCATCGCCTGGAAATCGGGATGCTTCAGGATCGCGATGTCGGCCGGAATGGTCGTCGCCACGCCTTCGATCTCCATCTCCTCCAGTGCGCGGATGGTGCGAGCGATGGCCGTGGGGCGGTCCTTGCCCCACACGATCAGCTTCCCGACCAGGTTGACGTAGTACTGGCTCACCGTGTCGCCGGCCATGTAACCCGCGTCGAATCGGATACCGAATCCGTCGGGCGGCACGAGCTTGGTGATCGTGCCGGGCGACGGCAGGAACTTGCCTCCGGCGGGGTTCTCGGCGTTGATGCGGACCTCGATGCCATGACCGTGGCGCGTGGCTGCCACCTCGGCCTGGGTCATCGGGAGGGGCTCGCCGCTGGCGACCCGGATCTGCCACTCGACCAGATCGATCCCGGTGATCACCTCGGTCACCGGGTGTTCCACCTGCAAGCGGGTGTTCATCTCGAGGAAGAAGAACTCGTCGTCCTGGTAGATGAACTCGACGGTGCCGGCGTTGTAGTAGCCCACGGCTTTCGCGGCCTTGATGGCGGCCTCACCCATGGCTTCTTCGATGCCGGGAGCCATGCCGTACGAGGGGGCCTCTTCGATCAGCTTCTGGTGTCTGCGCTGGGCGGAGCAGTCGCGGGTGCTGACCCACACGACGTCGCCGTATTGGTCGCCGACGATCTGGACCTCCACGTGGCGTGGCCACGTGAGGTAGCGCTCGATGTAGATCTCGTCACGCCCGAAGAACGCCTTGGCCTCGCGCTTGGCGCTGTCCATCGCCTCTTGGACCTCGTCGGCGCTGCGGATCACCTTCATGCCTCGCCCGCCGCCGCCGTACGCCGCCTTGATCACCAGCGGCCAGCCGAACTCGTTACCGAACGCCAGGATCTCGTCGGGCGACGTGATGAACTCGGTGGTGCCCGGCACGATCGGCGCACCTCCACGCAACGCTGCCTTGCGCGAGCTCACCTTGTCGCCCATCTCGTCGATCGCTTCCGGCGGTGGTCCGATGAACGCCACGCCTTTCGCGATGATGGCCCGAGCGAAGTCGGCGTTCTCGGAGAAGAAGCCGTAGCCAGGGTGCACGCCATCGGCGCCACTTCGTTCGATCGCGTCGAGGATCGCTTCGGTGTTGAGGTAGCTCTCGGCCGCGGTCTGTCCGCCGAGGGCATACGCCTCGTCTGCAAGCCGCACATGGAGCGCGTCCCGGTCGAGATCGCTGTACACAGCGACGGTCTTGATTCCGAGTTCGCGCGCAGCCCGAATGACACGGACGGCGATCTCTCCACGGTTGGCGATCAGGATCTTCTGCAGCACGGTTGGCAATACTTGCCGAATGGACGACGTCGGTGCCACCTGGCAGCTGCAAGTGATCGACGAGACGGGCAGCACCAACGCCGATCTCCTCCGGGCCGCCGCAGCCGGAGCCCCCGATCGGACCGTGTTGGTCGCTCGACATCAGACGGCCGGCCGAGGTCGTCTCGACCGTCGTTGGGACGCGCCCCACGGGGCGAACCTGCTGGTCTCGCTGTTGTTCCGCGCGCTGCCCGAACACCCGCACGAGCTGACCCAGCGAGTTGCGCTCGCCGCTGTCGATGCTGCCGACGCCGTGGCCGGAGTACGTGCAGGGCTGAAGTGGCCCAACGATCTCCTGTTGGGGGGTGCCAAGTTGGCGGGCGTGCTCGCCGAGGCCGGTGCGACCGGGGGCAAGCTCGATCACGTCGTGGTGGGCATCGGTGTCAACGTCGGCTGGGCGCCCGACGGCGGGGCCAAGTTGGACGACGGAGGGAACGGACCGCTCGACCCGCTCGACGTGTTGCGCGCGCTCCTCGTCGCGTTCGACGCCTTGCCGGTCGACGTGTACGACCGCTATCGCTCGTCGCTGGTCACGCTCGGTCACACGGTGCGGGCGCAACGCCCGACCGACGTGCTCGAGGGGAGAGCGATCGATGTCGGTCGCGACGGACGCCTGGCCCTGCTCGACTCGTGCGGCATCACCCATCACCTCGACACGGGTGACATCGTGCACCTCCGACCGGCGGGTTGACTCACTACGCTCGCTGCGTGCTCACCACTCCCATCCCGTCCGGCGCGCCTGCGCCAGGACGGCGTGCCAGCCGATTCGGCGTGACCGTGGTGCTCACCGCAGCCGTCGCGATCGCAGGTGCGGCCGGCACGCTCGTGGCGGCCCGATCGGCGATCGACGAGGTGCCGCGAGTCGCCGGTGTGTCCGACGTGCTCAGCCCGTCGTCGTCGAACGTCGAGAACTACCTACTGGTCGGTTCCGACAGCCGCGCCGGCAGCGATCCGAACTCGCCCGACTACGCCGGCATCGGCAGCGAGTCCGACGTCTCGGGCCCGCCACGCAGCGACACGATGATGGTGCTCCGGCGCGACAAGCAGACGGGCGAGGCGTCGTTGTTGTCGATCCCGCGCGACCTGTGGGTCGACATCCCTGGCCTGGGCAACCAACGGGTGAACGCCGCGTACAACGACGGTCCGGCCGTCCTGGTGCAGACCATCCAGGCGGCGTTGGGTGTGCCGATCCACCACTACGTCGAGGTCGACTTCTTCGGCTTCAAGGACATCGTCGACGCGATCGGGGGCGTCGAGCTGTGCTTCTGGTACCCCGTGCGCGACGAGAACACGGGCCTGTACGTGGCCGAGCCCGGTTGCTACCAGTTCGACGGCGTGCAGGCGCTCGCCTACGCGCGCAGCCGGCACTTCGAGGAGTTCAAGGAGGACGGCGAGTGGCATCAGGACGGAACCGCCGACATCGGCCGCACGAAGCGCCAACGCGAGTTCGTGAACGCGGCCCTCACCACAGCGCTCGCAAGGGTGAAGGCCGACCCGTTCGTCGCCGGTGAACTGCTCGAGAGCGCAGGCAGTGCGGTCCGCATCGACGACGAGCTCGATGTGTTCGCAGCAGCGTCGTCATTGCGCACAGCGGTGGGTTCCGGCCTCACCACGTGGGCGCTTCCGGTGTACGGCGAGACGATCGATGGCAACTCGGTCCTGCTGTTGGCCGACGGAGCAGAGGTCGTTTTGGCCTATTTCCGTGGCGACGGCCCCCCGCCTCCGCCGCCCGCCTGACAACTCGGGCCATACTGAGCGTCACTTATGAAGGCCTTGATCCTGGCAGGCGGTGCGGGCACCCGCCTTCGCCCCATCACCCACACGAGCGCGAAGCAGCTGGTTCCGGTTGCCAACAAGCCGATTCTCTTCTACGGCATCGAGGCGATGGTGGCCGCTGGCATCACCGAGATCGGCGTCATCGTCGGCGAGACGCGAGCCGAGGTGATGGCAGCCCTCGGTGACGGTGCCAAGTGGGGGGCGCAGATCACCTTCATCCCGCAGGATGCACCGCTCGGCCTTGCCCATTGCGTGCTGATCGCGGCGGAGTTCCTGGGCGACGACGACTTCGTCATGTACCTCGGTGACAACCTGCTCGAGCAGGATCTCGGTGCCTTCGTGAGAGCGTTCGAGGCGGCGCGGAGAACCGATGAGCCGCCGGCGGCGCAGATCCTGTTGAAGCGGGTGCCCGATCCGCATCGGTTCGGCATCGCCGAGCTCGACGCCGCCGGTCATGTGGTGCGGCTGGTGGAGAAGCCGGCCGATCCACCCACCGACCTCGCGCTCGTCGGCGTCTACCTGTTCGACAAGACCATCCTCGACGCCGTTCGTGCGATCGAACCGTCACCACGTGGGGAGTTGGAGATCACCGACGCCATCCAGTGGTTGGTCGATCAGGGCAGCCTCGTGCGTCAGGAGGAGCTCACCGGCTGGTGGATCGACACCGGCAAGCTCACCCCGCTGCTCGAGGCCAACCGACTCCTGCTCGAAAAGATCGAGACCCGGATCGACGGCACGGTCGACGAAGCAAGCGTGCTCGACGGTCGAGTGATCGTGGAGGCCGGAGCGACGGTGACGAACTCCACGTTGCGCGGCCCGCTGGTCATCGGCGCGGGGGCGGTCATCGTCGACAGCTTCGTCGGCCCGTTCAGCGCGATCGGGAACGACTGCCAGGTGCATCAGAGCGAGATCGAGCACTCGGTGATCATGGAAGGCAGCACCATCCGCGACATCCAACGCCTCGAGGACAGCCTCATCGGCAAGGACGTCGTGGTGTCGCGCACACAGGTGCGTCCGCGCGCGCTCCGCCTGATGGTGGGCGACCACTGCCAGATCGATGTCGAGTGACATCCACCCACTGACCCAGCCAGGAGCGCCACGACAATGCCCGAGATTCGAGAGAGCACCCGCATCACAGGTGTCCGCATCGTCGAACCATCCATCCACGGTGACCAGCGCGGCCTGTTCATCGAGACGTATCGCCGCGAGTGGTTTCCCAACGGCCGCGAGATGGTCCAGGGCAACCGTTCCAACAAGCAGGCCGGGGCGCTGGTGGGGTTGCACTACCACCTGCACCAGGCCGACTACTGGTACTGCCCGGTCGGCACGATCCGGGTGGTGCTGCACGACCTGCGCGAGGGCAGTCCCACCGACGGCGCCACCGAGTGCTTCGACATCAGCGGTGAGAACCACTTGGGGGTGTTCATCCCACCGGGCGTCGCACATGGTTTCGCAGCCCACACCGATGTCGTGATGACCTACCTGGTCGATGGCTACTACAACCCGTCCGACGAACTGGGCGTGAAGTGGGACGATCCGGTGATCGGAGCCGACTGGGGCATCACCGATCCGATCATGAGCCAACGCGATGCCGACAATCCGCTGCGCGCCGACATGCCGATCGGGCGGCGCCCCTACTGGCAGATGAGGACCTGACCATGAGGATGATCCAATGAAGCTTTTCGTCACCGGAGGCGCCGGCTTCATCGGCGCCAACTACGTCCGGCACGTCCTCGAAACGACCGACGACGAGATCACCGTGTACGACGCGCTCACGTACGCGGGCAACCTCGAGAACATCCGCGATGTGCTCGACGACCGGCGCTGCAGGTTCGTGCATGCCGACATCTGCGATCAGGACGACGTGCTGGCGGCCATGGCCGGGCACGACGCGGTGGTGCACTTCGCAGCCGAGACCCACGTCGACCGCTCGATCAAGGACGGCCACTCGT
>JANNQK010000162.1:0-8248 GCA_031400715.1 Actinomycetes bacterium | reverse complement strand
TTCGACCAGGAGTTCATCGACGATCTGGTGGAACGAGCAGAGGCCGTCGCCGACCAGGCGAGCACTCGGCTGGAAGGGGAACGGCTCGTGGTGAGCAAGAACTTCCTCACCCAGGTGCTCGGCTGCGAAGCGAAGCACCTCATGCCCGACACGTTCGAGTGGACACCCGCGAACGCCCGGGGCTTCGTGTCGCACAAGGCGATCGAGCTGGGTGCGCACTGGCAGGGCGAGGCGGTACCCGAGGTGCTCGTCGACGAGGCGCTCGCCCGCCTGGCCGACCAGGCGAGCTTCCAAGGCGACTTCATCGCCGGCCTCGGTGACGGCGGTCGAGCCGAACTGCGCGCCGGCGCCGTCGAGCGGGTCACACGGTTCATGCAGGACTTCCCCCCGCTCCCGTCTCGCTCACAACCCGTGTTCGAAGCGAGAACTCGCTGGAGCCCGAAGGGATGCGTCGAACTGGTGGGCAAGACCGACCTGGTGATCGGCAAGCCAGACGGGCGAGTGAGCACCAAGCTCGTCATCGACTTCAAGACCGGCTGGCCGTCCCCCGGGCATCGCCACGACCTGCGGTTCTACGCCTTGCTCGAAACGCTCACGCGCCGCGTGCCACCGCGGCGTCTGGTCACGTTCTACCTCGACTCCGCCGAGGCAGACATCGAAGACGTCACCCCGTCGGTGCTCGAGACCGCGCTCGCTCGCCTGGAGGGCGCCCTCATCCGCCATGCCGAGCTGACGGTCGGCAAGGTCGAGCCGGTCAAACGTGTCGGCACGAGCTGTCGATGGTGCCCGGGCCTGGCCGAGTGCAGCGAGGGCCGTCAACACCTGGCGATCGTCGACGACGACGGCGGCCAGGGCTTCGACTGAGCCCGTGCCAGTCGGACGTCAGTTGATCACGCGCACCTCGTCGCCCACCTCGAGCCAGTCCCACACCCTCACCGCATCGTCGGGCAACACCCGCAGGCATCCAGCAGACTGTCCGCGCATCGCCGGTTCGCCCACCGACTCCCACGGCTGCACGCTGGAGCCGTCGCGATACGTGGGTACCGAGTGGAACGCGATCCGTGCGCCCTGCTGTTTGCCGTAGGTGAACGCCACGAAGTGGGTCATGAAGCTCGTCGGTCCGCTCAAGGTGGAGAAGGCTTCCAGATCCTTCGCGTACACCGGGTAGGTGCCGGCGTCGGGTTGGGTGATCGCTCCGGTGAACGGGAACTCGTACACGGCCCGTCCCTCGTCGCACAGCCAGGCACGCTGCTGATCGCGGTCGACCGCCACGGCACGCGGCGTGGTGGGGCAGAACGCCGACAGGTACGGCGAGATCTCGGCCTCGTCCGTCGGCACGTCCGTGGCCGGCACGTCAGCGGCAGGCACGTCGGTCACCGGCACATCGGTGGCCGGTGCGTCAGTGACCGGCACAATGGTGACCGGTGGGAGACCGAGGGTGCTCTCGGGCATCGTCGACTCCACGGTGCCACCAGGCTCAGCCGCGGCCGATGCCGTCCCTGCCGTCGGCGTCTCGGCGCGGGCCACCGGATCGCCCGCGTCGATCCGACAGCCGGCGATTCCCACCACGCTGATCACACCCACCAATGCGAGGCCGACAGATCGGAGCTTCATCGTCGATCGGGGCTCATCAGTGCGATCGGCAGTCCCAGGCCTGCGCCACTTCGGAACGACGCGATCAGCCGGCCGGGTTGTACCGCAGCCTTGGGTGGCGACAACAGGTCGGGGCCCAGCCGGGCCGCGACGTCGTGCAGATCGTCGACGATGAAGACGAAGCCCCAGAGCGACGCGTGCGGAGCGGTGACACGGTCGGTCTCGACCACCTCGACGATCATCGGTCCCAACCGGTGGAATCCCTGACGCACAGCACCCAACTCGCGGATGCGCTTCAGCGGTTCGCCGGTGACGCGCTCGATGGCCCCGCACGTGCGCTCGAGCGACGAGGTCATCACCACCACATGATCGAACGACGTGACTCCCAACGGGTGATCCCACGACTGCCCCTCGAACGCATCGATGGCGTCGTGTTCGGTCACGATGCCGTCGATCGATCCCGAGCGGTCGGGCGAATCGGTCAACGTCCAGCTGGACAAGGCGGTGGGCATGTCGTCGTCGGTGAAGCGCAGCGCGATGCCACCGATCCACGACACGCCGTCGACGATGCGAAGACCGATCGAGCGCCATGGTGCCGTTGGACCGGTGATGGTGAGCGCGGTCAACGACGTCACTGCTCGCCACCCAGCTGCCACCACAGGAACGACAGCACGTCGGTGCCCTCGGCCACTCGCATCGAGGCGGGCTTGCCGACACCGTGACCCGCCCGACCGGCTTGCAACAGCAACACCGGGCGCTCGTGCTGAGCGGCAGCCGCGTGCTGCATCGCGGCCGCCATCTTGCGCGCATGCAACGGATCGACCCGGGTATCGCCCTCGGCGGTCGTGAACAGAATCGCAGGATACGTCTGGCCGCGAGTCACGTGGTGGTAGGGCGAGTAGGCGTGCAGCCAGCCGAACTCCTTGGCGATGTCGGGGTCGCCGTACTCGTCGGTCCACAGCCGAGCGATCAGGAACTGCGGGAAGCGGATCATGTCGAGCAACGGCACTGCACACCACACCGCTCGAGCGAGGTCGGGGCGCTGCGTGAGCGCTGCGCCGACCAGCAGACCTCCGTTCGAGCCACCCACCAGGGCCAGCTTCTCGTGGCTCGCGATCCCCTGCGCGACCAGCCAGTCGCCGGCCGAGTGGAAGTCGTCGAACACGTTCTGCTTGCACTCACGGCGACCTGCCGTGTGCCAGCGCTCCCCATGCTCGTACCCGCCGCGAAGACCTGCGATCGCCCACACGCCTCCCGCGGCACACCACGCAGCGAGGTTGGGCACCCAGGCGGGCGACTCGGCGATCGCGAACCCCCCGTAGCCGTTCAGCACCGCCGGAACGGAGGGCCCCGGCGTCACGTCGGCACGGTGGATGAGGAACAAGCCGATCTCTGTGCCGTCGAGCGACGGATAGGTCACATGGTTCACGACGAGCTCGGGGAGGGCGGTCGGATCAGGTGGCTCAGGACACCATCGTTGGAGCTCTGGTCCGGTGAGCTTCCAGACCGAGGTGGGCTCGGTGAACGACGACAGGGTCACGAACACCTCGTCGAGGCCGTGCCGCGACGACAACCCGGCGATCGATACGACGCCCAACCCCTCCGCCAGCGACACACGTTCACCCTGCATCGTCCACCGTTCGAGGGTGTCGACCGCGGCGCGGCTCATCACCACGACCAGTTCGTCGGCCGCGAGCGCGGGGCCGCTCAACACACCGTCGTCGGGCTCGGGCACCACGGTGCGCCACCGGGCGAGCGACGCATTGCTGAGCGAGGCCGTGACGATGCGTCCGTTCGGGGCATCGATCGTGGTTCGGCCCACGATGCCGTCGCCGCCGAACCGCATCGACGTGTTGGCATCGACGCCCTCGACCACCACCTGCCACGTCTGCGACTCGATCTCGAGCAGGTGCACATCGACCCGATTCCACCCCACCGACATCTCCACGAGCAGGTGAGTGCCCGCCGGTGACGCGACGACCTGGGCCCACGCTTCGGGGATCGGCAACCGATCGAACACCACCGGGTCGTCGGCCGGGTCGGTGCCGATCGTGTGATGCCGGACGTGGCGGTGGTAGTTGTCGCCTTGGGGATACCGGGTGTACCAGAACCCGGACCCATCGGCTCGCCAGGCAACCGAGCACGCTCGCGTGTGCGTGATGCGCAGGGGGTCGAGACGACCCGTCGCGACATCGAGGAGGTGCAACGTGCTCTCTTCGGTACCGCCTTCGCTCAGTCCGACAGCGACCAGGGTGCCGACGTCGTTCGGCTCGAACCAGTCGATCGCCACCGCAGCATCGGCCGCCATCGACGCGGGATCGAGCAGCACTCTGGGCGGCACAGCCGGATCGGTGGCGGAGCGGACCACCAGGGCGAACTGATCGGAACCCGCTGCCCGCTCGAGCACGAAGAGGTGGTCGCCGTGCGCGGTGCAGCTCATCACGGTGGGCAGCCCCACGAGCGCGGAAAGGCGCCCGTGCCAGTCGTCCCGTTGGGGACGGGCATCGAGCGCCTGTCTCGTGTCTGCGTTCTGGGCGGCCACCCAGTGCGCCGTGTCGGCCGAATCTCCGTCCTCGAGCCACCGATAGGGATCGGCGAGCTCGAGGCCGTGGATGACGTCGACGACCTCCTCCCGTCGGGTGGGCGGGGGAGTCACTGGCTGAAGTTCAGCCTCGTCCCATGTTGGGACGCTTGCCGTGGTTCGCCTTCGAGCGGCGCATCTTCGCCTTCTTCTTCTTCGTCTTCTTCGACATGGTGGTCAAGCCTAACGGTCCGCTGGTGACGTTCCCACTGCCGGCGCGGGCGGCCCCCGCCAGAGCGCAACATCGGCCGATGTGGAACGGCTGGAAGTCAGGACCAATGCCCGTGTCGCAGCTGTGACGCAGGACGCATCATGCAAACGACATGAAGCATCAGCGGCTGGCATCCAACTGGAACTCAGCAAGGAGGCACGAAGATGATTGCGTACCTGGTTGAACGGGTGTACTCCGATCCCACGCGACCGAACGCGATGCTGTCGATCTGGTCGTCGTTCGAGCGGGCGCAGGCGTGGGCGGAGCGGCACCGGGCCGATGCAGCCGACGCGGATCTGGCGATACGCGTTCGGGAGATCGGCCCGCCAGCGCACAGCGCGTGAGGCTGACAGCACCAGCAGGGTCGACGGTCAGACCTTCGAGCCGGCCGGGGCGGCCGTCCAGGCGAGCAGGTGATCGACTGAACGGGTGTTGATGATTCGATCGATCGGCACGTCGCCATCGGCCGCGATCTTGGCCCCGTACGGCAACCACTCCAGCTGTCCGGTGGCATGCGCGTCGGTGTCGATCGAGAACATGCAGCCGTGCTCGAGTGCCACCGCGAGGAGCTCCGGGGGCGGATCGAGCCTCTCGACCCGGCTGTTGATCTCGACGGCAGTGCCGAACGCGGCGCACGCGGCGAACACGTAGTCGGGGTCGAACTGCGACGGCGGACGCTTGTCGACCAGGCGTCCGGTGCAGTGCCCGAGGATGTCGACGTGCGGTGACGCCACAGCGCGCACCATCCGCTCGGTCATCTGCCGGCTTTCCATCTTCAGCTTCGAGTGCACGCTGGCGACCACCACGTCGAGCCTGTCGAGCATGTCGTCGTCGAGGTCGAGCGTGCCATCTTCGAGGATGTCGACCTCCATGCCGGTGAGGATCCGGAACGGAGCCACCCGCCTGCGCAGCACCTCGATATCGGCGATCTGCGCCTCCAACCGATCCCGGTTGAGACCGTGAGCCACCGTCAGCCGCGGCGAGTGATCGGTGAGCACGATGTACTCGTGACCCAGCTCGATCGCGGTGCGCACCATCGACTCGATCGTCGCCCCACCGTCGCTCCACTTGCTGTGCATGTGGCAGTCGCCCTTCAACGCTTCGACATAGGGCCGAGCGTGATCGGCCACCTCGACGCGGGTCTCGGCCTCCAACTTCGCCAGGTAGGCGGGCGTCTCCCCCGTGTCGTCGCTGGCGAGCGCTTCGCGGATGAGCGTCGCCGACGCGTCACCCACACCGGGCAGTTCCTTCAACGTGCCGGCGGCCGAGCGCTGACGCAACTCGTCGAGGGGCATCGCCCGCACCGTCTCCATCGCGCCGGCGAATGCCTTCACCTTGAACCCGTTGGCGTGCGACCGGTCGAGGTAGTGCATCACCCGTTCGAACGCTGCCACCGGTGTCATGACGACACTGTAGAGAACACCGGAGCGCCCGGTGGCGCAGATTCGACGGGCCGACGGCGTGGGACGGGGTGTGGGAGCAGCCACCGATAGCCTGAGCGACTCTTATGGAACGCTTCGGCCTGGTCGGTCTCCCCAACGCGGGCAAGAGCTCGCTGTACAACGCACTCACCGGTGGCGGCGCGCTCGCTGCGCCGTACCCGTTTGCGACGAAGGACCCCAACATCGGCGTCGCCAAGGTGCCCGACGAGCGACTCGACCGCTTGTCGGCCATGTCGAAGTCGAAGCAGACCGTGCACGCCTCGGTGCAGGTGGTCGACATCGGTGGCCTGGTGGAGGGCGCATCGAAGGGCGAAGGTCTGGGCAACAAGTTCCTCGCCAACATCCGCGAGGTCGATGCGATCGTGCTGGTACTGCGCGCGTTCGAAGACGACGACGTCACCGGCCCCAGCGACCCGCTCGACCACCTCCACGTGGTCGAGATCGAGCTCGCGCTGGCCGACCTCGAAACCGTCGGCAAGCGACTCAACCAGGCCACGCGGCAGTCGAAGCTCGACAAGAGCCTCGGCGACGAGATCGAGGCCCTGCAGAAGGCGTACGACGCGCTCAGCGATGGTCGGCCGCTCTATCGAGCCGGACTCAAGGCCGACCACAAGGAGATCCTGGCGCCGCACTTCCTGCTCACCAACCGCCGCGTGCTCGTGGTGGTGAACGTGGGTGATGGCGACCTCGATCGCATCCCCGAGATCGAACAACGCGTCCGCGACGAGTTCACGTCGGCCGGCGACAACGTCGAGGTGATCGGCATGTGCGTGCAACTCGAGGCCGAAGCAGCCACCATCGCCGACCCGGTCGAGCGCGCCGAGATGCTCGAAGGTTTCGGCATGGGTGAAGGCGCGTTGTTCCGGATGGTGCGTTCCGCGTATCACCTGCTGGGGCTGCGCACGTACCTCACGACGGGCGAGAAGGAGTCGAGGGCCTGGACGTTCTACGCCGGCTCGAGCGCTCCCGAGTGCGCCGGCCGAATCCACAGCGACTTCCAGCGCGGCTTCATCAAGGCCGAGGTCATCCACTGGGACGAACTGCTCGAGATCGGCAGCTGGAACAAGGCCAAGGAGCTGGGCAAGATCCGCGTCGAGGGCAAGGACTATCACCCCGCCGACGGTGACGTGATGGAGTTCCGCTTCAACGTCTAGCAGGGGTTTGGTGGACTGGTCAGCGTGGATCGCTCGGTTCCTTGCGGGAAGTGAGCCGGCCGCCGAAGGCATCGAAGCTCCCGAGACGGGGCTCGATCGGTCAGCCCGAGCTCGCCGAACGAATCCTCTTTGTGTCAAGTGGCAGCTTCGAGCCCGTTGTCGGGCGCGGCGAAGCAGGTCGTGGTCGGTGCTGGTTAGCGTGGGGTCGGGTTCGGGAGTGACTGTTCCGAAGAGCCGGGTCATGTGAGGTGCGATGCCGGCCACGCTGGATTCCAGTGACGTCCTCGCGTTGTCCTCCCGAGCCCACTTGATGTCGTGAGTCGACGAGCTCGTGTCGGTGGGTCAGGTGCGGATGTCGGCGGTGACGCGTTGGTAGACGGCGTCGCTGATCCGTCGCTTCAGTGCGCGCAGCGCTTCCTTGCGGGTCTTGCCTTCGGCTTGCTTGCGCAAGTAGTAGACGCGCCCGGGGGTGTCGTGGCCGACCTGGGTGACTGCGGCCATGTGGATCGCGTGGTTCAACTGGCGGTCACCGCGCGGGTTCAACCGGTGCCGCTTCTTGGGTCCCGAGGATGCTTCGATGGGTGCGGTGCCGTTGTGACGGGCGAAGTGCCCGGCTGTCGGGAAGCGGCGGATGTCACCGACGCGACCGAGGATGATTGCCGCGGTCAGGGGTCCGATTCCGTGGATGCTGGTGACGGTCGAGCCGGTGGACTTGATCACCGTCGCGGTGCGCGCGCGGACGTCCTTGCGGGCGATGTCGTAACCGCGGATCTCGTCGAGCAGCTCGTTCGCAGCCGCGACGCGTTCGCTGGTCACGGGTCCGTCGATGTGCACGCTGGCCAGCAGTTCTTCGGCTTTGGTGACGGTCAACGAACGCCCGGTGCCGCCCTCGATGAGCAGACACAACAAGGCGTGCAGACGGCAGACCGTTCGGGTCCGGTTGGCGGTGATCTGATGATCGCGATCGGCCAACAGACGCAACACGACGCGGTGCTCGTCGAGGCCGGTGACAACGTTCAATAGCGGGTTGTGCCAGGCGACGATCGCCGCAGAGCGGGCATCGTTGGGGTCGGTCTTGTCGATCTTGCCGCGCTCGAGGAGCCGCACCCGCGACGACAACTTCGGTGGCACATCGACGACGTGTTCGCCGGCAGCGACGAGCTGCTGGGCAAGCAGTGCGCCCATCCCTGTCGCGCCTTCGATGGCCCAGGTGCGCGGCGAGAACCGTGCCGCCCACGCCAACAGACGGGCTCGTTGATGCCGATCA
>JANNQK010000161.1:0-2758 GCA_031400715.1 Actinomycetes bacterium | reverse complement strand
CAGAACGATGAACGAACGAATCGCAGTGGTCGTGAACAGCGCAAAGCTCGACAAGAGCACTCGTCACAAGCTGCGCGCTGCGCTTGCCGACCACGATATGGGTGAGTCCCCTTGGTACTCGATCGAACGAGGCTCTGACGCCGCAAAGGCTGCGTCCAAGGCCATCAAACGCGGGGCCCAAACGGTGATCGTGTGCGGGGGAGACGGCACCGTGCGCGCTGCCTCCGAGGCCATCGCCCAGTCCGATGCGTCGCTTGCCGTCATTCCCTCTGGAACGGCGAACCTGTTCGCGACCGGGTTGCACCTACCGACTGATCCGCACGACGTGATCGCCGCGGTTGTCTCCGGCCGGACGATGTCGATCGATTCGGCGACCTGCAACGGCCGTGCCTTCAACGTGATGGCCGGGAGCGGCTTCGACGCGGCGATGATTGCCGGAGCCGAGAATGGAAAGACGCGATGGGGCACCCTCGCCTACGTGAAGTCCGGCATCCACGAGGCCTGCAAGCGTGAACCGTTTCACGCCACCGTCACGGTCGACGACCAGGCCGTCTTTGAAGGCCTGGCAACCTGCGTGCTGGTCGCGAACATCGGCTCGTTGAAGGCCGGTGTCGATGCACTCCCTGACGCCTCACCGACCGACGATCGCCTCGACCTGGCAGTGTTGACTGCGGCTGGTGCCAAGCAGTGGGCGGGCGTGATGGTCAGCGCACTGCGCGGACGCCAACAGTTCTCCGACCACGCGCATCTCTCGCAGGGCACGACGATCTCGGCGACGTTCAACTCCAAGCATCGCTTCGAGCTCGATGGTGGCTGCAAAGGGCGAGCCAAGAGCCTCGAGTTTCAGGTCAAACCGTCCTCATTGCGCGTCTGCAGCTAGTCCAACGGGTTCGGCTTCACGGCGGTGTCGATCTCGTGGCAGGCCAGCGCTAGAGCCCGGACTTGCATCAGGACCCGTTGCCGGTACGCACGCGTTCGCAGGTGATGCCGTGTGCCCGAACCAGGCGACAGAGCGGTGCCAGAACCCGGCGGCGGTGATGGCTTGTCGTCGTGGTGGATCCCGGAGCAGGCGACCCGGGTGCGGGTCATCAATGGCGGCGTGGATGAAGCGCTCACGAACCTACAGGGGGACGGTGTGTCGTTGCCGGCACCGCGTCCGCGGAGTCGCCAGCCGCCACCGTGGTGTCCATCAAGATCCCGTTGCGTCCGTCCATCACGACAACATCGATCACCGCCAGAACCACCAATCCAGAGACAGCGAGTTCGCGATGATCATTGCCTCATGTTCAGCGAGGCTGTTGAGCCTGAGGCGATCGACCGTGACGCCTTGAGTTCATGGTCGAATCATTCGACGTCGTAGGTCGTTGTCTGACTGAGGATCCTCGGCACGAGGAGTGCCGTGAGGACGACGACGAGGGCGAGAGTCAAAGACAGCCAGGCGTACGACGACTCGATCCCGAGGCGGGCCTCGAAACGGTCGGCCTCGATGGCGCCGACGAACGAGGCGATGCCGAGTGCAGTGCCGAAGAACACGGCCGCACCCCGAGATGCAACGGCGGCTGCGAGCAACAGTGCAACGCCGACGCCGATCTCGATCAGGCCCAACACAGCGGTGTGACCGAATCCAAGAACCTCGACCGTCGGATCTGACAGCGGCGCATCCATGCCTGCTCGCGAGATGGCGATCAGACCGACGACTGCGTAGATGACGCCGATTGCTCCACAGATTGCAGAGTCAAAGGCCCACCGACGAGCGGTGGCGCGGGTGTGTCGCTCGATCACCTGGGGAGTCGCCTCGACGACCACTCGTTCGTGGACAGGAACGGTTCGTAGGTCCGATACCCCCACCGTCTCAACGACGGGCTGGCGCTCGACGAGGGGCGGTGGCATTGGTTGGGTGGGTTGGGTGGGTTCGTTGTTGCCGTAGATGGTCATCGTGATTCTCCTGAGTTCGCGGTTGAAGTCGAGTCGTGTGGACGTGAGTCAGCTGCGAACGGTGTTGCGGCCGTTGGCAGCGCGATAGACGAGCAGGGCAATGATCGATCCGACGATTGATCCGATGATTCCGGACGGCTGGAAGGCCCCCTCGTCGCCATCGGCCCGAAACAACAGGTAGCCGATGAATCCGCCGACGAATGAACCAATCATGCCGAGCAGCACGGTGGCGCCGAACGACATGGAATCGCGGCCCGGAACGAGCGCACGCGCCACGAAGCCGCCGATGATTCCGATGACGAGAAGAAAAAGAATGAACCCGATCATGGTGAACTCCTCCAGTTGAGTGTCTTGGTGCGCCGGCCGAGGGGACGTCGCTAAGTGACTAGTAACCGCGTCCGCCCTCCGTTAAACCTCCAGCGCGCACAAGGTCGACATTTCATGGGCAGGGGTGTGCGCGTCGGGGGCGGTGCGGATGCCGGCGATGCCGATCCCCAACACCACCCACGCACAAGTGCTGCATCGAGCCGGGACCGCAACCACAACTTCCACGACCACCGAGACAACTGCGAGCGCTCGGTGAGCTCAATCCTGTGCCCGAACCGCGTGACCGACTTCTGTTTGCTCGCGACAACTTCTGGGAACTGTGGTGAACGTCACCACCTCGGGGGACACCAACACCTCGGGGGACACCGACGGAAGAAGCTGACACCAGCTCCTGACACCAGTTCAGGGCTCAGGCAGTGACGTCATCAACTCATTGATAGAAAGGAACCACATGGACAGCAACCACGACCAGCCCAAACGGAAGATCAAGCAAGCC
>JANNQK010000160.1:0-1782 GCA_031400715.1 Actinomycetes bacterium | reverse complement strand
GGGGGGTGGCGGTTTGGCGTGTGCTATATCAACCTTCTGGGCCACTGCTGGGGCGCCCTGTTTCTCCCCTTTGGGTCCCAAGCCGCCGGGCTCCCCCGCCCGCGGCACGGCGGGGCCCGCTTCCGGCGGTCATGGAGGTCGAAGGTTCGGCGCGTCGTGCTCGTCGGGGTCCCCAACACCGGCGCACCCCTCGAGGTGTTCGCCAACCTCACCAGCGCCACGCTGTGGTCGCTCCCCATCCCGGCGACGCGCCTGATCGGTCTGGGCCTCGACGCCCGCAGCGCCGGCATCAAGGACCTGCGGTTCGGTGCCATCGTCGACGAGGACTGGCAGGAGCAGGACCCCGACGCCCGCCAACGACCGGTGCCTCACCGCGTCGCATCTCTGCGGCGAGCCGGCCATCTGATCATCGCCGGCAGCGTCACGGCTGATCCGGACCATCCCCTGACACGCGTGATCGGCGACGCGCTCGTCACGCCGTCGAGCGCGTCGGGGACTCTCGGCGGCCCGAGCGGCGGCGGCCTCTTCCCAGGCGCCACGGTGCGACTGTTCCCGAAGGTGACCCACATCGCCCTCGCCAGCCGGCCCGAGATCTACGACGCCATCGACGGCTGGTGGCTTGAGCCGCGGCACCGCGTCACCCGGCGGCGCTGGGGTTCGGCACGGCGCGACGCGATCATCGATCAGGAGCAGCCCTCGCTACCCTCGTGACACGTGGTGGACGACAACGCAGCGCAGCGATTCGATGAGCGGGTGGCGGCGGCACTGGAGGTGCTCGAAGAGGTCATCGCCGACCGCGACGTCTTGCAGACCCTGTCGTTGGACATGCGCACCAAGTTGTTGAGTGCGGCCGGCGACGTGTACGAGCCCGACGTCATCCGCCGCCGCAAGCAGATCAAGGCCCAGCGGCGCGAGCACAAGGCCCGCAGGGCCGAACTCGACCAGGACGCCTTGTCGGAGACCGGTATCCGCTCGCTGCGGGCCAAGCCGGTGTTCACCACACCGGACGCGTTCGCGCCGTTGGCGATCGAGCCCGATCAGGTCGACGACGACGAGATCCTCGATCCCGGCGACGAACGTCGCCGCGCTCATCAGCCCCAGCACTGCTACGTGTGCAAGCAGCACTACACCGTGATCCACGACTTCTACGACCAGATGTGCCCCAGCTGTGCGGCGTTCAACTTCGCCAAACGTTCGGAGACGGCCGACCTGTCGGGCCGAGTGGCACTGCTCACCGGCGGCCGGGTGAAGATCGGCTACCAGGCCGGTATCAAGTTGTTGCGTGCCGGGGCCCGACTGATCGTGACGACGCGCTTTCCCCGCGACTCGGCGCTGCGCTATGCGGCCGAACCGGACTTCGACCAGTGGGGGCATCGCCTCGAGATCTTCGGTCTCGACCTCCGCCACACCCCGAGCGTGGAGGCGTTCTGCTCGCACCTGAACAGCACGCTCGACCGGCTCGACTTCATCGTCAACAACGCGTGCCAGACGGTGCGCCGCCCGCCCGACTTCTACCGCCACATGATGGAGCTCGAGGCAGCGGCACTCGTCGATCTCCCGCCTGAGGTGCATGCCCTGCTCGGGGCGTACGAGGGGCTGCGACGTACGGAGATGCTGTCGATCGGCCCCGACGCAGGGGCGGCGGCTGTGCTGACTGTCTCAGCGCCGGGCCTCATCCACTCGGCAGAGCTCTCGCAGGCACCGTTGCTCGACGAGGACATGGGTGGGGGAGCGCTGTTCCCAGAGGGCCGGCTCGACCAGGACCTGCAACAGGTCGATCTC
>JANNQK010000159.1:0-3360 GCA_031400715.1 Actinomycetes bacterium | reverse complement strand
AGCATCACCATCCACCACAGCGACACCACGACGCTGACGCTGCCGAGCTTGATCGCGGTGAGCAGCGCGGTGCGCCAGGTGATGCTGCGCTGCCATGCCGCGTGGATGAGCCAGAGCACCGGGCCGGGTGCCACGAGCGCGAGCGCTGCCGCGTTCACGGCGCCGATGGTGAGCACGACCAATCCGAACAGACCCACATCGCGCCATCTGGTATGGGTCGTGGCCCTGACGGTGAGCCCGATCAGCCAACCCAGGCCACCCCATGGCAACAGCATCACCGAGGTGCGTGACACGTACGGGAGGATGTAGGGCGACAGCGCGTACACGATGCCGGCAACGGCCGCTGCGCCTGGGGCCAGTCCGAGCTGCCTCGCCGCCCAGCGCACCCCGAGACCGCCGAGGAACAGCAGCGTGCCGATCCACAGACGATGTGCGACCCAGTCGGGCACACCGAGCCGGTCGAAGCACCAGAACCACGGTCCGGACGGCCACAGATAGGCGATCGTCTGGTGCGGCACCCAGCCGGCGAACTGGCGGTTGTCCCAGGTGAAGGGAGCATCGGCGACGAGGCGACCCGGATCGAGATAGAGGAAGAGCTTGGTGTCGGTGGGCATCCGACCAGGCTTGGCCGTCAGGGCAGGGAGATAGGTGAGCGCCGCCAGGACCAGCACACCGGGCGACGGCAGCCGCTGCCACCGACGAGTCGCCGGCTCGCTCACGGAATCAGGCTCACGGAATGGCGCCGAGCACGCCGTACAGACCGGTGAGTGCAACGAGGCCGGCAGCGCTCATGGCGATCGTGAGCCCCCACCCTTCCTCGTGCTCGTCGGGCCACCAGGCCGCAGCGGCGATGAACAACGGGAACGCGGTGTAGAGGAATCGTGGCCTCGCCGTGACCGTGCTGGGCAGCACCATGAGGGCGAGCACGACGATCACGAAGGCCACCATCGGCAATGGCAACCGCCGCTTCCACAGCACGATCAACAGCGCCGCCATCACGATCACCGAGACTGCCGTGAGGGTGTCGGTCGGTGATGACAACGGGCGCGTGAACGCCTCCAAGGTGTTCTTCACCGCGGTGAGCCCGAAGCTGGTCCCTTCGTCCCACGCCTCGGTCTGCACTCGGAACCAGGCCCACTCGCCGGTTCGGTCGTACAAGTAGAGTTGGAACGCGACGAAGCCGATCGGGGCGAGCAGCGGAGCGAGCAGGGAACGCCACTCGCGATCATCCTTGATCGCGAGGAAGGCGGCCACGGCACAGGCGACGATCAGCCCGACCCCGTTGGGCCTGGTGCCCGACCCGATGGCCGCGAGCACTCCAGCCGCCAGCCAGTGCTTGCGATGCAGCATCAGCAGACAACCGGCGGCGACGGTGATGAGGGTCGCCTCGGAGTAGGTGAGGCTGAGTGCCACGCTGCCCGGGAAGAACGCCATCAGGATCATCGCCCGGTAGGCGACTCGTGGCCCGAACAGGTCGCGGGTGATCAGGCCGACCAAGTAGATCGCGACCGCACCGAGCACGAAGTTGACCGACAAGCTGGCGAACACGTCTCCGCCCGGCAGGATCGCATCGGCGGCGCGGACCACCATCGGGTACACCGGGAAGAACGCAGCCCGCGCCTCCAGATCGTTGTACGTGACGTCGGCGGGGATCGACGTGGGATACCAGCCGCGGATGATGCGGAGGTACCAGGCCCCGTCCCACGAGGTGAGCACCTGGGTGATCAGCCCGATCGCGTTGCGCGGCCGGGCTTCGCCCAATCGGTTGCGTTCGGCCACTTCCTGGGCGGCCACGATGGCCGCACCGGCGATCACGCACAGGCGAGAAGCGAGATAGGCGATGCCCGCTCGCCTGAGATACGACTGCCACGGAGATGCCTCGGTGTGCGTGGGCAGGTCGGCGGTGGCGGTACTCATGAGCCGCCCGAAACTACCACCGGCGGATCGGCACGATGCGTTGCCTCGGCCCGAACTTGGGTGCACCGTTGCCGTCGAGCAACAGCAGCTTGAGCACGCGTCCTCGCTGGCCACGGAACGGTTCGAGGAGCTCGAGCATCCGTTCGTCGGTGCCCCGCGGCTCGCTGGCGAGTGCCCACGCCACGGTGTTCTTGAAGTGGAAATCACCGACCGGGAGCGCGTCGGGCTCGCCGAACGCAGAGCCCAGCACCGTGCCGATCGTCCACTCGCCCACGCCGGGCAGCAACACGAGCCTGCTGGCGATCTCTGCCGTCGAGAGATCGCTCCAGTTCCAGAGGTGGTGCGCGTTGCGCGCCACCGTGATCAGGGCCTCGGCTCGCTTGCGTTCGATGCCGAGGGGATGGAAGCTCCACGATGGCGTGGCCGCCAAGACGTCGGGTGCGGGCGGCAGACGGAGCTCGGGGTGTGGGCCAGGTGCACGCTCGCCCAGCGATATGCACAGCCGACGCCATTGGTCGACCGCCTCTCCGGCGGTGATCCGCTGGGCGAGGATGGTGGGCAACAGGTCGTGGTAGAGCGTGCCCCCTGCACCGATTCGGAGATCGGGGTGGTTGCGCTGTGCCTGCAGCACGGCGCGGTGCGCATCGATGAACCTGACGGGTTGGTCGAGCGCGCCCACGAGCGCAGGAACCTGGGCGATCAGCCACTCGGCGCCGGGCCCCCAGGCGTTGGTGCGAACGGTGCCGTCGCGCCAGTCGAGGTGCAGCGTGCCGGGTCCGTGGGGCGTGAGCGTCGCCCGCCAGAACTCGCCGGCACCGAGCCGGGTCGTGGGGTCCCACCGTCCGTTTCGTAGCGGCGCGAGCGTGCCTCGTTGGGGCAGTCGATCGGCGCGGTCGGCGACCGGCGGCGTGATCAGCATCTGCACGAGGGCGACGGTAGCCGCTGGGTGCGACAGCAGGCCTGGACCTACGCTGGATCCATGTCTCGATCTCTGTCCATGCCCGGTGCACGCGCCGTCGGCGCGTCCGCAGTGAAGCGTGGGGGCGTCGTCAGGCGTGTGCGAGTGAGCAGTGCGCTGTTGTTCGCCGTCGTCGTGTCCACCGTGTCTGCCGTGCTGGCCGTGGTGCTGCCGGGCGGCTTCGCCGTTGCCTCGGCGGGGGCTCCGACGGACGACATCGACTCGGCGGCCGGGCGTGCCGTGTTCATCGTGATGACGCTGGCGATCATCGTCGTCGCCGTGATCCTGTCGCTGAAGTACCGCAAACGCTGACCGGAAGAGGCCTCGAGCCCGTCGACCGCGGGGTTCCGTTCGGGCGTCGGTCCGTCGATCGGCAACGATGGCGGCATGAGTGACACAGCTGGTCCCGTCGTCCGAACATCGCCGCGTCCGGGCATCGCCCAACTCGAGCTGAATCGTCCGGCCAAGCTGAACGCGATGACCGC
>JANNQK010000158.1:0-2747 GCA_031400715.1 Actinomycetes bacterium | reverse complement strand
ACCACGAGCACTGCGAGCCCACTCACCAGTCCGCGCAGTCGGCGCGTCGTGCGGTGCGCCGCGAACAGTTCGTCTCGTTCCAGGCGACGGCTCGCCTCGATGAACTCGACCTCGAGCGCACTGACGTGATCGGCATGCGCGCCAAGCCAGTCGACGGCGGTGGCCAGCTTCGACCCGCGAAACAGGTCCGCAGGATCACGTGCTCGGCAAGCCCACTCCGCAGACGCAGCGGAGAGCATGCGCTGAAAGCGCAGATCGCCGCGGGCCTCGTCGATCCATTGGCGCAGTCGAGGCCAGTCACGCAGCAGCGCTTCATGGGCTGGTTCCACCGATTCGGCATCCAGTGTGACGAGCCGCGCCGCCGCCAGACGAGCCACCAGCGACCCGATGTCTCTGCCGGGATGTCTCGCCGTCAGATCCGCGAGAGCAACCTTCCGGCGGGTCACACCGAGACCGTCGCCCACCTCCACCATCTGCAGCATCACTGATCCGAGGAGGTGCCGGTCGTCATCGTTCGAAGCGTGGTGCAGCGCCTCAGCTGTTTGGGTCAGTGCGCCGCGCACCCCGCCAGCAGCCCGATACCCGGCCACCGTGAGGGTGCGGCCGTCCCGACGAAGCCGTCCCGACGAAGCCACGTCTCACGGAGAGCGTGTGCCAGGTGAGGCAGAACTCCCGGTTCGAGACCCACATCGGTCAGTGCAAGTTCCACCAAGCCCGCTTCGAGCTCGAAGCCGCGTGCCCGGGCCGGACCTTCGATCGCCGCTCGAAGCTGATCTCGTGTCATCGGACCGAGCAACACGTGATCGGCCGCGACCGCGTTCGCCAGCTCTGGATGGTTGGCAAGCCATCCATACATGTCTGCTCGGATGGCGACCACTCGCGGTGCGGTCCGTGACATCAGCGCTTCGACGAACGCGGCTACCTCGACCGGGTCGGTGCACAAGGTGAACAGCTCCTCGAGCTGATCGACCACGAGTGGCGTATCGGTGTCGATCGAAGCGATCGCTTCCATCGGATGTTCCGTTGGGGTGATCACGACCGCACAGGCGAGACGCGGGGCGATGCCTGCCCGCAGTAGAGACGACTTGCCGCTTCCCGAGGCACCGACGACGCCGACCAACGCCGAATGCCCGGTGCGATCGAGGAGATCAGAGACCACATCGTCTCGTCCGAAGAAGAGGTCGCGATCCTGCGGTTGGAACGAGATCAGTCCCGGGTACGGCGAGACACCTGGATCGGTGGGGACAGCGATCCCGGCGGTATCGATCGCGAACAACATCACTGGCTGGTCGAACCCCACGATTCGGTGAGCGCCGAGTTCGACGGTGTCGCACCCGGCGCCGAGCTCAGCTGCGGCCAGCCGCGCAGTGACGGAGGTCAACAGCACTTGGCCGGAGCCGGCGATCTCGCGTATCCGCCCGACACGGGCATGCGTCGCGCCGACATGGTGGCCGTCGAGGGCCGCCTCGCCGGTGTCGAGCGCACACCGACCCGGAATCGAGCGTGAAGCCGCCGCTCGTTGGAGCTCGATCGCAGCCTCGACCGCGTCGCCAGCCCGCTCGAAGATCGCCGTGACGACTCCTTCACTTGTCGTCCCGTCGAGTTGCCGGCCGCCATGATGGTCGAGCACCGCATCGACAACGATCGCGTGGTCGGCCCGAAGGGCGATCCCCTCGTGAGGATGCTCCTGCCACGAGCGCCCGGTGATCACGACGTCGGTCGACATGTACGTCAGGATTCCGGTCGCCACGGGAAGCACATCCCACCCTGCGCGCAACTCCTCCACGAACTCGCCCGGGGTGGCGGTGCGGCGAGCCGGATCCGTCGCCATGCCTCGGCGAATTGCCGCTTCGAGGCGACGCGCACGCTCAGGGTCGAGTAATCCCCAATCGGGGAGCACTCCGATCGGTGGTGTTCCCGCCAGCAGTGCGAAGGCGGTCGCCGCCAATCCGTACACGTCGACCGCCCGGGTCGGCACTGCAGTCGTCATCGCATCCGGAGCACGAAACCCGGGCGTCCCACCCCGACCCCTTCCGCCGGGTGTCGATGACATGCCGAAGTCGACCAACGCGATGTCGCCCACCGTCGTCAGGATCAGGTTCGCCGGCTTGACGTCGCCATGAACGATGAGGGGTGTCGATTGGTGCAGGTGCGTGAGGGTCCGAGCGACCGATGCCAACCATCGCAACACCGTCGCCACCGGTAGACCCGGCCGACCATGCTCGGCGACGAACGAGGCAAGATCGATGCCCTCGATCCAGTCCAGCACGAGATAGTGGTAGTCGTCGTCGAAGAAGTCGTCGCGTGCCAACGGCAGGCCCGGGTGCGGAGGCATGGACATCAGCGTGCGAGCCTCGAGCATGAATCGTTCCGCCTCGCCGTCGTCCAGCGGCAGCCTGCGCCGTTTGAGGGCAACAAGCCTGTGATGGCGACGGTCGAGTGCCCGCAGTACGGTTCCCTCGCCGCCGCGGCCGACGACGTCGAGCACCTCGTAGCGATCGTTGAGCAAACGCACGCCCGACTCGATCACGTTCCGTCGCCCGGCTGTAGGTCGCCGAGTGTCACCGCTCCCGATGTGAGTGCAGCGTTCGCGAGCCGGACGCGCCTGCGGTCCGTCCCGAGGATGTCGAACTTCGTGAACAGATTGGCGAGGTGCTGCTTGATCGCCGCATCGGACACCATCAACAGCAGCGCGATCTCGCGGATCGAGGCCGGCTCGGTGAACGGGTCGCCGGCCAGCAGCGGCT
>JANNQK010000157.1:0-16609 GCA_031400715.1 Actinomycetes bacterium | reverse complement strand
GCTACGGCTACCAGCCCGACATGATCACGTTTGCCAAAGGCGTCACGTCCGGCTATGCGCCGCTCGGCGGCGTGATGATCAGCGACCGCTTGGCCGCGCCGTTCATGGAGAACACGGCCACGTTCATGCAGGGACAGACCTTCGGTGCACACCCGGTGTCGTGTGCCGTCGCGAACGCCAACCTCGACATCCTCGAGCGGGAAGACCTCTGCGGCCACGTGTTGGCGAACGAAGCCGAGTTCAGTCGGCTGTTGCACGGTCTGCGCGACATCCCCCTCGTTGGCGACGTGCGTGGCGAGGGGTACTTCTATGCGATCGAGCTCGTCACCGACCAAGCGACCAAGGGCATCTTCGACGATGCCCAGGCAGAGTGGTTGCTGCGCGGATACCTCTCACCTCGCCTGTACGACGCGGGGCTCATCTGCCGGGCCGACGACCGGGGCGAGCCCGTGATCACCCTGAGCCCGCCACTCATCGCCGGCCCCGAGGAGTTCGCGTTCATCGAGCAGACGCTGCGCCGGGTGCTCACCGACGCATCCGAGGCTTTCGCCGCCCGCGGCGACACGAGCGTGTCGGTGCGCAGATGACCGCATCTCACCGCGGCGAGCCCCGGTGAAGATCGACCAGACCGACCGGGCGATCATCGAGATCCTCCAGCGCGACGGTCGAACGCCGTTCACCGCGATCGCCCACGAGATCGGACTCAGCGAAGGGGCGATCCGCAAGCGCGTTCAGCGCCTCACCGAGTCGGGCCACATGCAGGTCGTGGCGGTCACCGACCCGATCGGCCTCGGCGACCGTCGCGTGGCGCTGATCGGCGTGCGCATCGACGGACGGACCGAGGCTGCCGCGGCGAGGATCGGCGAGATCGCTGCCGTCGAGTACCTCGTCGCGACCGCCGGTCGCTACGACCTGATGTTCGAGGTGATCGTCGACAGCGAGCAGCACCTGCTCGAGCTGCTGTCCGATCTGCGCGAGCGCCCCGACGTGGCGGAGGTGGAGGCCTTTCCCTGCCTCAAGCTGTACAAACAGACCTTCGCCTGGGGCACCTGACGAACCCAAACACCGCGATGAGAGATGAGTGGCCGTAGCGCGCTCATCTCTCATCGCCTGGCCAGCCACCCGGACCCCGATGAGAGATAGGGGCGCCACCGGCACTCATCTCTCATCGCGATGTGGGGTCAGATGGGGGGGCGGCGGTTGGTGAACTGGGGCAGCGCCACCTCGACGGCTCGTCCGATTCGCAAGACCGTGTCCTCCCGCCAGCGTTGACCGACGATCTGCAGACCGATCGGCACACCATCGAGGCCCGCCCCCACATGCACTCCACACGGCACGCTCAACGCGGGGCACGGCGCGACGAGATTGAACACCCCGGTCATGTCCTCGCTGTGATAGCGACCGTCTTCAGGAAGGTCGGGCTTGGTGCGCTCGGCCTTCGACGCCGCGATCGGCGGCATCGCCATCGTGGGGCACAGCAGTGCCTGTCGTCCCGCCAGCACACCCGACAGCCGTCGCCACAGGTCGGTACGGGCGAGCTCCAGGCGCTTGTAGTCGGTGGCCGACATCGAGTTGCCCAGTTCGATCAGCGACACGACGTCGGGATCCATGACGGCGGCGTGCGCGTCGACCAGATGCCCGAAGTAGCCCGACATGAACACTCCCCACAACTGCACCCACACCCACTCGTCGTCGCCTCCGATGTGCGGATCGACCTCCTCGACGATCGCCCCCGCGTCGACCAGAGCCTCGCCGGCCCTCCGCACGGCCGCAGCGATCTGGGGGTGGACGAACCAGCCCCCGAGATCGGTGCTCAGCCCGAGACGCAGCCCGCGCACGTCGCTCGGCGTGATCCCATCGAGATCGAGGGGCGTGGTGACCGACATGATGTCGCGCTCGTCGGGGCCCTGCGTGCACCGAAGGAACAGACGTGCGTCATCGACGCTGCGCGCCAGAGGACCGTGGTGGCTGATCGAGTCGAACAGTCCCGGCAACACGTCCATCGGGATCCGGCCGATGCCCGGTTTCAGTCCCACGATCCCGCTCCACGCCGCCGGGATGCGTACAGACCCACCCATGTCGCTGCCTTCGGCGAGCGCGACGCATCCGGTGACCACTGCCGTTGCGCTGCCGCCGGACGAGCCCCCAGGGGTGAGCGCTGGGTTCCATGCATTGCGAGTGATGCCCCACATCGGACTGTCCGTCTGCAGCGTGTGAGCGAACTCGGGGCTGGTGGTCGCTCCGATCACGATCGCGCCGGCACGGCGCAGGGCATCGGTCACGTATGCGTCGTGGTCGGCCACCACGTCAGCCTGCGTGCGCGAGCCCAGGGTGAACCTGCGGCCGGCTACCTGGGTGGTCTCCTTCACCGCCACCGGCACACCGAACAGCGGCCCGCGCGCACCACAGCGTGCGACAGATTCTGCGGCGGCCCGCGCCTCGGCCCGAGCCTCGTCGGCCCACACATGAGCGAAGCAGTTCAGCGACGGCTGCACCTCGTCGATCCGTGCGAGTGCATTCTCGACGAGGTCGAGCGGGGAACACGCGCCGGAGGCCAACGAGGGCGGCCTGATCAGCGGCGGAGGCATAGCAGCGGTCGAGGTCGGCGGGCACGCCCGGACGGTACCCGCTACGAGCAGAGGCGTCGCGCGTGCAAGGCTGGAGGGGTGGCGTGGATCGTGAACGAAGGCACCGTGATGGCCTCCGCCGAGGTGGCGCGTGACCGTCGTTCCCGGAACAAGGGCTTGCTCGGGCGCAACCACCTCGAAGGCGCCCTCGTGGTCGAGCGATGTCGCTGGATCCACACGATGGGCATGCGCTTTCCGCTCGACATCGCCTACCTCGACGAGACCGGTGCTGTCGTGAAGACCGTGCGCATGGCGCGCCACCGCCTCGGAGCCCCGGTGTGGAGAGCGCGCACCGTGATCGAAGCCGAAGCTGGTGCATTCGCCCGCTGGGGGCTGCACGTGGGTCTGGTCATCGAGTTGCGTACGTGACCGGTCCGGTGAGCGGCCACGATCGGGTGCGCTCCCCCGGTCGGTTGGTGTTGGTGGCCACCCCGATCGGCAACCTCGGCGACCTGTCGGCGCGAGCGATCGAGGCCCTGCGTACCGCTGCGTTGGTGTGCTGCGAAGACACCCGTCGAACCGGCAAGCTGCTCCATCTCGCGGGCATCAGTGCACGCATGGCGGTCACCAACGAACACACCGAGACCGCTCGGGTCGGTGAGGTGATCGAACTGCTCGCTGCCGGCCACGATGTCGCCGTGGTCAGCGATGCCGGCACGCCGGGCATCTCCGACCCGGGCGAACGCCTGGTTCGCGCCGTGCTCGATGCCGGACACGAGGTGACCGCCATTCCCGGGCCGGCCGCGGTGGTGATGGCGCTCGTGGTGAGCGGCATCGACAGCACGCGCTTCGTGTTCGAGGGTTTCCTGCCGCGATCGGGCGGCGAGCGCACCGAGCGCCTCGCCGACCTGGCCGCCGAACGGCGGACCTCGGTGCTGTACGAGGCGCCGCATCGCATGGCGCGCACCGTCCGCGACCTCGGCGCGGCCTGTGGCGGCGACCGCCGTGTCGCACTCGCCCGCGAGCTCACCAAGCTGCACGAGGAGATCTGGCGGGGCACCCTCGACGACGCGGCGCGACATCTCGAGGAGGTCGAACCGAGGGGCGAGTACGTGGTGGTGCTCGCCGGGGCTGCCCGGCCGGCCGCAGCAGACGACGACACGATCCGGGCAGCCCTCAGCGATCAACTGATGCGCGGCGCCACTCGCAAAGACGCAGTCGCTACGGTGATGTCACGGCTCGGCGCATCGAAGCGCCGGGTGTACGACATCGCGACGGGCCTCCCCCGACACCTCGCGAACAACACCACCGACGGAACGACATGAGCGAGTACTCCGAGATCGCCAGCACAGGTCCCAGCGCCGCGTTCTTCGACCTCGACCGCACCCTGATCAGCGGATCGAGCACGTTCGTCTTCGGCGTGGCCGCGTGGAAGGCCGGACTGATCGCCAAGCGCCAGTTCGCTCGCGATGCTGCGGCGGCGCTCACCTTCCGCCTCACCGGCGCGAGCGACGAGACGTCGCACGGCGTTCGCGATCGCATCCTCGGTGCGGTGAAGGGTGTGCGCCGCGACGATCTCGTGGGCCTCAACACCGACATCGTGCCGAAGCTGATGGAGCGAGTTCGGCCCGAGGCGCGGCAACTGGTCGACATGCATCGACATGCGGGTCGTGCCACCTACATCGTGTCGGCATCGCCCGTCGAGCTGGTGAGCCCGCTCGCGGCCGCGATGGGCATGTCGGGAGGCATCGGCACGGTCAGCGAGATCGTCGACGGCGTCTACACCGGCCGCCTGGCCGGCCCGTTCTGCTACGCGGAGGGCAAGGTCGACGCGATCAACGAGCTCGCTCGATGGGAAGGTCTCGATCTGGCCCAGTGCTACGCGTACAGCGACTCGGCGAGTGATCTGCCGATGATGGAGGCCGTCGGACATCCCGTCGCGGTGAACCCCGACGGCAAGCTCGAACGCGTGGCCCACCGGCGAGGCTGGCCGATCGTCATCTTCAGCCGGCGCACCAAGGCCGTCGTCCGCCGCACCTCGCAGAGCGTCGGCGCGACATCGTTGGCGGTCGGCTCGTTCATCGCCGGCATCAAGTACGCCACCCAGCGCGCCGCGAAGTAGCCGCCGCCCTCGCTCGAGGTCCTCGACCCGCTCCGGCGCCTGTCGTGCCGGATCGCCTCAGCGTGGGAGCAGCGCGAGTTGACGGCTGAGCGCGACCAACGTGCCGGTGCTGTCCCACACCTCGCCATCTTCTTCGAACATCCCCCCGTGCACGAACCGCGTGCGGAAGACGCACCGAACCGGGCCGGGTGCCGGCGTGGCCCGAACGTGCACCGTGAGCTCGACCGTCGGCACCCAGCCGGAGGGCACTTCGATGTTGAAGACCGCCGGCGGGAGTGCGTCGGCGACGAGGAGCAGCGCGAGCGTGTCGAGCGGGCGGCCGTCGGCAAACCCGAACCAACCGGCCATCTCGGCCACGCCGATCTTGTCGCCTCGCAGCCAGCCGGCGTGATCGGGGTGCAGTCGCACCAACAGGTGATCCATCATCGCCACGGCCACAGGACCGCTCGAGTCGCGAGCGACGCACTCCTCCCACGGCGGCAGTTCGGGTGGCGCGCCGTTCATCGCGACGAAATCGCTCGATGCGTCGGAGGCAAGATCGCCGAACGTGCCGAGCAGCCTGATGATCGTGCGGAGCTCGCCGTTGGCACCGACACCATCGAGGCTGCCTGCCACCGTGGTGAAGCGCTTGCCGGCCTTGACCACATCACCGTGGACGATGGCAGGGCCGGGTCGTCCGGGGGCGAGGTAGTGCGCGGTGAGCGACACCGGGTCGGGGCGGTCCGCGATCTGGCGCAAGCCGCGTGCCGCGAGCGCCATGAGATACCCGCCGTTGGCGTTGCCGCCGATGTCCCAGCCCGCATGGATCTGCGTCTGGCCATCGGCAGCGACCTGCGTTGCGTCATCGAACTCGCTCACGCCGCTCAGTGTGCCCGGAAAGTGGTTGCGGGCGTCAGCGCTGCTCCACGTATCCTGTGGTTCGTGGCACGTCTCGTCCTCGCTCGTCGAATGCGCACCGGCTCCTGATCCCACATCCAGGACCACGCCGGCGTTTCGCCATTCCCGAAAGGACCTCTCATGGCCAGCTACTACCTCACCACACCGATCTACTACGTCAACGCTCGGCCCCATCTCGGCCATGCGTACACGACCATCATCGGCGACGCGCTCGCGCGATGGCACCGGCTGATCGGCGACGACGTGCACTACCTCACCGGTACCGACGAGCACGGCCTCAAGATCCAACAGGCGGCCGACGCTGCCGGACAGACACCGCAGGAGTTCGTCGACGAGATCGCGCCGTTGTTCCAGGACGCGTGGTCGAAGCTGAACATCTCGAACGACGACTTCATCCGCACCACCGAGCGACGGCACCGGATCGGCGTGCAGGAGCTGCTGCAACGCTGCTACGACGCCGGCGACATCGAGCTCGACGTGTACGCGGGCAAGTACTGCGTTGCCTGCGAGGAGTACTACACCGACGAAGAGTTGCTCGACGATGACCACTGCCCGATCCACAAGCGACCGGTCGAGTACTTCGAAGAGGAGAACTACTTCTTCCGGCTGAGCCGCTTCCAGGACCGGCTCCTCGAGTGGTATGCGGCCCACCCCGGCGCGATCGTGCCGGAGTTCCGCGGCAACGAGGCGTTGGGCCTCATCCGCAGTGGGCTGCGCGACTTCTCCGTCAGCCGCACCAGCCTCACCTGGGGCATCCCGCTGCCGTGGAACCCCGACCACGTCGCCTACGTGTGGTTCGACGCCCTGGCGAACTACCTCACGGCCGTCGGCTTCGGCAGCGACGACCCCGACGAGCAGGCAGCGTTCCAGAAGCGGTGGCCGGCACATCACCTGATCGGCAAGGACATCATCCGCCACCACTGCGTCTACTGGCCGGCGATGCTGCTGTCGGCAGGCATCGAGCTGCCCGCCAGCTGGTCGGTCGGCGGGTGGCTGCTGAGCGGTGGCGAGAAGATGAGCAAGACGTCGGGCAACGTGGTGAACCCGCTCGACCTCATCGACGAGTTCGGTGTCGACGGCTTCCGCTACTACGTGTTGGCCGAGACCACCTACGGCCACGACGGCGACTTCACGCACGAAGGGCTCACCAGCCGCTACAACAGCGACCTCGCCAACAACCTCGGCAACCTCTTGTCGCGCGTGGCGACCGTGGTGGTCAAGAAGTGCGACGGCATCGGCCCGGCACCTCGAGCCGACTCGCCGCTCGTCGAGGCCGCAGCCGCTGCGTGGGAAGGCGCCGCGGCCGGCTGGGCCGAGGTGCAACCGAACCGAGCGCTCGAATCCACCTGGTCGCTGATCCGTGCCACGAACGCCTACCTCGAGGCAAACGAGCCCTGGAAGGCCGAGGCCGGACCGGCGGTCGACGCGGTGATGGGCGACGCGCTCGAGGCGTTGCGCATCGTGGCCGTGCTCGCGTCGCCGGCCCTACCCGACACCTGTCAGCACATCTGGGAACGGATCGGTCTGACGGGTGCTGTGCACGATCAACTCCTGCCCGCCTCCGCCAGTTGGGGCGGCTATCCCGGCGGCACCGCCGTGATCAAGGGCGACCCTCTCTTCCCTCGCAAGTAGGGTCCGGTCGTAACCTGGGCCGATGACCTCAACGGCCCCGATCGAGTTGATCGACAGCCACTGTCACCTCTACGACACACGGGGTGCCGATCTTGCCGATGTCATCGCGCAGGCTCGGTACGCCGGTGTCGTGCAGATGGTGAACGTGGGCTGCGACGCCGCCACCACACGCGCTGCGATCGAGATCGCGGCCGCGCATGACGGCGTCTTCGCGACGGCGGGGTTGCATCCTCACGAGGCTGTTCACGGTGTGGCGACGATCCTGCCGTTCCTCGACGATCCCAACGTGATCGCCGTGGGCGAGGCCGGTCTCGACCACTACTACGACCACTCGCCCCGCGACGCTCAACGGACTGCGTTCGCCGCGCAGATCCAGTTGGCCCACGAACGCAGGCTGCCGCTGGTGATCCACACACGCGATGCGTGGGCCGACACCTTCGACATCCTCGATGCCGAAGGAACGCCCGAGCACACCGTGTTCCACTGCTTCACCGGCGGACCCGACGAGGCCATGGCATGCCTCGACCGAGGGGCGTACCTGTCGTTCAGCGGCATCGTGACGTTCAAGACGGCGACCGATCTCCAGGCCGCAGCTCGCCTGTGCCCGTCGGATCGGCTGTTGGTCGAGACGGACAGCCCGTTCCTGGCACCGGTTCCGCATCGGGGACGAACCAATCAGCCGGCCTTCGTCGGGCACGTCGCTCGTTTCATCGCCGACCTGCGTGACGTTCCGCTCTCGGAGTTCGCTGCTGCCACTGTGACCGCCACACGCTGCGCCTTTCCGGCGCTGGGGGCCGACGACCACTGAGCTCGGCTGCTCACCGACAGGCGGCGCACAGCACGCCGGGCCGTCGAATGCCGCGGGAAGTCTGTTCGATCTGCGACCCGACGTGCCCGGGTGCCTTGCCTTTCACCGTTGTAGTTCGTAGCCTTTTCGTCATGGACGTCCACGAACGCCGGCGAGTCGTCCTGGCCACGGCATTCACCGTCGTCGCTCTCCCTGCGATCTGGCTGTTCGATCGCGACGATCCTCCTGCATCGTCGAGTGTGGCGGCCGCCGGCCTCCCCGCCCCAGAGGTGGGCGAAGCGGCAGCCGAGGTCACCTTCGACACCGAGGTGCCCGTGTTCCTCGACAACACCGTCGTCGTCGCCGCGCCCGCCGTGATCGACGTCGCGCTCCCCGATGCACCCGGACCCAACGAGATGACCGGCAACGCGAGCTACAAACGATTCGACGCCGCTCTCGAGAAGAAGTGCTCGGCGCCACAGGCACCGTCGGGTGTGCTGCTCACGATCACCAACATCGACAACGGTCTGTCGATCACCTGCCGGAACACGATGGGTGTCTCCATCCCCTACGGCATCACCGTCGGCATCGACACCGACCTCTTCATCGAGCTGGCCGATCTGGCAGATTCGCCAGTCCCGATCCGGCTGTCCTGGTAGCCGGCGTCGATCACCGGCACCCGCAGCAACCCGTGCTCTCCCGAGTCGACGTCACCCGCCTCCTCGCCGACCACGGCCTTGCCGCGCGCCGCGACCTGGGCCAGAACTTCGTCGTCGACCCCAACACGGTGCGGCGCATCGCCCGCCTCGCCGGTGTGGGACCGGGCGACCACGTGATCGAGATCGGCGCCGGCCTGGGCTCGCTCACGTTGGCCCTGGCCGAGACCGGTGCAACGGTTCGGGCGATCGAAGTCGATCGAGGCGTGGTACCCGTGCTCCGCGACGTGGTCCGCGACTGTCCGAACGTGACCGTGATCGAGGCCGACGCGATGCACCTCGACTGGGCGGAGATGCTGGCGGGCCACGACCGCTGGGTGCTCGTGGCAAACCTGCCGTACAACGTCGCCACGCCACTCGTGCTCGACCTGCTCGACGACGTGCCAGCGATCGCACGCATGCTCGTGATGGTGCAACGTGAGGCCGCCGAGCGCTTCTGCGCCTCACCGCGCACCCCGGCCTACGGCGCGGTGACGGTCAAGATCGCCTACTGGGCGACCGCCCGCATCGCCGGGCTCGTCCCCGCGAGCGTGTTCGTGCCCAAGCCGAACGTCGAATCGGCCCTGGCCGAGATCACCAGGCGGGCCGAGCCGGCCACCGCGGTCGATCCCGCGCAGCTCTTCCATCTCGTCCGCACGGCGTTCGGGCAGCGACGAAAGATGCTGCGCCGATCGCTCGCTGCGATCGTGCCGCCCGAGGTGTTCGAAGCGGCGGGCATCGACGCACAGCGTCGTCCCGAAGAGCTCGACGTCGTCGAATGGGGCCGGCTGGCCGATGCGTGGTCGGCCAGGCAACCATGAGTCGGGACGCGATGCATCCACAGGACGCGGTGGCGACGGTCGAGGCGCCTGCCAAGCTCACGCGCTCACTGCGCATCGTCGGCGTGCGCGACGACGGCTACCACCTCATCGATGCCGAGATGGTCACCCTCGAGTTGGCCGACGTGCTCACCATCGACCCATCCGGCACGGGGTTGTCCGCCGGCGGTCCGTTCGCTGGGGGCATCCCCCTCGACGGCAACAACCTCGTCGCGAAGGCACTCCGGCTGACGGGCCGCAGCGCGCACGTGAACCTCCACAAGCGCATCCCCCACGGTGGCGGGCTCGGGGGCGGTTCCGCCGATGCCGCTGCCGTGCTGCGTTGGGCCGGCTACGACGACCTCGTCGCGTGTTCGACGCTGGGCGCCGACATCCCGTTCTGCGTGCACGGCGGTCGGGCACGGGTCACCGGTATCGGTGAGGTGCTCGAACCATTGCCACTGGTGATGCTCACCTTCACCCTCGTCGTACCGCCCCTGGCCGTCAGCACTCCTGCGGCATATCGAGCGTGGGACGACCTCGGCGGACCGACCGCAGACGGTCCGAACGACCTCGAGCCCGCGGCCATCGAGGTCGTGCCCGAGTTGGCGGCGTGGCGCGACCGGATCGGCGACATCGTCGGCGCCTCGCCGGTGCTGGCGGGGAGCGGCGCGACGTGGTTCGTCGACGGGCACCATCTCGGCCTGTTGGCGCTCGAACCCGAGGCCACGGTGGTGTTCACCCAGACCAGAGTCTGAGATCGCCGCGCTCGCGTGATCGACGTTCACCGCCGGAGGTGGGCCATTACGCGACAGCGGCCCCGGCACAGCGGGTTGCTGTGGGGGCCGAAGCGTGTGAGGCCGGAACGGATCCGGCTGGAACGGTTGACTACTTCTTGCCGCGTTGACGCGCGTGACGGGTTCGGCGAAGCATCTTCTTGTGCTTCTTCTTCCGCATGCGCTTGCGACGCTTCTTGATCAGAGAACCCATAGCTCGTGAGACGCTATCGGGCGCGGGCATCGATGCCAAGCGTGGTTCCAGGTTGTTGTTCCGGCTCGTGCCTCGCGTTCGTGCCTCGCGTTCGTTCCTCGCGTTCGTTCCGTCGAAGTGATCCGGTCAGGGCGGGACCGCGCCGATATCCTCTCAGCGTCCATCCGGGGTCGTTCAATGGCAGGACAGCGGTTTTTGGTGCCGCCTATAGAGGTTCGAATCCTCTCCCCGGAACTCCTTCGGAACTCCCCGGAATGACCCCGGGGATGACCTGTCGACGTCGCACCGGTGCGATAGAACGGACACATGGGAGTCTCTGCCATCGTCCTCGCTGCCGGCGAAGGGTCGCGGATGCGGTCATCGCGACCCAAGCCGCTGCACATGATCTGTGGGCGTGCCATGGTGATGCACGTCATCCACGCGCTCGAAGGGCTGAACGTCGACCGCACGGTGCTCGTCGTGGGTCACGGGGCCGAGCGGGTCACCAAGAAGGTGCAAGAGCAGGCCCCTGCGTGGGCCAACGTCAGCTTCGTCGAGCAGACGGTGCAGCGAGGCACGGGCGACGCGGCGATGGTGGGCATGACCGTCATCCCGGGTGACGACCTCGACGACGACTCCACCGTGCTCATCCTCCCCGGCGACACGCCGCTGCTCACGCCGCAGACGTTGGAGGGCCTCGTCGCCACCCATCTCGCCAACGGGCATGCCGCCACCGTCACCACGAGCGTGCTCGGCGATCCCACCGGCTACGGACGGCTGGTTCGCGGACCTTCGAAGTCCGGCGAAGGACGCGTCTTGCGCATCGTCGAACAGCGCGATGCCACCGATGAGGAACGAGCCATCCGCGAGGTGAACATGGGCATGTATGCGTTCCGCCGCGATCTGCTCGGTCCGGCGTTGCGGCACCTCTCCCCCGACAACGCCCAAGGGGAGTACTACCTCACCGACGTCATCGGCGTCCTCGCCAGCATGGGCCACCGAGTCGGCAGCTTCGAGGCCCCGGAGGCCGAGACCCAGGGCGTCAACGACCGCTGGCAGCTCGCGCTCGCCGAACGCGAACTGCGCAATCGTGTGAACCGTGGCTGGTTGCTGGCCGGTGTCACGATGCTCGATCCGCGCCAGACCTTCCTCGATGTCACCGTGCAACTCGGTCGCGACGTCACCGTGTACCCCGGCACGATCCTCCAGGGAGACACCGTGGTCGGCGATGGCTGTGAGATCGGTCCCGACACCCGGTTGGTCGACTGTCGGGTGGGGGCCAACAGCGTGGTCGAGCAGACCGTCGGTCACGACGCGGAGATCGGAGAGGGCGCACGGGTCGGCCCATATGCGCATCTTCCCGCAGGCAGCGCGGTCGCTGCAGGCGCCACCACCGGAGCGTTCTACACTGCACCCACGGCCTGACGCCACGGGCCCGACTCACTCAGAAAGCAGCCTCGACCATGGAGAAGGTCACCACCAAGCGGATGTCGTTCTACTCGGGACGAACACATCCCGCTCTGGCGGAGGAGGTGGCAACGCACCTCGGTGTCTCGCTCGGCGACGCCAACATCGTCGAGTTCGCGAACGGCGAAGTGCGGCCCCGCTTCACCGAGAGCATCCGCGGAACCGACGTGTTCATCATGCAGACCCACTACGGCTGCGACGGTCGGAGCATCAACGACTCGATCATGGAGCAGCTGATCATGATCGACGCAGCCCACCGAGCGTCGGCCAAGCGCATCACCGCCGTCTGCCCGTTCTACGGCTACGCCCGCCAGGACCGCAAGGCCGAAGGTCGCGAGCCGATCACCGCCAAGCTCATCGCCGACTTGTTCAAGGCCGCCGGCGCGAAGCGGATGGTGTCGATCGACCTGCACAGCGGCCAGATCCAGGGCTTCTTCGACGGTCCTGTCGACCATCTCACCGCGATGCCGGTGCTCGAGCAGTACATCCGGGCCAACGCCGAGAATCCGGTGATCGTGTCGCCCGACGCCGGCCGCATCAAGGTGGCCGAGCGCATGGCCCAGCACCTCACCGACAAGGGCGCCGACCTCGCGTTCATCTACAAGCGCCGACCCAAGGGCACCGCCAACGTGGCCGAGGCAAAAGAGGTCATCGGCGACGTCAGCGGTCGTCTGTGCATCCTCACCGACGACATGATCGACTCCGGTGGCACCATCTGCGCCGCAGCCGACGTGCTCCTCGCCCGTGGTGCCACCGAGGTCTGGGCCATGGCCACCCACGGTGTGCTCAGCGGCCCGGCGATCGATCGGTTGAAGAACTCGCGCATCGACCGGATCGTGCTCACCAATACCCTTCCGTTGCCGCCCGAGAAGCAGATCGACAAGATTGAGGTGCTCTCGATCGCCCCGCTCATCGCCGATGCCCTCAATGCCGTGTTCGACGACACGAGCGTCAGCGACATCTTCGGCGGCGAGAACCAGGCCTGACCTGGCCTCACCTGGCCTGACCTGGCCTGACCTGGCCTGACCGGCTCGACGGCGGCGATCCGCCCGTCGAGGGCACCTGCCTCACGGGGTGGGTGGCGATTCCGGCGGACATGCCGATAACATCGCAGGCTGTTCTGCATCGCTTCCGAATGCACGCTCTGATCGAGGCTCTGTCATGTCGCAAACCAAGCTCGTCGCCACCGTCGGCCGCCCCACCGGCTCTTCATCGTCTCGCCGCCTACGCGCCGACGGCCACATCCCGGGTGTGCTCTACGGCCGCGGCATGACCCCGATCAGCGTCACCGTCGAGCGGCGCGACCTGCGCCTCGCCCTCAGCGGGCCGGCCGGTTCGAACACGGTCCTCGCGCTCGAGGTCGATGGCAAGAGCTACCCGGCCGTCGTCAAGGAGCTGCAGCGTCATCCGATCCGGCGCACCGTCAACCACATCGACTTCCTCCAGGTCAACATGAACGAGGAGATCACGGTGTCGGTGCCCGTGCGCCTCGAGGGCGAGTCGAAGGCAGTGCTCGCCACGGGCGGCATCGTCGATCCTGCGGTCGACACCATCGACGTGCTCACCACCCCGAACAACATGCCGAACGAGTTCGTGATCGACATCACCGACATGCAGCCGCACGACGTGATCCGGTTGGCCGATGTGCCGATGCCGGCAGGCGTCACGGCAGTGGGCGACCCCGACATGCCGATCGTCACCGTCCTCACCAACCGCGCCAGCATCGAAGCCGCTGCAGCAGCCTCCGCCGAGGGTGGCGAGGGCGAAGCCGGCGAAGCCGCCGCCGAGTGATGTCCGCCTTCGGGCACATCATCTCCTGACCGCCGTTCGACTCGAGCCTCCTCGTGTCCGTCCAGGCGTTGGTCGTCGGTCTCGGCAACCCTGGAAAGCAATACGAGCGCACGCGCCACAACGTGGGTGCGGAGGCGATCGACGAGCTCGCCAGGCGCGCCGGCGTGGTGCTCAAGTCGGGCCGTGACAATGCCACGGTCGCCGACGCCACCCTGCGCGGCGTTCGAGTCGTGCTCGCGTTCCCGCTGACGTTCATGAACGACAGCGGTCAGGCGGTTCGCCCGCTCATGAAGCGCCACGGGCTCACGGAGCCGACGCAACTGATCGTCGTCCACGACGAACTCGATCTTCCACCGGGCGTGGTGCGGGTGAAGGTGGGCGGCGGTCTGGCGGGCAACAACGGACTGCGCAGCATCACCGCACATCTGCACACTCAGGACTACCTGCGCGTCCGCATCGGCATCGGCAAGCCGCCCTCGAAGGACAAGGGCGCAGGACACGTGCTGTCGAAGCTGCCGCCGGCGCAGCGAGCACTGCTCGACGTGGCGGTGCAGCATGCGGCCGATGCCGTGGAAGTGCTGCTCGCCGAAGGCGTCGAGGCAGCACAGCGCATCTACAACTCGCCCACACTCGACCCGACCCCGGACTGACCCCAACCCCGGGCCCCGCGATGAGAGATGAGTGGCTGTGGCGCACTCATCTCTCATCGCCGAACGGGTGAGCGATACGTTGCGCCGCATGGTCGACATCTCCTGTGCCTTTGCGACATCGATGGCCACGCCCGAACACGTGGCGCTCGCCGAGGAGCTCGGCTACCGGCGGGCATGGCTCTACGACTCCCCTGCGCTCTACCCCGACGTCTGGATGATCCTCGCCGAGTGTGCGCGCCGCACCTCGCGCATCGAGATCGGCCCCGGCGTGGCGATCCCGTCGCTGCGCCACCCCATGGTCACCGCAGCGGCGATCGGGACGCTCGTCGACCTCGCTCCAGGCCGTGTGAACGTGGCGATCGGATCGGGATTCACAGGACGGCTCACGCTCGGCCAGAAGCCGCTTCCATGGACCTTCGTCCGCGGCTACGTCATCGCGTTGCGAGGGTTGCTGGCGGGCGACACGGTCGAGTGGGACGGCGCGCCGATCCGGATGATGCACCCCGACGGTTTCGGCGCGACCCGACCGATCCGGGTGCCGATCATCCTCGGCACCGGCGGACCGAAGGGCGAAGCCGTGGCCCACGAGCTCGGTGATGGAGTGATCGTGACGGCGCCCACCGACGCCTTCGACCGGTGCTCGGTGCTCACCTTCGGCACCGTGCTCGACGATGGCGAAGATCCTGGCAGTGATCGGTCGATGTCCGCCGCCGGCCACGCCGGCGGGCTGATGTTCCACGCGATCCACCTGCGCGGCCAGGTGGCGACCCTCCCGGGTGGCGACCGATGGCTCGCCGCGCTCGAAAAGTTCCCCGAGCGCGAGCGCCACCTCGCCCTGCACGAAGGTCATCTGATCGAGGCCAACGAGCGGGATCGCCTGGTGGTGAACGGCGAGCTGTTGACGATGTTCGGACTCGCCCGCACCGCCGGTGGCTGGCGCGCCCACCTAGCTCACCAGGCCGAGCACGGCGCGACGGAGATCGCCTATCAGCCAGCTGGCCCCGACATCCCTGGCGAGCTCCGCCGGTTCATGGAGATGGCGCTCGGCTGATGCGATCGCGATGAGAGATGCGGGCGCCACGGCCACTCATCTCTCATCGCATTCCCTCGTCGCCGTTGGTGTTCGGCGGCCGTTCAACCGACGGGAGCGTCGTCGACGATCTTGCCGGCGTCGAGCCGCACGGTTCGTGTGAGGCGCATCGACTGCAGGAGTTCACGATCGTGGGTGACGATCAGCACGGTGCCGTTGAACGATTCGAGCGCGGTCTCCAGCTGCTCGATCGCCTGCAGGTCGAGATGGTTCGTCGGCTCGTCGAGCACCAGGCAGTTGGTCCCCGTCGCCATCAACAGCGCCAACACGGCCCGGGTTCGTTCGCCCGGTGACAGCGATCCCGTGGGCCGAGTGACCTCGTTGGCGCCGATGCCGAACTTCGCCAGCAGGGTGCGCGCCTCGGGGATCGTCATCGCCGTCGCGGCCATGAACGCATCGAGCAGCGACTCGCCGTCATCGAGCTGGACACGACGCTGTTCCAGTTCGCCCACCACCACCCCCGGGCCGAACCATCGGTCACCGGCGTCGAGGTCACGACGGCCGAGCATGGTGTCGAGCAATGTGGTCTTGCCGCTGCCGTTGCCGCCCACGATCGCGACCCGCTCACCGGCGCCGATGGTGAGGTCGATCGGGCCGAGCTCGAACGCTCCGTTGCTCACCATCGCCTTCGTCAGCCGCACCACCACATCGCCGCTCCGGGCACTCTCGCCGAAGGTGAGGCGCAGGTGCCACGCCTCGCGGGCGCCGTTCTTGATCATGTCGACAATATGCGGCCGGCCTTCCTTGACTTTATTGACCACGGCCACCGGAATCCCTGCCGACTCGATTGCCAGTGCGGTACCGCGCGTCGCAACCAGATTAAAGCCCAGGTCACGCAGCGCCTGCGCCAACTCGATCACGGCCTCACGGTCACTGGATCGAACGCTGACAAACGCACGACCGCCTGGTTTCGGCAGTTCGGAGCTCGATGCCAGCTGCGACTTGAGAAAAGCCTCGCCAAAATTATTACCCACGCCCATCACTTCGCCGGTCGACTTCATTTCCGGACCCAGAATCGTGTCAACACCGGGAAACTTGCGGAACGGGAACACCGCTTCTTTCACCGAAAAATACGGTGGAATGATCTCTTTTTCGAACCCTTGTGATTTGAGTGAAATGCCGGC
>JANNQK010000156.1:0-6189 GCA_031400715.1 Actinomycetes bacterium | reverse complement strand
GCACCCGCTGGAGATGCGGGTGCGGTACAGATCAGATCAGCTCGACCGGTTCAACCGGTCTCACATGGGTGTCACCCCGTCAAAGTGTGGGGACGTACGTGAGGGTCACATTGGTCTGCGCCCCGCCCGTCACCGCCACCGTCTGGCATGCCGGAGTGGTGTAGCCGAACGTCGGCCGACCACACACCTGGTACGAGCCGGCCTCGATGAAGAGGTAGGCACCGAACTGGTTCCTCGGCACGCCATCGATGAGGACATCGACGGGCAGGCCAGCAGGCGCAACACCAACTTGGATGAGCCCCAACTGCACGTAGTTGCCCACCACCGTGGAGGTGTTGCCGACTGTCACGTTGACCGTCTGACAGGCCGGCGTCACGAATCCGAGCACGTCGGTGAAGCACACCTGGTGCAAACCCGCCGGGATCTTCATCCAGGTGAGGCCCCAATCGGCTGCCGGCAAGCCGTCGACGATGATCCGAGCAACAACGGCCGGATTCGTCGACACCCGCAAGAAGCCGTGCGGGACCACCGGGAACGGACCAGGGGTCGGGCTGACGTTCGGTACGAACGTCCCCGTCACCGTGCTCTGTGCACCTGCGGTCACCGTCACCGATTGACAGGCCGGAGCCTGGAAGCCAGGGACATCGCCCCAACAGACCTGGTGCGAACCGGGCTCCATGAAGGCGAACAGGCCGTACTCCTCACGAGCGACGCCATCGACGTGGATCGTCGAGGGCAGACCGCCAGGAGACACGCCGACCTGCAAGAGGCCCAACGGCGCGAACACGCCGTTCACGACGGTCGTCTGACCATTCGTCACGGTCACCGTCTGACACGCCGGCTTGTTGAAGCCGGTCACGTCGCTCCAGCAGACCTCATGGGTGCCCGAGGGAACGGTCACCCAATCCAGGCCCCAGTCGTTGCGGACGAATCCGTCGACGGAGATCCTCGAAGGAACCGCCGGCGACGTCGTGACCCGCAGCAAGCCGCTGCCGAACGGGTTGGCAATGGTCTGATCGCTGAACTGGAACTGCTCGAAGTTGTACGTGGTGTCGATGCCGTTGTCGGCAAGACCGCCGCCACCGCCGTCGCCGCGGGCGTGGGTGACGACCACGGCCAGACCCACTTGGGTGAGGTCGTAGTCGGCCCGCGGGCCGCTGAACACTGCACGGTCGCAGTTGAGCGGCGTGACCGCCGCACAATCGCCTACCGGCACCGACGGCTCGAGGACCTCACGCACGATCGCCAACTTGCCCGGATCGACCAACCCGGCGAACACGGCCTCTTGGAGCGTCATCCCCGCAGTGCCTGGACCGAAGTTGCCCGTGCGAGCCACGGCGCTCATCGAGTTCGTGCTGCCGATCTCGCTGAGCGGGTCGGCCTTGTTCGTCCGGACGCTGATGCGCACGTTGATGTACCGGTCGCCGTCGAGGATGTCGTTGGCTCCACGCCCTTCGAGCACGTCGCTGCCGGCCCCACCGAGGAGGATGTTGCCATCGCCCCACACGTTCCCCTGCAGCAAGCAGTAGTTCGTGGTGGCTGCAGCAATGATCGGACCCGACGGCGTGGTGAGCGGCGGGACCAGGGCGTCGAGACCGGCGATGCGGTCGAGGCCGTCCTGGTCGAGCACGTTGCAGCCGATGGCTCCGGCACCAGCATTCGTCGCCGGCGCCAGATCATCACCCTTCAACGTGTCGTTCAGGTTCCAGCCAGAGAGCGCCTCGACCTCGCTGAACTTGTCACGCACCTCGGTGACGGGTCCGCCTCCGGCGATGATCTTCAGGTTCAGGTCGGTGTTCTGCGCTTGCGGATCACCGAGACCGATCGTCCAGTCGAAGCCGGACGAGCCGGTGTTCTTCTCGACACCGGGACCGGCGACCATGACATCGTCACCGCCTTCGGTGTCGTAGTCGTCGTCGCCGCCCTGCCCGATGATCACGTCGTGGCCGGGGATGTTGTGGTCGTCGAAGAACAACGTCGAACTGTCACCGATCAAGAGGTCGGGCTGGTCGCCGCCCTCGATCCAGTCGTCGCCGCTGTCGCCGAACACCGCGTCGATACCCTGGCCGCCGATGGCGAAGTCGTCTCCTGCGCCGAGGAAGTGCTCGTTGGCGTTGGCTCCACCGTTGGTGAAGTCGTCACCGTCGCCACCCATCAGGATGTCGAGGCCGATGCCACCATCGATGGCGTCGTTGCCCGGACCGCCCTTGGGGACGTCGTCGCCGGCAGAGTCGGTGATGATGTCGTTGCCTTCGCCACCGATGGCGACGTCGTCGCCGGAACCGCCCTCGATCACGTCGTTGCCCTCGTTGCCGAGGAACGTGTCGTTGTCGTTGCCACCCCACATCCGGTCGGCACCGATCGTGCCGTTGTACACCGACTGACCGTTGATCCCGGGGGGATCGACGGTGTTGGTCGACCGGTAGCGAATCGTGTTGTCCGGCATCCGGGTGAGGAGCAGATCCTCACGGCACTCCGAGGTCGGGTCGTCGACGATGGTCGTACCCGTGGGTGCGCTGGCAATACCCGGTGCGTTGGCGAACTGGAACTTGCAGTCCGCCGTTGCGAACGGATCGGCCTTGAGGCTCAATGCCGTGGTGTTGCGCATCATCATCTCGGCGAACGAGTTGCCTTCGAGCTGCGCCCGCAGGTTCATGCCCGGCGTGCGGGCGAGGTAGTAGAAGCGGTCGCCGTTCTGGAGGTTGGTGAGCTGGTTCTCGAACACGTAGTTGAACGTGGTGCCCAACAGGCCCCCGAACGGGTTCGTGTTCTCGGCCAGGCCGCCCATCCACAGGTCGATCCGGTCGAGACCGGTGTTCGACGTCGAGCCGCTGTTCGCCCATGCGGGGGTGGTGCTCGTCATGAACGCCTCGGCATCGAGGGGCGGCACATCGCCCAACACCGGGTTGACGATGAGGCGAGCCGCCTCACGCTTGGCGACGGTCGTGGTCGCGGCCAGGATCGTCGGGTGCGTGCCGTAGGCAGCCACGAAGTTCACGAGTGACTCGGGGTGCTTGAGCGCCAGACCGAAGTCGAGCCAGTTGGCGTATGGCCGGAGCTGGCCGTCGTTGGTCCGGGCGAACACCTGCTTGCGGAAGTTGTTCAGCGATGGAACGCCTTCGCTGCGGGCACGAGCCATGTTGAGGGTCGGGAGGTCGAGTGGCAGGCCGAGCAGGTTGTTGCGCAGCGTGTCGGTGACGAACTCGTCGATCTCGTTGCCGACCTGGTCGGACATGCCCATGATGATCGCTCCCGCCGCCTGGCGAGAGTTGATGACGGTGGCACCCGGGCCGTCCGTGTAGGACGCCGGGTTCAAGAACCCTTCGAGCAGTCCGATGTCGAAGTGGGTGCCCGCCTCGTCGATGCGGGGGATCGTTTCGTTCAACATCGAGTGACCGAAGCGGTAGACCGCATGGGCGAACTCGGCGGTGATCGCCGGGTTGACGTCGGTCTGGTTGAAGGCAAACGGCTCGAACGGGTTGATCGCCGGCTGAACCTTGCGGGCGAACTCCTCGAACACGAGGTGCTGGTACTCCATCTCGTTGACGAAGCGCGCCGCCTGGAACAGACGTGAGCCGTTCCATCCCGCAGCACCGGTGGCCTGCTGCCATTCGGCCAACGCCGCGACGCCTGACGGGCTGGTGTCGTTGGTGAGGGTGTTCTTGATGTCGTCGATCAACCGGTTGTGTTCGCTGTGGAACACCTGGTGGACCGCCGTCAGCGCGATGTTCTCGTTCACCCGGCCGTCGCCGGCGATGAAGTGGAGATCGAGGAGCTCGTTGTCGTAGGTGCCGGCAGGCACCGGGGTGTCGAGGCTGCCGCCGGCGGTGTTGTTCGAATCGGGGCCGGCAGCGGTGGGTGCCGCGGCGTGGGCGATGTCGTTCAAGAACGCCACGCCAGCGCGGACCACGTTGGCCGGCGTCACCACGGGAGCGGCGAGGTTGCCTTCCACGAGACCGGTCGCAGTGACGAACTGCGCCATGCCACGCAGCGGGCCGGGGATCATGTTGCCGTAGGCATCGGCGGCCACCATCGGGATGTCGTTGACATCGGTGTCGACGAGTTGGAGACCGAGCCGCGTGGCTGCCTGGGTCTTCACCATCGCCCACGTCGCCATCCCGTCGTCGACCGAGTGGATCAGCTTGCCGGTGTTGACCGGCCGGTTGCTGCCATTCAGCACGTACTCACGGAGGAACACCTGGTGCGACGGATGCGAGGTGTAGGTCTGACTCTGGTCGACGAACGGCGTATCGGTGTTCTTGGCCTCGCGTGACCCGCCCGCACCGAGTGCAGTCGCGCGGGTGAGGACCATGAACCGGAGGTTGGCCGGCAGATCGTCGCCGTTGCCGAAGATGTGGTCCGGCCCGGCGATGAGCGGGTCGTCAGCGGGCAGCGGCACGAACACCGTGCCACTGCCGCCGTTGGTGACCTTGTCGAGACCGTGGTCGAAGAACTGACCGAAGATCGCGAACAGGCCGTTGAACGGCGGGGACAGACCGATGTCGGTGGTGACGTTGGGGATGAACAGCGTCGTGTTCGGGGGCGCGCAATCCGGGGGGAGCGGAGCCCCCGGATTGCCACACACGAACACACCAGGGTTGCCCTGGGTGCGCACGGGGAAGCCAGCTGCCGCAACCGCGGCCGGGTTGGTGGAGGTCTGGTCGACGATCAGGTTGCTGACGACGCGTGGCTCGGAGTCGAAGACGAGCCCTGCCCCGGGCGTCGCATACGACGTCGGGCTACCGGCGCCGGGGAATCCGGCCGGCACGTTCTGGGCCGCGTCGAACTGCGGGGTCGCGAGCCGAGGGAAGAGTTGATGCGCCGCACCCCAGTTGGCCTGACCGGCCTGGAGGTTGTTGCACGTTCCGTCGACCGTACGCAGACCGAACGAGAGCATCGGGTTCAACACCTGATTCGGGCCGGGCCCGAGCAGCGAGCCGCAAGGGCCGGTGGCCGGCGTCGTACTGAGCACGTGGGCCTCGGCGATCTTGATCTGCTGAAGGATGAACGCCAGGTCGGCCGGCGTGACGGTGAAGCCCTGTCCGACTGCATCAGCCGGCGGTGCCGCTCCGGCACCGCCGGTGGACCCGATCACCACGCCGCCGCTGAGGAACGCCCCAACAGCCAGCGCCGACGACAAGAACCGCTTGGGACGGTGCACCTGTCGTCTCTTCGTCGACCGCGATAGCCCACCCCGAGAAAGAAGAGAACCAAACATGTGACTCATCCGTTTCTGCCGGCCGCCCGACCAGCTCCGCCCATGGCATTGCCACAGTGGCCACGTGGCATCTGGAAAACCTTTGAGTGACCGGCGGCGGCGGACACGGCCAGCACGCGAACGACGGACAGGTCGCGTGACCTGTCCGTCGTTGGTGGGTGTCGGTCGGGAGTCCCGCAGGCTACCGGAGTCGCTGCCTGCTGGGCAGGGCTCGAGCTGGATCAGCCGTGATCGACGGTGTCGATCGCGTTGCGACGACGCCGTGTCACCGTGAGCACGAGCACGCCGCCGGCGGCCACGGCAGCAAGGGCCCACAACACCATCGGCTCGGTGTCCGAACCAGTGGTCGGCAGACCAGAGCCCGCGCTGCCGACGACGATCGGCATGCTCGCGCTGACGGCGGCCCCGGCGGCAGTGGTGCCCTTGAGCACCAACTTCGCGTCACCGGAGGCGCCGGCCGGGATGGTGACCGTGCCGGTGACCGCACCGGTTGCGTCAGCGGTCAATGTCGCGAGCACCGTCGAGCCAGGCTCGATCGTCACGACAACCTTGCTGTTCGGCGCGAATCCGACGCCAGACACCACGACCGCCTGACCTGCAGCCGGTGTGCGATCAGAGACTTGTCCGGAACTCGCCCCGCCGTATGGCGCCGCACTCGCAACCGACCCAAAGCCGATCGTGGAAAACGCCATGGTGAGAGCGACGAGACCAAGGGTCTTGCGCATGAGGGGAATCCTTCCTGTTGGCCCGCCCGAGCCAACGTCGCCTGAAGGCGGTGTCACCTCGGATTCTGTACGATCGACCTTACGATTACCTTCGGCCCGTTCGAGGCAGGACCGCCCTTCCGCGATGACGCACCTCGTAGCGGGAGATCGAACCTGTGTCGGCCGGACCCCGCCGGGCGGGGGGTGGGCCGGGGGGGGCGGCCACGTAGCACTCAGGGCCCGGGGGGTTGGGGGGGGTGACGGTGG
>JANNQK010000155.1:0-9335 GCA_031400715.1 Actinomycetes bacterium | reverse complement strand
GGGTTGCGAACATCCGGTCGTCGGGAGCCCGCTGGGAGACGAACACCGAGCGCTGCTCCCTTCTGGTGCCGCCGTCGCCGTCGCCATCGTCGCCGTCGTCGCCCTCGGTGTTCGAGGCCGCCGGGCGCACGATGCAGAAGGCCGCGTCGGCCACGTGACGATTGGAGTACAACCCCATCGCTGCCGCGAAGTACACCTTTCCATCAGGTGTGTAGCCGTTGAAGAAGTAGCGGTCGTACTGGTTGATGTCGCCGGAGGCCGAGTTGGCCATCGGCACAGACGCCTGGTGGATCGGGAAGTCGTCGTAGCTGGTGAGCACGGAGGTGACCGTAGCCACGCCCGGACCTCCGTTGCGGAGTGGGCGGCACACCGGCCGGCCTCGTACGCTGCCTGCCGTGGCCACCACCGTCGATGTCGCCGATGCAGGCGGCGGCGCTTCGTCCGAGCGACCGCGCGGGCGTCGCTTCCGGCTCTCGCCCGGGCAGTACCGGTCGATCTGTATCGCCGCGCTCGCACTTCTGGCGATCATCGTCGTGTCCGGGGCTGGAGTTCGCCTCACCGGTTCGGGTCTCGGCTGCGACGACTGGCCGAACTGCAACAACGAGCAGTTGATCGATGTGTCGTCGAAGCACGCCGCGATCGAGCAGATCAACCGGCTGTTCACCGGACTCGTGGCTCTCGGCGTCATGATCGCGGTGCTGGGATCGGCGTTGCGCGAGCCGCGCCGGCGCGACCTCACCTGGCTGTCGTGGGGTTTGGTCGCAGGGGTGGTCGGACAGATCGTGCTCGGCGGGGTCACCGTGCTGGTCGATCTCCACCCGGCCGCCGTGCAGGCCCACTTCATCCTGTCGATGGTGCTGATCGCAAATGCGGTGGTGCTCGTGCATCGAGCCGGCCTCGCCGATCGAGTCACCGTGCCTCGTGTGAGCGAGCCGATCCGCCGGCATGTGTGGGCGGTCGCTGTCGCGACGGCGATCGTGATCGTGCTGGGCACCGTGGTCACGGGTTCCGGTCCGCACGCCGGCGACGAAGAAGCTCGGCGGTTCGGGTTCGCGATCGACCGCGTGGTGCAGGTGCACAGCGTCTCGGTGTGGGTCGCGGTCGCCGTCGTCGCGGGGTTGATGTTTCGGCTTCGCTCCCGCCGCGACGACCGGGAGGTGCTCGACGGAGTGATCGTCGCGTGGATCTGCGTCGCCGTCCTGCAGGGTGGCGTGGGCTACCTGCAGTACTTCACCGACATCCCGGCGGCACTGGTGGCGGTGCACATTGCGCTCGCCACCGTGCTGTGGGCGATCACGGTGTGGATGGTGGACGTGATGCGTGTGCCGTCGTCAGACCAGCGCCTTCACGAACTCGGCGGTCTTGTCGATGATCGCCGAGAAGAAGCCGCCAACGTCGTTGACGAAGTCTCCGAAGGCGCCGGCGGACGCTGAGGGGTTCCGCCAGAACGAGATCACCAGGAACATGACGAACACGGTCGTCAGGCTCTTTCTCACGGTTACGAATGTCACGGCACGACCTCCAACTGACCGCTCGAGCCGAACCCAGGGGAGTCCGGGGTCGACGAACGAGCAGTGAGACCTCCGCTTGAGAACAGAGGCTAGCGACCGGAGGCGGTCAGATCAACGATCCCAGTGCTCCGACCACCTGACGGAACTCGCGGATCGTGCTGTGGAGGATGTCCTCGGCCGTACGGACCCGGTCGATGCGTCCGGCGACCTGGCCGGTGAGCGCGAGCGAGGCCTCCATGTCTCCACCGAAGTAGAGATCGGTCGCAGTGCCGAACTCGGCCATCGAGACGTTCTCTTCTCGCTCCAGCCGTTCGCTCCGCCGGGTTCGAAGTGCGCGCAGCCCGGGGCGACCGAATCTGTTGAGGAACACCGTGTCGGTCTCGGCCGCACCGATGATCGCATCCTTCCAGTTCTGATGCACCGGCGACTCCGCTGCGCTCACCATCCGAGTCCCCATCTGCACACCGTCCGCGCCGAGCGCGAACGCGGCGGCCATCGATGCCCCATCGGTGATGCCGCCCGCGGCGATGATGGGCACGTCGAGCTTCGAACGCACCAGCGGGAGCAGCACCATCGACGACACGTCGCGGGGGTTCTTGAACCCGCCGCCCTCGCCGCCCTCCACGACCAGGCCGTCGACTCCGGCATCCACAGCCTTCTGCGCGGCGACCAGCGTGGGCACCACGTGGAACACGGTGAGACCCGCTGCCTTCAGTTGGGCCGTGTACTTGCCCGGATCTCCGGCCGACGTGGTGACGAACTGCACGCCCTGCTCAACCACGAACTCCACGATCGCCGGATCGCGCACGAATGCCTGGGCGATGTTGACGCCGAAAGGTCGGCTGGTCAGCTGGCGCATCGCGATGATCTCGCCGCGGATGGCGTCGAGCTCGCCCGATGACGTCTCGATGATGCCGAGGCCACCGGCACGGCTGACTGCCGAGGCGAGTTGCGAGCGGGCGATCCATCCCATCGGCGCCTGCACGATCGGGTAGTCGATCCCGAGCAGCTCGGTGACCCGCGTACGCAACGGGGCAGGACGCTCGGGCACAGGGATTGCGTGGCTGTCGGGCATGGATCGACCGTAGTCAGCTGGGCATGCCGACGATGGGGTCGTACAGGTGATGGCAGTCGTTGATCGACACCACGGTCGCCCCTTGGCTCGGGTGCAGGCGCACGAGGGTGATGCTCGTGTTCTCGACGGTCATCCACAACGAGCGGTGAACACCGAGCACATGTGACAGGTAGGCGTTGATCGCGCCGCCGTGAGCGACGACTGCGATTCGGTGCCCCGCATGCTTCGCCGCCATGACATCGATCACCGCGGCGAACCGCGAACGCAGCGCATCGTCACCTTCGCACCCAGGGATGCCGTCCCACCTGCCGGTGAGGGACCAGGCGATGAACTCGGGATCCTGTGTTGCTGCGCGCCGACGGAACTCGCCATTGCTCCAGTCGCCGAGGTCGACTTCACGCAGGTCGTCGAAGATCTCGAGCGTGAGCTCGCGTGCATCGGCGAGAGGTTGGGCAGTCTGGACCGCGCGGGCGAGATGAGAGCTGTACACCCCGTGCAGGTTGACTGGTGTGAGGCGCGCCACCAGGGCCGCGGCCTGTGCGTGCCCCACGGTGTGCAGAGGCGGGTCGGCCGACTCTGCGGTGCCGGGGATCACGTCGGCAGATCGCCCGTGGCGGATCAGGAGCACGTCGCACGAGTCGTCGTCGAGCGCGCTTCGCAGTGTGGGCTGTGGCACGGCCTGTGTGCTGTCGGTGAGGAGCGGGTCGGGCGGATCGGTGGTCATCGGTTGCGACCGTAGCGGCGCCACCTTCCTGGCGTTGCCTACGATGGCCGCAATGAACTCGGCGCGTCACCCGCTCGATTCGTCGGGAATCCCATTGCCCGATGGCAGCTGGCCCGACGCCGTCGGAACCGGTGGCTCACTCGATCTGGTCCGTCGCTTCTGCAACTCGATCAACCGCGAACAGGGTGGCGACGCGTGGCGCGACGTCGACGATCTCGACTCGTGGTTGCGTCGAGAGGGGTACGACGTCGAGAGCGTCACCGTCGCGGATCGCGACAAGATGCTCGAGCTGCGCGATGCGATGTGGCGTTCGATCGTCGACCGATCGCTCTCACCGCTGGCCCACGCCCTGGAGCACTGCCGCCTGCAACCCGTCGTCGATGGTGTGCGGCTGCGCCTCGTCGCGACCGACGCGACATCGGATGTGGTGGCCGCTCGACTGGTGGAGGTGATCGTCGAGGCGCAGAGCACCGACACATGGGTACGGGTGAAGGCGTGCCAGCACTGCGGCTGGATCTTCGTCGATGCGTCACGCAACCGCAGCGGCCGCTGGTGCTCGATGTCCGCCTGCGGAGGGCGCGAGAAGGCCCGTGCCTACCGAAGCAGGCGGCGTGGTCCGTACGAGGTCGGATCAGGGCGCTGAGGTCGCCGTGGTCGCGGCGGTCGCGGCGGCCTCGTCGCCGACGAACTCCACCTGACCGGTCACGATGCACGCTCGATCTGCGGTCCGCCGCATCGGCACCCAGTCGGCGACATCGGGGATCACGACGAATGCCAGCAGGACGCCGTCGCCGAGATCGACCTGGGCGACGAACTTGTGCGGCTGCTTCACTTCGGAGAGCGCGTGCGGGTCGCAACGGCTCTCGGTGAAACGGATCGGGACCTCGACGACGGCTTCGTCGGCGCCGAGCACGGCGACCGGTTCACCCGGCGCGATGTCGACGGCCTCGAACGAGTAGGGGATGGTGCCCGAGATCGAGTCGATCGTGACGGTGCCGTCGCCCGTGCCGCGCGTGAGGCGCAGCGAGCCCGCGGTGACCGGGCGCCCGTCGTAGGTCTCTTCGTGCAGATCGACCCACTCGATGGCGACCGACGCGACGATGAACTGGCGCTGGCAGTCCTCGAGGTACAGGCGGCGCGCCAGATGCCAGCGGTCGACGACGGGCGCCTCGCGCACCGAGCCATCCGCCAGTCCCAGCATCACCACGGCGTCGTCCATCGATGGCATGGTGTCGATGGAGCCGTCGCCGACGCACGTCGCCCCCGGAAACGGGACGGGCAGGTCGATGATCTGCCCACCCACGATCGTCGTGTCTCGTGGCGTGAACGGACTGGTGTAACCGGTCCAGACGAACTGAACCGAAGAGACCTCGAATCGTTCGTCGGTGTCGTTGACGATCTGGAGTTGGAACTGTCCCTTCGCGGGGTCCTCCCGGTTCTGCTGTGGCACGGCCACCAGGAGTCCGGTCGGAATCGGGATCTTGGGTTCGGTGGTGGGAGGTACGTCGTCGGTCGTGTCGGTCGTGTCTGTCGTGTCTGTCGTGTCGGTCGTCTGTGCCGGTGCAGCCGGTGCAGCCGATGTCGCGGTGGGCGCCGGCGCTGCGTCCGAGGCATCGTCGGCGCAGCCGCCACACACGAACGCCATGGTGACGAGCACGCCGATCACCCTCGTGCTCAACGTGACCCGAGGGTGGATCGATTGGAACTCATCACCATCATCAGGCTGATGATAGTGACGTTCGAGAGCGTTGGTCGACATCGTCCACGAACCTGTCGCTCACCCTTGAGCACGGACCCCGCGCCACCTAGAGTGCCGCCCGATGACGCAGCCGACCGTGGGGACGATCGAAGACTTTGCCGGCAGGTCACGCGGCGTTCAACTGCTCGTTGGTCTGTTGGTCGCCCTCGTTGCGCTCGTCGGGTTCAGCTCGCCGGCGTCGGCCGATGGCGAGTCGATCCAGGTGCAGGTGAAGGACCAGCAGCGCGACGCGTCCGGCAAGACCGACAACCAGCCGGTGCCCGGAGTGTCGGTCACCGTGCTCGACGCGTCCGGTGCGGTGATCGGCACTGCTGTGACCGACGACAAGGGCGTGGCCCTCGTATCCGTCCCCGGCAAGGCCGACTACACAGTCAGGATCGACGAGTCCACCCTGCCCGACGGTCTCGCGCTGTCGGCGGAGAACCCCGCTGAGCAGCAGGTGACCGAGGCGGGGTTCGTGACGTCGAAGAAGATCGTCAACTTCTTCACCGGAGCCTCGCAGAGCGAGTCGACGTCCACCACCGAGCGGATCTCCCAGCGCTTCGCCGATGGCATCCGGCTCGGGCTCATCATCGCGATGTGTTCCGTCGGGCTGTCGCTCATCTTCGGCACGACCGGCCTCACCAACTTCGCCCACGGCGAGATCGTGACGTTCGGTGCGATGGCCGCCTACTTCCTCAACGACCGCGGTGTCCACGTCCTCATCGCGACGCCCCTCGCAGTCGTCGCGGGTGGGTTGTTGGGCTACTCGCTCGACCGCTGGGGCTTTTCCAAGTTCCGTGCTCGAGGTGTGGGACTGATCTCGCAGATGGTGATCACCCTCGGCATGTCGATTGCGCTCAAGAACTTCTTCCTCTGGCGATTCGGCGGGCGCGACAAGCCGTTCCTCGACTACACCAACCAGGTCGGCTCGAAGATCGGGCCGATCACCATCACCCCACGCGACCTCATCGTCACGATCCTCGCCACGATCGTCCTGGTTGCGGTTGCGCTCACACTGCAGTACACCCGGCTGGGCAAGGCCACGCGAGCAGTGAGCGACAACGTCGATCTTGCATCGTCCACCGGCATCGACAGCGCCAAGGTGATCCGCATCATCTGGATCGCCGGTGGCGCGTTGGCTGCGTTGGGCGGTGTCTTCCGAGGTCTCGACGAGCAAGTGTCGTGGGACATGGGCACGGCGCTGCTGTTCCTCATGTTCGCCGGCATCACCCTCGGCGGTCTGGGGAGCGCTTTTGGTCGCTGGTCGGCGGCTTCGTGGTCGGCATCCTCGTCGAGACCTCGACGCTCGTCGGTGTGCCCACCGAGCTCAAGGCAGCACCTGCGCTCCTGATCCTGATCCTCATCCTCCTCGTCCGGCCGCAGGGCATCCTCGGGCGAGCCCAACGAGTCGGCTAAGGAGGCGCGATGGATATCGGAGGGGTGCTCGAGAACGCAATCCTGCAGTTCATCGGGTTCAACGCGTGCTACTACGCGATCGCCGCGATCGGCCTCAACGTGCAGTTCGGCTACGCCGGTCTGCTCAACTTCGGCCAGGCGGGGTTCATGGCAGCCGGCGCGTATGGCGTCGGCCAGACCGCCTCGATCTTCGGGATCTCCCTGTGGTGGGGTGTCCTGATCGGGATTGGCTACTCGGTGTTCCTCGGACTGCTGATGGGCGTGCCGACACTGCGATTGCGAGCCGACTATCTCGCCATCGTCACCATCGCGTCGGCCGAGATCGTCAGGTTGATCGTGCGATCGGTGAAGTTCCGTGACCAGTTCGGGGGCACCGACGGCCTGAAAGACTTCGCTGACACGTTCCAGCAGGTGGGCATCAACCTCGGCTTGGATTCCGCGGGCGAGTACGGCTTCTGGTTCTTCCAGTTCAGCGGCCGCACCTTGTGGAACCTGATCGTCGGCTGGAGCCTCGTTGCGATCTTCGGCGTGGTCGTCTGGCTGCTGATGAAGAGTCCGTGGGGGAGAGTACTGAAGGCGATCCGCGAAGACGAAGACGCGGTGCGCAGTCTGGGCAAGAACGTCTTCAGCTACAAGATGCAGGCCCTCGTGCTGGGCGGCGTGATCGGTTCGTTCGCCGGCATGATGTTGGCGCTCGGCAATGCCAACGTGCAGCCCGACAACTTCAGCCGCGACCTCACGTTCTTCGTCCTCACCGGCCTCGTGCTCGGTGGCGTGGCCAAGGTGACCGGCTCGATCATCGGTCCGATGGTCTTCTGGGGCATCTACTCCCTGCTCGACGGTTTCCTGCGCGAGCTCGTCGACAAGCCGGTTCGCATCGGCGACTTCACGTTGCTGCAGTCGACCGACGTGGGCGTGGTCGTGTTCATGGTGATGGGCATCCTGCTCGTGCTGTTGATGGTCTACCGACCGCAAGGCCTGTTCGGGAACAAGAAGGAGATGGCTTTTGAAGGACGCTGACGACCAGTCCGCGACCGAGCCGGTCGCCACACCCGACGATCCCCACGCGCCTCGCGTGTTGTCGGAGTACGCCAAGGCGGCCAAGGCCGCACTCGCCGGTGTCTCGCCCGAGCCGGGTGTGGCCAAGCCCGACCCGATTCTCGTCGCGGACGGCATCCGTCGTGCGTTCGGCGGCATCGTCGCCGTCGACGTCGACCACTTCGAGGTGCAACGCGGGTCGATCACGGCGTTGATCGGACCCAACGGTGCCGGCAAGACCACCTTCTTCAACCTGATGACCGGCTTCGACAAGCCGAACACCGGCCGATGGAGCTTCGACGGGGCGTCGATGGACGGGGTCGCGACACACCGGATGGCGTCTCGCGGCATGGTGCGCACCTTTCAGCTCACCAAGAGCCTCACCAAGTTGCCGGTGATCGAGAACATGAAGCTCGGTGCCACCGGCCAGATCGGCGAGAAGTGGTGGAACGGTCTGTTCCCCGGTCGCTGGAAGAAGCAGGAAGCAGAGATCGAAGCCCGGGCCGATGAGCTGCTCACGCGCTTCAAGCTCGATCACATGCGCGACGAGTACGCGGGTGCGCTCTCGGGTGGACAGCGCAAGCTGCTCGAGATGGCGCGTGCGCTGATGACCGACCCCACCCTCGTCATGCTCGACGAGCCGATGGCCGGTGTGAACCCGGCCTTGAAGCAGAGCCTCAACCAGCATGTGCGTGGTCTGCGCGACCTCGGGATGACCGTGCTGTTCGTCGAACACGACATGGACATGGTGCACGACATCTCCGACTGGGTGATCGTGATGGCCGAAGGTCAGGTGATCGCCGAGGGGACGCCGGACGACATCTCGTCCAACCCAGCCGTCATCGACGCGTACCTCGGTGCCCACCAAGGCAAGACCCTCCTGGAGGACCAGGTATGAGCGACCTCACCGGCGGCGCGGCCGTCCTCAAGGCCGAGGAGCTCGTGGCCGGCTACGTCCCCGAGGTGAACATCCTCAACGGGTGCAACCTCACGGTGCACGCGGGGGAGTTCGTCGGCATCATCGGACCCAACGGCGCCGGCAAGTCGACGCTGCTGAAGGCGATCCTGGGCCAGTGCTCGGTGCGGTCGGGGCGAGTGCATCTCGGCGACGTCGACATCACCGGGGCCAAGGCGCACGAGCTCGTTGCCAAGGGCGTCGGGTACGTGCCGCAGGTGCGCAACGTGTTCCCCAGCTTGACCGTCAAGGAGAACCTCGAGATGGGGTGCTTCTTGGCGCCCAAGCGGTTCCCCGAGCGGTTCGAGTACGTGACGACGCTGTTCCCCCGGCTCGGCGAGCGAGCGGCGCAGCGCGCCGGCGCGCTGTCCGGAGGTGAGCGTCAGATGGTGGCGATGGGTCGAGCGTTGATGATGGAGCCGAAGGTGCTCCTGCTCGATGAACCGAGCGCCGGCCTGTCGCCGGTGCTGCAAGACGAGGTGTTCGTGCGCTGCCGCACGATCAATGCCGAAGGTGTCGCGATCTTGATGGTCGAGCAGAACGCGCGGCGATGCCTTCAGGTGGTGCACCGTGGCTACGTGCTCGACCAAGGGACCAACGCGTATACGGGCACTGGTCGCGAACTGCTCGCCGACCCCGCGGTGATCGAGCTGTACCTCGGCACGCTCGCCCGCGCAACGGGCGGCTGAGAGTCGTCTCGGTCGTTCGTTCGGTCGCTTCGCTCCCTCTCTCCACTCCCTCGAATTGACGATCTCGGTCGTTCGTTCGCTGCGCTCACTCCACTCCCTCGAATTTGATCGGAGCGGCTTCGCCGCGCTCAGTTGCTGATGGGTTCACGGCAAGCCGCTCACCCATCGGGGGGGGGGGGGGGGGGG
>JANNQK010000154.1:0-12686 GCA_031400715.1 Actinomycetes bacterium | reverse complement strand
GTTGGGCGAGCGCCACGGCGTGAACGTGCCACTGCAGGCGGCCGAGCACTACTACCTGATCACCGAGCAGATCGAGGGCATGGACGGCTCGTGGCCGGTGATCGAGGATCCGGCCAACTACGGCTACTACCGCGAAGAGGTTGGCGGGCTGATGATCGGCCTGTTCGAACCGGTGTGCGCGCCGTGGAAGGTGGATGGCATCCCCGGCGACTCGTCGTTCACCTCGCTGCAGCCCGACTGGGACCGCATGGGCCCGTACGTCGAGCGGGCGATGAGCCGAGTGCCGGTGAGCAGCGAGATCGGTATCCGCACGTTCTTCTGCGGCCCCGAGAGCTTCACGCCCGACCTGGCCCCTGTGGTGGGCGAGGCACCCGAGTTGCGCAACTACTTCGTGTGCGCCGGCCTCAACTCGATCGGCATCCTCACGGGGGGCGGCCTGGGTCGAGTGGTGGCGAACTGGGTGATGACCGGTCGTCCCGACGTCGACGTGACCGGCTTCCACATCGACCGCCTGCAGCGCTACCAGAGCAACCCCGAGTACCGCCGCACCCGCACCGTCGAGTCGCTCGGCATGGTCTACGCGTGCCACTACCCCAACCGGTCGATGCAGACCGCATGCGGCGCCAAGCGCTCGCCCCTGCACGATCGACTGGCCGCCGAGGGCGCCTACTTCAAGGACGTCAGCGGGTGGGAGGGCGCCGACTGGTACGCGGGCCCGGGTCGAACGGCCGACCCGGGCGCCCTCACCTGGCGCAGGCCCGCGTTCTGGGATCGGTGGGAGGCCGAGCACCACGCGTGCCGCGAAGCCGTCGTGGTGATGGACATGTCGTTCATGTCGAAGTTCCGCGTGCAGGGCCGCGACGCCGGTGCCATCCTCGATCGCCTCTCGGCGAACGCGGTGAACACCGAGGCGGGTTTCATCACCTACACCCAATGGCTCAACGACGCGGGCACGCTCGAGGCCGACCTCACCGTCACCAAGCTCGGCGGCGACGAGTTCCTCGTCGTCGCCACCGACACGGCACACCGGCACGTCGAGACGCGACTGCGTCGTCAGGCCGAGCCACACCATGCGTTCGTCACCGACGTCACCTCCGGCTACGCCCAGATCAACGTGCAGGGCCCCCGGTCCCGCGAACTGTTGCAGACGCTCACGACCGTCGACCTGTCGAACACGGCGTTCCCTTTCCGAACGGCACGAGAGATCGATCTCGGCTTCGCTCGGGTGCTCTGCGTGCGCATCACCTACGTGGGCGAACTCGGCTACGAGCTCTACGTCCCCACCGAGCAGGCCGTGCACGTGTACGAGCGTCTCGTCAAGGCCGGCCCTGCGTTCGGGCTTCGCCACGCCGGACTGAAGGCGCTCGCCAGCTTGCGCATGGAGAAGGGCTACCGCGACTACGGCCACGACATCGACAACACCGACGGCGTGCTCGAAGCCGGCCTCGGTTTCGCGGTGGCGCTCGACAAGCCGGGGGGCTTCGTCGGTCGCGACGCTGTGCTGGCCCGTAAGGCAGCCGGACCGCTCACCCGCAGGATCGTGCAGGTGCAGCTCACCGAACCCGAGCCGTTGATGTTCCATGCGGAGGTGGTGCACCGCAACGGCACGCCCGTCGGTTACATCCGCGCCGCGAGCTACGGCCACACCCTCGGCGGCGCCGTCGGCCTGGCGATGATCGAGGCCGGCGAGCCCGTCACATCGGCGTACCTCGCCGATGCCTCATGGACGGTCGACGTCGCAGGTACCCGGTATCCGGCGATCGCCTCGATGTCACCGCTGTACGACCCGACCAACGCTCGCATCAAGGCCTGACCCGCCCGTCCACCCGAGTCCCAGCCGGTCGAACCGAGTACCAGCGACCACCCCGGGGTGGCACGTGAGACTCGGATCGTCGGTTGCGGCTACCGCCGCGATCCGGGCCGTGTTGGTCATTCGACGCGCCAGAGGTTCAGCCGCTCGCCATCGTGCGGGACGACGGCGTTCCACCCGAGCTCGTCGATGATCCGGCGTCGAAGCGCCAGCGAGGCCTCTTCCTCGCCGTGCACCACGAACACACCGCTCGGCTCGCGGGTCGCTGTGCGCAACCAGTCGATCAGCTCGCTGCCGTCGGCGTGAACCGAGAAGCCACTGAGGTCGCACACCTCGGCGCGCACCGGCACGTACCGACCGTGGATCTTCACGGAGTCGGCACCATCCATCAAGCTGCGGCCCCGCGTGCCGGCGGCCTGGAAGCCCACCAGCGCCACCGAGTTGGCACGATCGGGCAGGAACTTCTCCAGGTGGTGCACCACCCGACCACCCGAGGCCATGCCACTGCCGGCGATCACGATCGCGGGGCCACTCATGCGGCTCACCGCCTTCGACCCCTCGGCGTCGAGCACCTCGTCGAGGCGCGGCAGCTGGAACAACGTGCCGTCACCTCGCAGGTCCTCCCGCACGTCGACCGCATCGCCGTCGATCGCATCGCGGTACACGCTCAGTCCGGCCAAGGCCATCGGGCTGTCGACGAAGATCGGCACGGCCGGCAGTCGCCCCGCCTCCGACAGTTGGTGCAGGTGGTAGAGCAAGACCTCGGTGCGATCGACGGCGAAGGCGGGAATGATCACCTTGCCGCCGCGGTCGACGGTGCGCTCGATCAGCTCGGCAAGCCGGTCGACGGTGTCGTCGGACGCGTGCTCGCGGTCACCATAGGTGGATTCGACCAGGATCCAGTCGGTATCACCGATGGGTGTGGGTGGCCCGAGCAACGGGTGTTCGTGGCGGCCGAGATCCCCGCTGAAGGTGACCGTCACCTCCTCAGCAGCGTCCTCACCGAGCGTCATCCTCACGACCGCCGAGCCGAGGATGTGTCCAGCGGGCTCGAAGCGGGCACGTACTCAGGGAACCACGGCGATGTCGTCACCGAAGTGCACAGGTCGCAGTCGATCGAGTGCGGTCCAGGCATCGTCCTCGGTGTAGAGGGCGAGAGCCGGACGGTGACGCGAGTAGCCGGCGCGGTTCGCGTACTTCGCCTCCTCCTCCTGCAGTCGTCCGCTGTCGGGCAGCACGACCGACATGAGCTTGCCGGTGTCGTAGGTGACGTACACCGAACCCCGGAAGCCGGCGTTCACGAGGCGAGGGAGGTACCCGCAGTGATCGAGGTGGGCATGCGTGATCACGATCGCGTCGATCGAACTGGGCGGCACCGGGAAGGGGTTCCAGTTGCGTTCGCGCAACTCGCTCAACCCCTGGAACAGCCCGGCGTCGACGAGCACGCGGTGCTCGCCCGCGTCCACCAGGAATCGACTCCCGGTGACGGTCCGCACTCCGCCCAGCGTTGTCAAGGCAAGTGGCGCATGCATGGCAACCTCGATTCGACGGCCGAGCCGGGCACGTTCTCCGCGGCGGCCGCACCTCCATGGCACCACGGCAACCCTGAGGCAGCCAGTGCCGATGGTCCCGGCCGGGACCACGACTACAGCAGAGCGACGATCGCCTCGTGCTCCAGGGTCGCGACGACCACGCCGTCGACCTCGATCTCCACGTCGAGCACGGCGCGTTCACCGTGCGCCACGAACCGCCGCACGACCACTGCCCGCACCACCGCGGTCGCGCCTGCTGCCGCAGTCGCGTGGTGACGCACGATGCTTCGGGTGTGGATCCAACTGCCCCGTGCCACCTCGGTGTGCACGACGTGGTTGGCGAGCGCCGGCCAGACCGCCGGGTGCACGATGCCCAGATCGCGACACAGGCCCAGTTCGTCACCGGCGCGGTTGCCGTAATCGCTCCCCCACTCCCCACGGAGTTGGAGTTGTTTCATCGGCAGGCACGATCGGAGTGTACGCACCCCGATCCGAATATTGATCCTGTCAATACTCGACACCGGACCGTGCTACGTTCGAACTCACACCAGACCAGGTGAACCACACGCAACACCAACACGCAACACGCAACACAACGCCAACGAATGACAGCAACTCGGAGGATCGAAATGGGCATCAAGGTCGGAGCTTTCTTCTTCGGTGGCGTCGAGATGACCGATGCCGGTGCCGGCGCCCCGAAGCCGATGGATCGACGCTACGACAACCAGACGTGTTGGGACGCGACGATGAAGTACGTCGATGCGGGCATCGCCGCCGATCGACTGGGCTTCGACAGCTTCTGGACCACCGAGCACCACTTCCAGTACGAGGGCTACGAGGTCATCCCCAACGGGCTGTTGATCTCGATGTGGATCGCCGCGAAGACCCAGAACGTGCGCCTCGGAGCGATGTTCAACGTGGTGCCGCAGTGGCATCCACTTCGTCTCGCGGAAGACTTCGCCACGTTGCACAACCTGTCCGGTGGCCGCGCGATGCTCGGTGTCGGGCGAGGCACCGTGCCCCGCGAGATCCTGCACCTCAACAACGACCAGATCTCGATCGGCTCGCACGACAACCCCGACCAGGCCAGCGACGACGTACGCAACCGCGAGTGGTTCGAAGAAGCGATGGAGATCGTGCGTACCTCGCTCACTCACGAGCGCTTCTCGTTCACGGGCAAGTACTTCCAGCTTCCGGTGCCCGGTATCCCCGACCGGGGCGCCACGGTCACCGAACTCACGCTCATCCCTCGGCCGGTGTATCCCTACGAGATCTGGCAAGCGGCCACCAGTCCGCCAACGGTGGAGTACTGCCCGGTGGTCGATCACGGCGCAGTGTTCTGGAACCAGCACCCCACCTTCATCAAGCGGATGTGGGATCGCTATGGAGAACTGCACGAGCAGCATCACGGCTCGGGCCTCGCCCGGGGCGACAAGCGCATGCTCGTCGTGGCGACTCGCGTCGAGGACACACACGAAGAGGCGATGCGCACGGCGCGCAACGGCCACGACGAGTTCTGGAAGTTCCTCGGGCCCTATGGATGGAGCCGCGGCTACATGGGCCCCGACGGCAAGCCTGTCGGCCCCGGCCTCATCCCCACCCTGGAAGAGTCGATGGCCCAGAAGACCATGTTGGCCGGCACCGCCGAAGAAGTCGCGGCCGACATCCAGATGTACCGCGACCTGCTCGGTGTCGACAACATCACGATCTTCCCGCACCTGATCGGCGACCCGTATGCAAAGGCCGAAGAGCAGATGGAACGGTTCATGACCGAGGTCCTCCCGCTCGTCTCGTGAACCCTCCGATGGCCTCGACCACGACGAGTCCTGCATCCCCGCTGGGTGCCGCCATTCGCCGCCATCGCCTCGAAGCCGGCCTCACGTTGGTGCAGCTCGCCGAGCAGGCCGAGCTCTCACAGCCGTTCCTGTCGCAGGTCGAGAACGACCGCGCCCAACCCTCGATGGAGTCGCTGTCGCGTATCGCTCGCGCACTGCACACCACGCCGCAGTCGCTCTTCGGCAAGCCGGAGGCACGCAACGCGCCGCTCTCGGTCGTGCGTCGGGACGACCCCGCCGGGCTGCCCGCGTATCGCCCGCTCGTCGCCGGTGATGCGCCCTTCCACGTGGTCGAGTTCACCGACCTCCCGCACGAGTTCGCCGACGCGTGGACCCACGACGGATTCGAGGCGGCCTACGTGGTGAGCGGCGCGGTGGAGATCGACGTCGACGGCACGGTCACCCGTCTCGCCGCCGGCGATTCGGTCAGCTACGACGCCCGACTCCCCCACCGCCATCGATCGGTGAGCCGGCGGCCGGCGCGACTGCTGCTGATCGAGACCAGCACCCGACATCCACACCTCTGACGCGGCGGTTCACCGATCACCCGGCGGCGCGTTTGCGCGCGTCGTGGGGGAAGGCCCGCGCCGCCATCAACGCCGCGGAGACAGCCTGGGCCCGTTCCACCAGATCGTCGAGGCGGTCGCCGAGCGCGACGATCAGTGCTCGCTGTGAACGATCGGTCGCCGCTTCCAACTCGTCACGCACGCGCTGGCCCTCGTCGGTGAGCTTCGAACCGGTCGCCCAGCCCCGATCCTCCAGCTGAGCCATCACGTCTACGACCGCATCGGCCGACAACCCGCGGGTGCCGCTGTACTCACCAGGGGCGAAACCGAGCCACAGCTCGGTGAGCACGTTGATCGTCGAGACGTCGAGACCGCTCGCTGCGCAGGCCCCGAGGTGCCCGTCGCCGCGATGCTCGCGCACCAGTTCGGCTGCGCGCCACAGCCGACCCTGCGGCGAGGTGGGGCGAGGGAGCGCGCGCAGCGCGCTGAACAGCGGACGGCCGAGCCCATCGATCGCGTCCAGGGCGACGAACAGCGGACCGGCGATGGCGTCCGCAGCCTCGGCATCGACGAGCGCCACGAGGCTGGCCGTGGCACCGGCCTCGCGGGCGGCGAGTACGTCCGAGCGCGAGCACTGCGCCGACCCGTGGAGGTACACGGCCTCCAACAGGCCCGCATCGAACACCCCGAACGTGGCGACCACCACCGAAGGCTCGGGTATGCCGAGTGCTGCGGCGCGGCCCCACACGTAGCCTTCGAAGAACCCGAGTCCGAGCGACTGGATCTGCTCGGCCGCAGGACGTGACCACCACCCCTGCGTCGCGATCGGCTCCAACGCGTCTCGGAGACGGCGTGCCGGGGAGTCGGGCACCGCCGGTGCCGGGATCGGGGTCGCGGGTGGCTCGATGAATGCAGCAACGATGTCGTCATAGCTCATGACCCGATCCTCTCAGACTCCCCGCATCACCGTCGGCGTCGGCAATACTCGATGCGACATGAACGCTCGCTCCGAAGCCCCGCCCTCGACCGGTGTCGTCATCGCGGGGACCGGGCTCGCCCACCCGCCGCACACGATCTCCAATGCCGAGCTGGTCGCGTCCCTCACCGAGGCGACGAACATCTGGAACGCGACCCATGCCGACGAGATCGAACGCGGTGAGCTGACAGCGCGGTCGGTGCCCGACGAGGAGTTCATCCTCAAGGCGTCCGGCATCGAGTCGCGCTACGTGATGGAGAAGGACGGCGTGCTCGACCCGAGCCGCATGCGTCCGCTGCTCGCACTGCGCACCGAGGACGAACTGGGCATCCAGGCCGAGATGTCGATCCCCGCGGTGATGGACGCGCTCGCCCAAGCCGGCCGCACCCCGGCCGATGTCGACGCGATCATCGTCGGCTGCTCGAACCTCCAGCGCGCGTATCCAGCTGTGTCGATCGAGCTGCAGAACGCGATCGGCGCCGCAGGCTGGGCCTACGACATGAACGTCGCGTGCAGCTCGGCCACGTTCTCGATGCAGGCCGCGGCAGACGCGCTGCGGAGCGGTTCGGCGACCTGCGTGGTGGTCGTGAACCCGGAGATCACGTCGGGTCACAACAACTTCGAGCTCCGCGACTTCCACTTCATCTTCGGCGATGCGTGCACCGCGGTGGTGATGGAGCGGGCCGACCACGCCATCGCCGACGACACGTGGGAGGTGCTCGGCACCCGGCTCGCGACTCAGTTCTCGAACAACATCCGCAACGACTTCGGGTTCCTCAACTCGAGTGAGTCACGTCCGGGCATGGTCCGCGATCCGCACGATCTGGTCTTCCGCCAGCGCGGCCAGCAGGTGTTCAAAGAGGTCTGCCCGATGGTTGCGACGCACATCAAGGATCATCTCGGCGCGCTGCAGATCGAGCCCGATGCGGTCCGCCGCTTCTGGCTGCACCAGGCCAACTTGAAGATGAACCAGTTGATCGCCAAGGGGGTGCTCGGGCGGGTGCCAGACGACGACGAGGCGCCGATCGTGCTCGACGAGTTCGCCAACACCAGCTCCGCTGGGTCCGTGATCGCGTTCCATCGCCATCGTGCCGATCTCGTTCCGGGCGATATCGGCGTGATCTGCAGCTTCGGCGCGGGCTACTCCGTCGGCAGCGTGGTGGTCCGCAAGCTCTGATCGACCCCTCGCCCTCGGACAGGCGATGGGAACGTCGCTCAAGTCTTGAGCGCTTCTTGCCGAAAACCCCCGGTGACGTCGGGTCCCACGCAGATGGACTACGAGGCCCGGTCGAGCGGCCAGTGGCAGGGTAGGCCGTGGTTGTCGCGGGCGCTGCGACTCCTGATCTTCCTCGTCCCGATCTCGCTGTCCATCGTGTTCTCGCTGGTCATGGCGCGTGTCTTCCCGCCGCAGCGACTCGGGATGAACAAGTGGGTGTGGTGGGTGCTGGTCGCCGCGGCCTCGACCATGGTGCTCATGGCGGTCGATCGCCTCGCTCGACGTCTCCTGCCACTCACCGTCCTGCTCAAGCTGACGCTCGTCTTCCCCGACCAGGCACCGTCACGGTTCGGGCTCGCGATGCGCACGGGTACCACGAGGCAGCTCGAGCGATACGTGAAGCTCGGTGCGGAACGAGATCAACGCAGCGTCGAAGTGAACAGCGCAGAGATCATGCTCGAGCTCGTTGCTGCGCTGGGCCTGCACGACCGTCTCACCCGGGGCCACTGCGAGCGCGTCCGCGCCTACACGGATCTGGTGATCAAGGAGCTCCACATCCCCGAGCGCGACGCCAACCTGCTGCGTTGGTCGGCGTTGCTGCACGACGTCGGCAAGCTGAAGGTGCCGACCGAGATCCTCACGAGTGACCGCCGCCCCACGGATGAGGAGTGGAAGGTACTCGCCACGCATCCCGCGCAAGGGATGGCACTGACCGAAGCGCTCGCCGACTGGCTCGGCCCATGGCGACGGACGATCGGCGAGCATCACGAACGATGGGATGGTGGGGGCTACCCGAGCGGACTGAAGGGTGAGGAGATCCATCTCGGTGCGCGCATCGTGGCGGTCACCGACGCGTTCGACGTGATGACGTCGGCACGCTCGTACAAGAAGCCGATCGCCGTCACGGCGGCTCGCGAGGAGATCGCTCGATGCGCCTCGACCCAGTTCGATCCCGCGGTGGTGCGTGCGTTCTTGAACCTCGGCCTCGGCCGGCTGCGGTTGATGCTCGGTCCGATCGCGTGGATCTCGAACATCCCGTTGCTCGGGCAGACGACGTTGGTGGCCGGCACCACGAGCAGTGTGGCGGCCGCCGCAGCAGCGGGAGCGTTGGCGCTGGGGGCGCCGGCGGGACCGCTGCCGACGCTGCCCCCACCTCCGGCACGCGTCCAAGTCGTCGACGTGGCAGCCCAGACCGGTGTCACCGCAACCGACATCACCGCAACAGGACCCCAGGACCAGCCACTGATCGTGACGGTGCAGGGCACGGCCAGCTCGGCGGTCACGCTGACGTTGACGAGCAATCCGGAACACGCCGAGGTCCTGATCAGCAGGCAGCCATCGTCCAGCGGTGACGGGACGTGGACCGCGGAGCTCGTCATCATCACCAGCCCTGGGTTCACCGGAACCGATTCATTGAGCTACGAGGTGTGCAACGCGTCGGGCGTGTGTTCGCGTGGGCGGGTCCGGATCGACATCCAAGGTGCTGGGCAGGCTCCGGAAACGACCACGCCGCCTGCAACCACGTCGACGTCGTCGTCGACGTCCACCACATCCACGACAACCACCACACCCACCCCGTCCACCATCTCGACGACCGTCCCGCCACCCGCGACGACGATCCCGCCCCTCGGGGCGGCGGTCACACCGGTTCAGCCACCGACGACCACGACCACCACGCCGCCGACGACCACCACCGTCGCCGCCACCCCGACCCCTGGTGACGACACCGGCTCCGGTACCGAGGACCAGACGCTGCTCGTCGCGCTGAGCGATCTCCTCGTCAACGACTCCGATCCCAACGGCGACCTGCTCACGATCACGTCGGTGCAGGATCCGATCGGCGGCACCGCGACCCTGATGAGCACCCACGTGGTGTTCGTCCCCGACCCCGATCTCAACGGCAGCGCCCAGTTCGCCTACGTCGTCTGCGACCCGGGCAACCTCTGCGCCCAGGCCACCGTCGTGCTCACGTTCGCCCCCGTCGACGATGCACCGCGTCCGATCGACGATGACTACGGCGTCGTCTCCGGGAACATCCTCACGGTTGCGACGCCCACCGGTCTGCTCGCCAACGACTTCGAACCCGACGGATCGGCGCTGACCGTCGTCCCGGGGATCGACATCCAGCCCACCGGCACCATCACGCTCGCTTCCAACGGCGCCTTCCTGTACATCCCCGCCCCGCTCTTCACCGGCCAGGACGTGCGCACCTACACCGCGTGCGATCCGGGCAACTCGTGTTCGACCGCCACCATCACGATCACGGTGTCAGCGGCTCCTCCGGCGACCGACGAGCTGTACCTGTCGAGCACCCCGCTGGCAGGTTCCACCTTCGGCTTCGACACCGCCCCGGCGGCAGTGCAGAACCCGGAACCGGATGTCGACAGCGACAGCAAGCCCGGTTGGACGCTCAAGAAGGACGACCAGCCGCTCGTGTGGGTCCACCCTGTGTCGGTGAACACGAACCTGTCGGGTCCGGTGACGCTCGACCTCTTCAGCACCAGGAAGAACTTCGAAAGCGACAAGCGGATCTCTCTTGCGGCCACCCTCCTCGTCTGCGACGCCGGTGGTGCCAACTGCTCCACGTTGCTCCAGCGGAGCTGGACGTTCGATCCCTGGAACGTCGGTGGAGCAAACACGTGGACGGAACGTCAACTCGTCCTGGGCAGCCTCAGCACCACGATCGCGTCGGGTCGCGAGATCCGGTTGATCGTCGATGTCACTCACGACACGCTCTGGATCGCGTTAAGCGGCGATCGGCCGTCATCGCTGCTGCTCTCACGCTGAGCTCTCGCGCCGACCATCGGGTTCGAGACCGACGAGGGCCGCCACTGCTCAGCCCTGGATGAGTCGGGCCATCTGATCGTGGTAGTGGGCGATCTTGCATTCGCGCGAGGACAGGATGTGCTCGGTGTAGGCACTCGATCGCTTGGTGCGCTTCAGCTGCTCGTAGATCCCGATGTCTTCGCCGACGACGACCTTCAGGCCCTCCCAGTGCTTCAGCATCCGCTGGTAGTACCTCTCGTACTCCGGATCGTCGCGATCACCGGGGTAGATGAGCTGCCAGGTGAGGAACTTGGTGCGGTCGACGTCGATCGGGATGGGATGGAACACCTGGATGTGTTCGGGATTGCAGTTGAACACCGTGTTCGGGAACACGACGTAGTGACAGATCGCGTACTTGTGGTGATCCCAGTCCTCGGCCAACTGCTCGCGTGTGTCGGGGCGCGGGACGAAGCACATGTAGTTGCGTTCGAGGATGTGGAACGAGGTGTCGCGTGCCGACTTCACGAACTCGGGCGACACGTGGTGCAGTTCGATCGTGTGGTAGATCTCGTTGAAACCGTCGACGATGGCCTTGTAGCTCACCGGCACGTCCCACTCCAGCACCTCGTGCAGGACCATGTCCTCCATCTTGAACTTGCCCAGATCTGCGGTGATCTCGGGTCCGATCCACTCCTCGAGCGAGATGCAGTTGCCCGGCCCGGCCATGTTGATCCACACGAAGCCGCCCCACTCCTCCGCGGCCACCGCAGGAGCGCGCACATCCTCGAGGTGCTCCTCGCTGAAGTCCTGCCGCTCGGGGAGGCCGACCAGCTTGCCGGTGGTGTCGTACACCCAGCCGTGATACGGGCAGGTGAACCGTCGCGCGCCGCAGCCGCTCCATTCGGGCACGAACGACGGCCCGCGATGCTGACACACGTTGTGAAAGGCGGCGACGCTGCCGTCGGGCTGGCGCGTCATCACGACGGTCTCGCCGTGGCCCTCGAAGCTGTGCCAGTCACCAGGTTCCTTCAACTGCTCGGAACGGGCGCCGAGGATCCAGCTCTTCGACAGCACCCGTTCGCGCTCGAGCTCGAACTGCACGGGATCGGTGTACGGCGTGCGGCTCATCTTCGACGGCCCGTAGTCGGGCACGTTCTTGATCCCGGGGCCGAGGCGGACAGGAACGTCTCCGCGCGATGCAACGTGAACCATGTGGCAGAACCCCCAGCAGGTGTGTCCGGTCGCGGTCGAGCACGAACGGCGATGTGGAACAGATGTTATACAACCTCGCCGTAGGATCAGTTGTCGTATGACGAGGTCGATCAGATGCCGCGCTTCGTAGACGTCGACGAACGTCGGATCGAGCTCACCGATGCGGCGGCCCGGGTGATCGCACGTGCGGGTCTCGGCGCAGCCACGATGCGCGACGTGGCAGCCGAGGCAGGCCTCACCACCGGCAGCCTCACGCACTACTTCGCCGACAAGCGCGAACTGCTGTTGTGCACGTTCCAGGCGTCGTTGGCCGGCCGTCGCTCGCAGCGCTCAGCACGGGGCCTCGATGCTCACTCGCAGTTGCGCGCCGCGCTCGAAGGGGCACTGCCGGTCGACCCTGAACGCCGCCGCCATTGGATGGTCACGGTCGCCTTCTGTGCCCAGGCCACCGGCGACGTCGAGTTGGCCGACGCCCAGCGCGACGCCTATCGGGAGTTCCGCGACCATGTCGCGGATCTGGCGGAGCGCGCCGGCATCGCTCAGCGCGACGTCGCCGTCCAGACCGCCGAGCGGTTCATCGCGGTCGCCGATGGTGTCGCCATCCAAGCGTTGTTCGACCCCGAGTCGTGGCCTGCCGAACGCCAGCTCCGTGCGCTCGATGATCTCCTGAGCGGCCTGGTCTGAGCGGCCTGGTCTGAGCGGTCAGGTCTGAGCGGCCCAGCAGCGCTCGTCGCATCGACGGTGTGACGGCAGGCGACAAATCTGACTGGCGTTTCGCGCGGGCCAAACAGCGGCCTGCCGAAACGCCAGCCAAAAGCGTTTTAACCCTTCTT
>JANNQK010000153.1:0-6016 GCA_031400715.1 Actinomycetes bacterium | reverse complement strand
GTCCCGGTGCCGTCGCCAGCCGGTCTCGGTACGACGTCGATGGCTGCAGCAGCCGAGGACCCCGCCCCGTGGGTGCTCCCGTCGATGCCGCCGATCTGCACCGAGGGACAGAAGTCGTCGGGCAATGTGGCCAGCTGCATGCTCGATGGGGCCATCGGACTGCCCGAGGCACGCGGCTGGCCCGCTCCCCCATTTCCCGAGGTCGATGCCACCGCGCCAACCGCGCCGACTGCGTGGGTTCCGATCGTCCGGGGCGACGCAGGCACCCGCGTCACCCTCCTGCAGCAGGCGCTCGTGACAGCGGGGATCGCACTCGTCGTCGATGGCAGCTTCGGAGCGGCGACCGAGGCAGCCGTGATCCAGTTCCAGAACGGTGCCGCGGTGCCGGCAACGGGTGTCGTCGACGAGACCACCGCTGACGCACTCGGCATCCTCACCACTGCCGCAGGCGGCTCGTTCCCACCCTCGGGATGGACATGGCTCGGCTGGGGCTACAACCGTTCGCCTGCGCTCACCGATTGGGAGACCCGGCTGGTGGGCAACGCAGCTTCCATCGGCCGCGTGTCGGCTCGACAGATCCGCTCGATGCCCGAAGCCCTGCCGTTGTTCGAGGGGTTCGTGCGCGACATCGTCGCCGGCGGCCACCGGATCAACGATTTCGGCAGCTACGTGTTCCGGTGCACGTCGAACAGCCGCAAGACCTGCGAGGGCCTGACCCGTCGATCGCTCTCGAACCACTCATGGGGATTGGCGGTCGACATGAACACCGTCGCCAACCCCGAGTTGACCTATCGAGGCATCAACGGTGCCAGCGCGTGTGCCACACCGATCACCTCCGACATCCCCCAATGGGTGGTGAAGGCGGCCGAGAGGTGGGGCCTCTACTGGGGCGGGTACGGCTGGGGAGGTGGGTGCGCGTCGCCAACGGCCCCGCGGAGTTCGGTGCTGCGCGACACGATGCACTTCGAGTTCCGCGGCACACCGGCCCAGGCGACCGCAATCGCAACGTTCAACCGCACGGGGGTCGCGGCCGGTCCGGCCACGCTCACCTGCCTGCCCGTGGTCGATGCCGCCGGTGTCTCGAGCACCCGTTGCCTCGAACCCGCTCAGCAGCCGCTGGCCGGATGGCGCACGATGATCGACACCGACGCACCCGCAGGAGCGACCGCGGCCGTCGTGAACATCACCCTCACCGGCGCCACCGGCACGGGCTTCGTGACGGCCGAGGCATGCGCTGCGACGAGCGGTGCACGGGCCTCGTCGAACGGCAATGCGACACCGAACATCGTGTCGGCGAACCTGTCGGTGGTGCCGATCGATACGCGCGGCCGCTTCTGTCTGTTCCAGTCGCAGGCGATGGACACCGTGGTCGACGTGCAGGGCTACTTCGTCCCGTCGACCGTGGCGGGAACGTCGGGTTCCCTGCTGCACGTCCTGCCACCCCGACGTCTGCTCGACACCCGGACCGACATGTTCTGCACGGCCGGCGGCGCTTGTGACCGACGCGGCCCCGTGACTGCGGGCACCGAGATGTCGATCACCACGCCGTTCGTGCCCGCCGATGCAGTCGCGATGCTCGCCAACCTCACCGTCACTGCGCCCACCGCGGAGGGCTACGTGACGGCCGACGCATGCGCCTCGTTGCAACCTGGCCCGCAGACCAGGTCGAACACGAACTTCGTCGCCGGAGCGACCGTGGCCAACCTGGCCGTGATCCCCACGGCCACGACCCCGGGTGGGGCACAGATCTGCACCTACACGAGCGCCACCGCGCAGAAGGTGGTCGACGTGCAGGGTTGGTTCTCCCCCGCCTCCATCGGCGGCGGCTGGGGTTTCACGTCCCTCCCCGCGTCCCGCCTGCTGGACACGCGCGCCGGCGAGCGCCCGGTCGCCGGAACCGTGCTGCGCGTGCAAGGCCCTGCTGGCGCGTCGGCCGCGCTGGTGAACCTCACGCTGACCGACGCCAAGAACGCCGGCTACATCACCGCCGACGCCTGCTCGGCACTCGTGCCCGGGCCGCAGACCAAGTCCAACGGCAACAGCACCGTGGGGCGCATCACGGCCAACGTCGCCGTGGTGCCGCTCGACCCGGACGGCTCGTTCTGCATCTACACATCACAATCGACGCACCTCGTGGTCGACGTGCAGGGTTCGTTCTCCCCCGCCGGCGACCTCCGCTTCGTCCCGGTCACCCCCGCCCGCCGTCACGACTCCCGCGAGCTCAACGCGTAGACGCCTCGGCTCGGTTCGGCGCCACACGTCAGGTGAGGGTCAGTTGATCTTCTGGATCAGCGTCGTCATGCCCGAACCGGCGATGAACAGGTCGCCGGCTTCCTTGACCAACTCGTGGTAGCCGGGGTTTGACATCATCATCTCGTCGATGGAGTCGATGTCCCCCATCGAGCTGGCGCCCGTCAACCACGTGACCGCGCCCCACGCACCGTAGACACCGGTGGTGAACGCCGTGTTGAGCTTGGTCGCCTCGGCGACGAACTGTTGTGCTTTGACACCGAAGGCAACCGCATCGGCCAAGCGGCCGTTCGCCGCTGTCGCGGTGAGCACCGAGTAGAAGGTGGCCGGACCGTTCTCCATGCCGCTCGACGAGATCACGTTGACGAGCATGTCGGTCGGTGCCATTTCGAACATGTGTGAGTGCTTGCCCACCCATTCCACGTAGCTGTGGTCGGCCATCAGCTTCTCGGTCGCCGCCTGCATCTCTGCCTGCGACTCCAACCGGCAGCTCCAGCGGAGGTTGTTCATCGGCTGGCCGTATCGCGTGAGGTACACGTTGACGGCCAGGCCGGTGATCGACGTGACCATGCCGGCCACCTCGACTGCTGCCCCTGCGGCGGCCATCTGTTGGTGACGATCGAGCGTCGTCGCTCGCGAAAAGATGTACATGATGTATCCCCTTGTGCTGAATCGTCGGCGCCCCTCGCCGACGTACGCATCGTGCGCCCCTTTGGTTGGTGCGTCTGTGATCGCCATCACAGTCGCGAAATCTGACCCCTCCCACTTCTGGCACGATGTACCTGATGGAAGGCACTACATCGACCGCCCTTGCAGCCGGGTCGGCACTGTCGTGCTTGTTCGATGGAGCGAAGCGCCGTCAGCTGCGATCCGGCGACGTGTTGTTCCACGAGAACGACGGGTCGACGCGCGTGTACCACTGCATCAGCGGCAGTCTCCGACTGGTGGTATCAGGAGCGCATGGTCGTGAGCTGATCCTTGGACTGGTCCTGCCGGGCGAGGTGTTCGGCGAACTGGCTGCACTCGACCATGGTGGACGCACGGCAGCAGCCATTGTCGTGCACGACAGTTGTGTGGCCGAGCTCGACGGCGAGGTGTACCTGAACGGCGTGCGCAACAACCCGCACCTCGCAGCTGTCGCCATGGCGGCACTGGCGCAGCAGCTGCGCGCTGCCAACAGGCGGATCTGCGACGGCGAGACCGAGCGACTCGCCGTGCGTGCCGCACGCTTGCTGCTCGATCTCACCACTCGTTTCGCGGCCGGCGCCGATGCTCGGTCGCTCAGCATCCCGATCACCCAGAGCGATCTGGCCGAGTGGCTCGGTGCCAGCCGCGAGGCGACGGCGCGAGTGCTGTCGGAGTTGCGTGGCCTGGGAGCGGTCACGACAGCCCGCTCGCTCATCACCGTGATCGATGCACCGAGGTTGGCCTCGCTCGCTGCCGGGTGAAGGCTCAGCTGTGGGCTGCTCCACCGTCGAGCAGGGCACGGAGTTCGCCGAGGCGACGCCAGCTGCCGGGGAGGTCGAGCGTGCCGCGTCCAACAGGACGGGAGGTGACCGACATCACCCGAGAGCGGTCACGCGGTGGATGGCGACGGGGCGGGCCATGCCCTTCAGTTCGATCTCGCCAGCGGGCTCGCTGACCACACCGTCGCCCAGCGCGGCCACGACCCGTTCGGCGGCGAGCACCTCACCACCCTCGGCCTGACCGCACAGGCGAGCCGCGAGGTTCACCACGGTGCCGATGGCGGTGTATTCGAAACGGCCCTCGAAACCGATCTGGCCGCAGGTGGCATAGCCGGTGGCGATGCCGACGCCGAGCCGCAGATCGTGGCCACGGCGCTTCCACTCGTCGGCGAGCCGCTCGGTGCGGTCGCGCATCGCCAGGCCGAGGATGACCGCACGGCGCTCGGGACCCTCGCACGGGATCGGGTCGTTGAAGAAGACCATCATCCCGTCGCCGGTGAACTGCGACAGCGTGCCACCCTGTTCGAAGATGACCGGTCCGACGGCATCGTGCATCTCGCGCAGCACCGCCATCACGTCTTCGGGTTCGGACCGCTCGGCGAACGAGGTGAACCCGCGCAGGTCGCAGAACAGCACGGTGATCTCGGCACGGTGGCTCTGCAGCATCGAGGCACCGCCCGCTTCCAACACCTCCACCAGCTGCGGCGGCACGAACCTGCGCATCACGCTGAACCGCTCCACCTCCTGCACCTGTTCGGCGACGCGGCGCTCGAGCTCGGTGTTCCATGCGGCCACCTGGGCGAGCAGCTCGCGCTCGGCGTCGCGAAGGTGCTTCTTCTCCATGCACGCGGCGACGCGGGCCTTGAGCAGCACGGGGTCGAACGGCTTCGGCAGGTAGTCCTCGGCCCCGGCCTCGATGCAACGCACGATGCTGGCCATGTCGTCGAGCGCCGAGATCATGATCACCGGGATGTAGCGGATCGACGGGTCGGCACGTACGCGCTCGAGCACGGCGAAGCCATCGAGCCGCGGCATCATCACGTCGAGTAGTACGAGGTCGATGCCCGCATCAGGTCGCGACAACCGCTCCAGCGCCTCGACACCATCGCGGGCCTCGACGATGCCGTAGCCGAGCTTCGCGAGACGGCGGCCGAGCACGTTGCGGTTGGCCTCGTCGTCGTCCACCACGAGCACGGTCTCGAGCCGTCCCGCCATCGGTGCTGCCGCATCGCCGACATCGCGTTGCACCAGGAGCGGGCCGGCCGTGAGCCGCCCTGCAAGCGAGCCGAGACGCGCGGCTGCCACCGACAGACGTTCGATGTCGGCGGCCGGCAGCCTGGACGTCGCGGCCAGACCGCCCGTCAGCCACTCCAACTGCTCCACTCGTTGCACGAGCGTGGTGACCGAGTCTTCACCCGACCCGACGGCTGCGGTCCCGTCGCCGTCGGCACCATCACCCAGCAGCCCGGGCACCAGTTCGAGCACCTCGCGCGCCCGAGCACGCACGGCGTCGAGCGCTTCGACGTCGGCCTCGCTGGCGTCGTCTTCTTCCAACAACAGCTCCGCGTACCCGATGAGATGGTTCACCGGGGTGCGCAGTTCGTGGCGCAATTCGCGCGCTTCCTCCGGGGTCACGCCGGCGGCTCCACGCCGAACGCCGCCATCTTGGCGAGCAACCGATGAAGGTCGACCGGCTTGGTGTCGTAGTCGTTGCAGCCGGCCTCCATCGCTTTTTCGCGATCGCCTGGCATCGAGTGAGCAGTGAGGGCGATCACCGGCAGGTGGGCGATGGACTCGTCGGCGCGAATGGCCTGCGTGGCCTCCCAGCCGTTCATCACCGGCAGGCTCATGTCCATCAGCACGAGGTCGGGCAGCTCGCTGCGCGCCATCGCCACTCCCTCGCCGCCGTCGACGGCCATCACCACCTCGAACCCACGACGCTCGAGTCGCCGCGACAACATGTCTCGGTTCATCTCGTTGTCCTCGACGATCAAAATCTTCGGCATCCGATTCATGCCACCCGTTCAGCGCAGAGACTGTGGCGAACCACAGCCAGGTGATGTGGACACGAGTCAACCATCGCTCCCGCTATCCGTCTGTGATCAGGGTCACGGAACGCACGCGCTCGTCGGGCATCTCTTGGATGACGACGAACCCCGGCTAAGCGACGCAATCCTGACTTCACGTAGCGAAGTCACCCGCTCTCCGAACTGTGTCGTCACGACGGGAGAAAGCGGACGTCGACGCCGTGGCGGGCCGCAGCGGCGCGCAGTGGAACGTTGTCATCGTTCTCCGCAAGG
>JANNQK010000152.1:0-7301 GCA_031400715.1 Actinomycetes bacterium | reverse complement strand
GTCGCGGCGCCGAAGCTCGCGACGTCGCCCGCGAGGATGGTTCCCGCGCCGGTGTCGAGCTCAATCGCTGAGACACCCGCGAGCACCGAGCCGACGGAACTGGACGAGGAGCGACGGCTGGCCTACGTGGGCATCACCCGCGCCCAACGCAAGCTGCACCTCACGCATGCCTGGAGCCGCAGCCTGTTCGGGAGCACCCAGTACAACCCGCCCAGCCGGTTCATCGACGAGATCCCGCCCGAGCTCATCGAGATCAAGGGCACCGGTGGCGGCCGCAGCAGCTACGGGCGGCAGAGCTATCGCGACCGCGACCGCAGCACACACCGCGACCGAGGTTCGGGCCAGGCTCCCGAGTACAAGCGACGCAGCGCGCTGTCGTCGTTCGACCCGGACGACGATGCCGCCGATGCACACCGCGAACGCGTGGTCGAGGCGGCACTTCGAGCCGGCCGTTCCGGGCCGTCGCCGTCGGGTGCGGAGTCGATGGGTCTCAAGATCGGCGACGACGTCGAGCACCCCACGTTCGGTGAGGGCATCATCCTCGAGGTCCGCGGCGAAGGCGATCGCGCGGAGGCCACCATCCGATTCCCGGGCGTCGGCACCAAACACCTGTCGCTCGCATGGGCGCCGCTCAAGAAGCTCTGATCACGTGCCGGGTCACCTCATGCGCAGCGCTCGTTTCGTGGTGCTCGGGGCGTTGTCGGGACTGATCGCCGGGCTCGGGTCGTTCGTCTTCCTCGAACTGCTCGACGAGGTCACCGAGACCCGGTTCGGGAACGGCTGGCTGGTGTGGTTCCTGCCGTTGGGCGGCCTGGTGATCGGATTCGCCTACCACGCGGTCGGCGAGCGAGCCGTCGGCGGCACAGCACTGGTGGTCGACGAAGCACACGCCTACACGCGAGGTGCTCCGGCCCGCATGGCGCCGATGGTGCTCGCCGGCACGTTGCTCGGTCACCTCCTCGGGGCATCGATCGGCCGAGAGGGCACCGCGGCGCAGATGTCGTCGTCGGTCACCGATGCCGCGGCCCGCGCAGCCAAGCTCGACCACGACCATCGGGCCACGCTTGCCCGAGCCGCGCTCGCCGGTGGTTTCGGGTCGGTGTTCGGTGTGCCGTTGGCCGGCATCGTGTTCGCGATGGAGGTGGCCAGACGGCGGACGTGGCGCGCGCTGCTCGCGTCGGTGCCCGCCGCGTTCGTGGGGCATGCCGTGGTGGTGGGTCTCGGTCACGATCACGCCCGCTGGGCGCGTGTCCAGGTGCCCTTCGGGTTCGACACCTTCCTGCTGTTGGCGGTGGCCGGGTTGGTCTTCGGTGCGGTGGCCCGCTGGTTCGCTCGTGCCGTGGCGGCTGCCAAGCGAGCGATCGCCACCTTGGTACCGTGGGCGCCGGCGCGGCCGGCGCTCGGCGGCCTGGTCACCCTCGCGCTGATGGTGCTCGTCGGCCGCGACTACCTCGGGCTGTCGCTGCCGCTGCTCGACACGGCGCTCGCCGGCTGGAGTCGCGACTGGTACGACCCCGTCCTGAAGTTCGTCTTCACGGTGGTCGCGCTCGGCACCGGCTTCGTGGGCGGCGAGGTGACTCCATTGTTCGTGATCGGCGCCTGCCTCGGATCGGTCGTGGCCGATCCGCTCGGCCTCTCGCAGCCGGCGATGTCGGCCCTCGGCCTGGTCGCTGTCTTCGGTGCCGCCGCTCACGTGCCGATCGCGTCCACCGTCATGGCCGCCGAACTGTTCGGCCCACATGCGATCGTGCCGGCCCTCGTGGTGTGCGCTGCCGCCCGGTCTGTCGCCCACCGAGAGAGCATCTACGCCCACTCTGCCGCGCCCCGAGCGGGTTCGGGCGCCGTGGATGCACACGGAACCACTCGAAACGAAAGCTGAGACATGGTGAACAAAGTGGTCTCGTTGTCTCTCCTGCTCCCTCCGTCGGAAGGCAAGGCAGTCGGCGGACGCGGCCGGTGGGATCCGGCCAAGGGCAAGGTCTCGGCCTTCGCGGGCCTGGCGCAGCGCCGGGAAGAGGTGGCCCACGCCCTCGCCGCGGTCGGCGGAGGCAACGAGAAGTTGCTCGGCGTTGGCGGCACGCACCTGGTCAGAGCCCAGTCGGTGAACTCGTCGCTGTTGGGCGCACCGGTCGTGCGCGCTGCAGAGCGGTACACCGGGGTCGTGTGGGACCACCTCGACCTGGCCTCGCTGTCGGTCGAGCAGCGTCGGCGGGCGGGCACATCGATCGCCGTCGTCTCGGGTCTGCTCGGCGTCGTCGGCGTGGATGATCTGATCCCCGACTATCGGCTGAAGATGGCCGCGTCGCTGGCGCCGATGGGCAAGTTGTCGACGTGGTGGCGTCCGGCGGTGTCCGAGGCGATCAACACGTGGGCACGGCGTCGCTACGTGATCGACGTGTTGCCCAACGAGCATCGTTCGGCATGGGTGCCCGAGCACGTGCGCGGCGTCAGCGTGTCGTTCGTCGAACGATCCACTGCCTCTTCAGGCGAGGTGGCCGGCAAGGTGGCCGGCAAGGTGGTGGGCCACGACGCGAAGGCCGCCAAGGGTCGCCTCGTGCGGCACGTGCTCACCTTCGACGGCCATCCCGAAGATGCACTCTCGACGTGGTCCGATGATCGTTTCGCGTTGTCGATCGTGGCACTCTGAGGTGATGGAACAGGCGTTCATCGACCGCATCAACGCCCAGAGCGCGTACGAGTTCGCTCGAACGGCTCCGCCGGAGGGCTTCCCGAAGCTTCCCGATCTGCCGCTCGGGCGATACACCGATCAGGGTCTGTGGGAGCTGGAGCGCGATCACGTCTTCGGTCGCACGTGGATGTTCGTCGCACACACCAGCGAGCTGTCCGGCGCCGGCGCCTACCGCACCATCGACGTGGTGGGTCGGCCGCTCGTGCTCGTGCGCGGCGATGACGGGGTGGTGCGCGCCTTCTTCAACGCGTGCCGCCATCGTGGAGCTCCGGTGGTGCGCGACGAGTGCGGCACGTGCCGGCTGTTGGTGTGCCAGTACCACTCGTGGAGCTACGACCACTCGGGCCGTCTGGTTCGTGTGCCCGACGAGCGCGACTTCGTCGGGCTCCAGGTCGATGAGCGCTCGCTCGTCTCCGTGCGATGCGAGGCGTGGGGTGGTCTGCTGTTCGTCAACCTCGACCCCGACGCCGAGCCACTGCTCGACTGGTTGGGGCCGCTCACCGACGAACTCCGCCAGATCGTCGACGCCGATCTTCGTGTGGTCACTCGGCACGTCACGACGCACCGATGCAACTGGAAGATCATGGCCGAAGGCTTCCTCGAGGTGTACCACGCGAAGACGATCCATCCGAACACCGTCGCGGGGGTGCTCCGCCCCGCCGGCGCGGCGATCAGCCTCGTGCGCAACGGCCACCAACGGATGTACACGCCGCTCGCCGAGGCGGTGATCGCATCGGGCCGAGACAGCCATCGCGGACTGCCCTCGATCGAGGATCTCGGTGAACTGTTCGACACGACGAACCCGGCCTACGGGATCTTCCCGAACCTGATCACCCCGCTCGACAAGGTGGGATTCCCGATATTGCAGTTCTGGCCCGAGGCCGTCGATCGCACTCGCCTCGAGCGGGTGTGGCTGGCTCCCGCCGATGGTGTCGAGCCCGTCCTGCACGAGACGTGGGAACGCCGCCTGCCCGCGTTCGAGATGGTGATGGAGGAGGACACGAAGAACCTGGAGCCGATCCAACGGTCGGTCGAGACCGCCGCCCATGGTGGCATCCCCCTCAACTACCAGGAACGCCGCATCTGGCACTTCCACGCGACGATCGACAAGAACATCGATGCCGCGGTCGGCGCCGATGCGATCGCCGAACACCTTCGCGTGCCCGATCTGCTGGCCGCGTGGGTCGACTGAGGGCGTGACCGCCGCAGACGAGACCGCGGTGACGGTCAGGCGAGCGAGCGCAGCGCGGTGATGCACGACCCGGCCGACAGGTCGATCACTGCGGCGACCGGCCGCCCCGCCCCGGTGACGGCCTGCAGCGCCTTGCCACCCGACGCCGACGACGGCAGTCCCCACGCCAGGATCGCATAGCGACTGCTCGGCTCGACCGCGCTCACCACCGCGCCCTTGGCGATCGCCTTCCACAACGTCTCGAGCCGCAGCAGCCCCGGACGCGACCCGGTTCGGCCGCCGGCCACCTCGATCCACCACACGGTTCCGTCGGCGGCACGACAGCGCAGGCTCGGTTGCACCCCTGTGGCGACGGCTGCGTCGTCGGTGATGTCGGTGAAGCCGGCCTCTGCCAGGCACCACGTCGCATAGTCCTTCGACGCCCAGCCACCCCGCCGCGGATCGGTGTCTCGTCCCGTGCCGGGCGCGAGATGCACGGCGTCCGCAGCCGGAACCGGCGCCGAGGCCGTGTCACGAGCGATGCGAGCATCGGCCGCGTCGACGTACGACCGGTCGGTGTCGTAGCCGATGTAGTGACGGCCGGTGCGCACTGCGGCGACGGCCGTGCTGCCCGATCCCATGAACGGGTCGAGCACCAGATCACCGACGTAGGTGTGCAAGTGGATCAACCGTTCGGGCAGCGCCACCGGGAACGGAGCGGGATGCCCCACCCGCGACGCGCTCTCCGCCGGCATCTCCCACACGTCGAGGGTTGCTTCCATGAACTCGTCCCGCGTCAGGCTGCTCACCGATGGCAGGCCGCGTACCGCGCGCTTCTTCGCATCGACGGCGCGATCGAACCGACCCTTGCTGGCCACGATGATCCGCTCGCTCACGTCGCGCAGCACCGGGTTGCCGGGGCGTTGGAACGAACCCCATGCACATGATCCCGACGCGCCACGCTGCTTCACCCACACGATCTCGCCGCGCAGCAAGAGCCGCAGGTCGTCCTGCAGGATCGAGGTGACGTCGGCCGACAACGACCGATACGGCCGTCGGCCCAGATTGGCGACGTTGACGGCGATGCGGCCGCCCGGCTCGAGCACCCGGACGCACTCGGCGAAGACATCGCGCAGCATCTGCAGGTAGTCGAGATAGGTGGCCGGCACGCCACCCTCGCCGAGCGCCTCCTCGTACGCCTTGCCGGCGAAGTACGGCGGAGACGTGACCACCAGGGCCACCGAGTTGTCGGCCACCTCGCTCATGTCGCGGGCATCACCGACCACGATCCGGTCGATGTCTTTCGGCGCGGCGATCGTCTCGTCGGCACTCACCTGCGGTGCAGAGAACCGCGAGTAGAACGCGGTCGCGTCGTGGTTCTCACGCTTCGACACCCCGAAGTTCGAGGTCGAGGTACCGCGCGGAATGCGGGTCTCTGGACGGGTCTCTGGACGGGTGTCTGGACGGGTCTCGGCACGTGGAGCGACCCGTTCACCGTGGGCGACCACGCGGGATCTGCCACGAGCGATCTCGCGCGTACGTTCGGCCATCGAACCGATGCTACGAGTTGCAGCGCGCGCAGACGAGCACCCTGGGCGCGAACCACCATCGCAGCGTGAGGTGCGCCTCTCGCTCGTGCCGGTCATGTACCGGCTGTCAGCCCGGGTTCTCCTGGCGCTCCGCGCGTTCCATGCGCTCCACAGGCGCATGCCGCATGTCGGGGTGGGTGAGGATCCAGAACCGTTCCTCGCGGATCGCGCTCACCACGTGGTCAGCGACGATCGACGCGTCGATGCCGTCGACCACTCCTTGACGCAACATGTCCTCGACCATCCTGCCGATCGGCGATTGCGTCTGGGCCGGCTCGTCACCGAGGCGATCCGTCCACTTCTGACCCTCGACGAGGTTGGTCCGCACGAACCCGGGGCAGAGCGCGCTGACACCGACCGGCGACCCGCCCGCCTTGAGCTCCAGGTACAGGCCCTCGCTCAGCGCGACCACACCGGTCTTGGTGACGTTGTACGCGGCGGCGCCGGGCAGAGCCACCAGTCCCGCCATCGACGCGGTGTTGACGATGTGGCCCTCGCCCTGGTCCTCCATGATCGGCAGGAAGGCTCGGATCCCGTGGATCACGCCGTAGAGGTTGATGCCCACGACCCACTCCCAGGCGCTGAACGGTCCACGCCACGGATCGCCCTTGCCCACCACACCGGCGTTGTTGCACAACACGTGAGCGGCGCCGAAGCGATCGATCGTGGCTGCCGCAAGGGCATGGACCTCGGGTTCGAGCGATGTGTCGGCCACCACGGTGAGCACCTCGGTGCCGCCCTCGGCCAACTGGGCCTCGACCGAGCGCAGGCGTGCTTCGTCGATGTCGGCGAGCACGACCTTCATCCCCTCCGAGGCGAAGCGTTCGGCCATCGCCTTGCCGATGCCACTCGCACCTCCGGTGATGACCGCGACTTGCCCGTCAGCTCCCTCATGTTCGGCACACTACGACGGCCTACGGTGCGTCCATGACAGCGGACACGACCACGGACGCCTCCCCATCTCACGTCACCCCGACCGACGCCCGCCGCACGTGGCGCAGCCTCGAGGCCGTCCACGGGATGATCTACTTCACGCCCGACGCGCCCCCTCGATACGAAGCAGCGGGTGTGACCCACCACCGGTCCGGTTACTTCGGTTCTCGCGCGGCGGCGATGGGACCGGTGAGCGCGGAGGTGGTGATCGCCACCTTCTACAACTTCCACCCGAGGCTCGTCCGCCGATCGATGGACGGGCTCTGGAACCACACGACCCCCGACGCGCTGTCGGCCGCTCGCCTTGCTGCTGTGGACGACTCGCTGAGCAGAGCGTTCGGCCCCGAGGTGATGACCTCGCAACGGCTCGCCGTCGGTGCGGACGTGCTGCACAGCGCCGCGCTGGTGGCCTGCGAACACCTCGAAGGACGGCCGCTCTTCGCAGGTCACGCATCGCTGCCGTGGCCCGACGAACCGCATCTCGCGCTGTGGCACGCGCAGACCCTGCTGCGCGAGTTCCGCGGCGATGGGCACATCGCCGCGCTCGTGACCGAGGGCCTCTCGGGGCTCGACGCCTTGGTGTCGCATGCCGCTGCCGGCGACGTGCCCCGAGCCGCGCTGCAGGCCACCCGTGCATGGAACGACGACGAGTGGGAGGAAGCCGTCGTCTCGATGGCCGCACGCGGCCTGCTCCACAGCGACGGATCGTTCACCGACGAGGGTCGCGCTCAGCGCGCCCGGATCGAAGAGATCACCGACCGATCGGCGGTCGGGCCGTGGGCAGCGATCGGCTCCGACGCCTGCGACTCGTTGCGCGCGCTCGGCAAGGAGCTCTCCCAGCGAGTGATCGACGCCGGCTTGCTGGCCATCGACCCCCGCCGCTTCGACGACACCGACGACTGAACGGCACACAGCACGC
>JANNQK010000151.1:0-10097 GCA_031400715.1 Actinomycetes bacterium | reverse complement strand
CCACCCTGCCGGCCTCGTCGCCGCACGCATGGCTGCCACCGACCTCCGGATCGGCGAGCACCCGATCCGGAGGGGAACGCTCGTGGTGTGGTCACCGCACCTCGCCGGTCGCGACCCTGACACGTGGACAGACCCACTTCGGTTCGACCCCGACAGATTTCTCGGCATGACCCCCGAGCAGAAGACTCTCGCCGATCAGGCGTGGGTGCCGTTCGGACACGGCCCCCACATGTGCATCGGGTTCGCGCTCGCCCAGATGGAGCTCACCCTCATCGTCGCCCGTCTGGCCCAACGACTCGATGTCACGCCCATCGCCGACGAGACCCCGCATCCGGTCGGCATGGTGGTCAACCGGCCGACAGGCGGCGCGCCGTTCAAGGTCTCGGCCCGCACGGCCAGTTGAGTTACACGATCTCGGCGATGTCGCCGATGAGGGCGAACGACGCGAAGCCGATGACTGCGATCGCGATCGCCGTCGCAGCAACTCGGCCGGCCCGTCCCGTCACCGCCAGTCGGAGCACGCCGATTCGAAGCACCGCGAGTACGAGAGCCAGCGAGACGAGGACGAACGGTATCGACACGAAGAAGGCGGGCACGGCGATGAGCCATGGCACCGACGCGAGAGCCGTTCGGCCCCGCTTCTGCCACCACCACGCACTCCACCGCCTCACGAACCACAGGGTGAGCGAGGCGGCCGCCAGAGGTATCACGGTGAACATCGCGCACGCGAGTGGCAGCGGCGCCAACCGGGTGAAGTCGACCCCGTCGGGCTCGATGATCGCCGCGGCCCCGAGGAGGCCTGCGGCGAGCACCGTCAGCGAGATGCCCAGCCATCCATGCAGCTGACTCCGAGCAACGACCAAGACGACACCGACGAACAACCCGATGGCCGTCGTGATCGCGAGCAGGAACAGCGTGTCATCACTGAACTGACCGATGGTGAAGCCGTCGTCGCTCTCGACGCCGCGAACCGAGTCCGACGACGTCACCCGCAGCACGAACATCGCGAGGCGACCACCGACACCGCCGATGAGCAGTCCAGCCCATGCACCGGCCGCACCACCGAGCAACAGCCACCGTGCAGCGAAGGCGATGTCCTCGCCGACATCGGCGCTGACGGGTCGCAGCGTGAGCGGGCCGGCACTCGGGCTCATGTGCGGGCTCGTCATCAACTCGCCCTGGCGTGATCGACCATGCCGGCCCACAGCACGACCAGCGCAAGCGCGGGCACCACGGCCAACGAGCCGATCAACCCGATCTTGTCGACGGAGTCGTACCCCTCGAGATGGCTCGCGTGGAAGACGAGGTGGAGGACGCCTTGCACCAGCCAGGCAACCGCCACGGGGCGAGCCGGCCCACGCCGCCACGCCGTCCAGGCGGTGACGATGACCATCGCCAGGAACAGCGCCCCGACGTCGCGCACCAGGTGCTCGTTGTAGGCATCACCCTGATGAGAGATCCAGCTGCGACCCAACGGGAAGTCGTCGAAGAACGACCTCGGGGCGACCGCTGCCTGCACGCCTGCTGGCAGCATGAAGACAGCGATCAACCCCAGCGACACTTGCTCGACTCGTGCACGGTTCACTGCAGGCCCCTCCCGATACGACGACCACTCTGCGCCGCCCTACCGGATGGGTCAATCGTCACTTCGTCGCGGTGGACGCTCATCGCGACGCAATGACCCCACAGGCGACCCGATCTCCCGCGTTGCCCGTCTTCGCTGTTGCGGTGGTGGCGTCGGCCGAGTTCGCGGTGTACTGCGTGAGGCCGGCGCCCAGCGGGATGTTGCCGAAGTTGTCGGCACCCGCATGCAGGATCACGACCTTGCCGTTGAGATCGCCGGGGTTGATCTTGTCGATGCGGAAGCGGGTCTCGACGCTGCCATCGGCATTGACGTACACGACTGGCATGTCGCCGACGTGGTGCGAGTGTGTTTGCCCGGTCGGGTTGTAGTGGCCGTCGGCGGACACGAACCACGTCGACGACAAGGCAGCTGGATCGGCGATGCATCCGTCGCCGTTGGCGACGGCATCGTTGGCGTGGATGTGAAAGCCGTGGAAGGCATCCACGCCAGGGGCTCCGGTCAGGCGGACCCGCACCTCGGTGTGTCCGCGTCCGGTCTTGAACTCGACGCTGCCGAGCGAGGCGCCTGTGGCGGTGGCGAGGTTTGCCTTGGCCGACTTGGAGTCAGCTCCTGCAGTAGTGGCTGTGACCAAGCCGCCGATGAGCACGGCTCCGCACGCCAGGGACAACAGATTCTTGTTCATGTGACTTCTCCCTCTCGTCGATATCGAAGTTGACGGATCGTCTGTCGCGTCGCACGGCGAAACCGGTTCGCTCGACGCCGCCGGGACGCATGACCCGTCTCTTCCGACCATACGGATCACGGCACATCGCCACATCCGTCAACTCACGGAGAAAGGCGGAGCATCAGCCGTCGTCGCCGATGCAGATGCCGGCGCGTCTGTCGAACATCCGGGTGCGATGCGCACGAACGCCCTAGCATCGCCGGTCGAACGACCCGACAGCGAGGGATGAGACGGAAGATGAATGTGAAGGTCGATCCCGTGTCACGACCCTCGTCAGTCGACCTCATGAACGTCGGCGCAACAACCATCACCGCCGCGGACCTGCCAGATGGCGTCGAGCGGCTGACCCTGATGCCACACGCCGACGAGCGAGGGTGTCTGACCGAGGTGTTCCGGTCGCGGTGGACTCCTGCGATGACGCCGGTCCAGTGGAACCTCGTCCGCTCCCAGCCCAACGTGCTCCGCGGCGTCCACTGCCACATCGACCACAGCGACTACCTCGTGCTGATCGATGGCTCGATGCTGCTCGGGCTGCACGACCTGCGACCCGATTCCCCGACCGCCGGCTGCTCAGCGCTGTTCTCCGTGCGCGCTGCCGAGGAAGGAATCGTGATCCCACCCGGGGTCGCACACGGGTTCTGGTTCTCGGCGCCGAGCTTGCTGATCTATGGCGTGACGCACGAGTGGGACGTCGCTGACGAGTTGGGATGTCGCTACGACGACGAAGGGCTCGGTCTCGCATGGCCGTGCTCCACGCCCGAGTTGTCGCCTCGCGATGTCGTGGCGGGCGATCTCAACTCGCTCCGCGCCGTCGTGCGAGAGCGACTCGCAGCACCCGCGACTTCGTGAGCACGGCCCGGGTGCGCATCGTCCTCGTGTGCAATATCGCGTCGCGGTCGGCTCGAACGACGCCCAGTTCGGCGGTGAGCTGAGCGCATCGCTCCATTGCGGCGATCGCTTCGGACTCGACCGACTCGCGACTGCTCATCTCAGCCGCGAGTCGAGCTTCGAGCTCGGTCAGCGAGGCGGTTGCGTGATCCAACGCCGACTCGAGCGCTGTCACCGTGGCGGTCGTGTGATCCAACGCCGACTCGAGTGTGCCGATGCGGCGAAGTGCGTCGTCGAGTTCGACACGTTGGCGTGCGTGATGGACGGAAAGTGCCTCGGCGTGACCGCGCCAGGTGGCCGCTGCACGCCGAGACGCGGCATCACAGGATTCGACGAACTCAGCCCGCCCATGCGGGTCGCCCATGCGATCGGCCCACATCTGAAGCTCATCCAGCCGCTGCTCGGCGGTCATCTCCCGTCGAAGCGACGCAGGGAGGCGCACGACCGTCGGTCTGGTGCAGGCGACCGCACGGCACCATGGTTGGGCCAGATATTGCTGGATCATGTACTGATCGGTGTACGTGCCCGCCGGGGTCGAACGCCAGCCGTAGGGCAACCGTCGATACGCGGCCAGCGTGTGCGCGATGCCCGTGAGGCTCACCAGGCTCTGCCGGAACTCGAGCTCGGCATTGGTGGGCACGGAGAGGTCGACCGGGTCGCAGTGCAGCGCGCCGTGCTCGTCGATGTGCACCGGGTACGGGTGTGCGAAATCTGCTCCGGCGAGCAGATCGCACATCTGCTCCACGTGGTTGACAAGCAGCAGATCGTCGTCGCTGAGGTACGTCACGACCGGCGCCACCATCGCTGCGAGCACGTCGTGTCGGTGGGGCTCACCGGTGCGGCCACGTTTCGGGAGATCGACGGCGACCACGCGCTCGTCGGCAGCCAGGATCGGTGCCAGCGCATCGCGGGTGTCGTCGCCGATGCCGTCGCCGATCACCACGATCAGCACATCGTCGAGGGTCTGTGCCTGAGCGCTGGCGATCGACAGCGGCAGCATCAGCGCATGGTCGTGCGTCGGGATCAACACCGCAGCCCGGCACGGGCGCTGCAACCGGTCTCGGATCGAGTCGACCTCCGTCGCGAGCCGATGCGGCGGCGGTCGGGGTTCGGCGTTCATGCGACAGCTCCGGCGAGGCATCGGAGCTCGGCGATGGTCTCGACGATCGTGGCTCCATCTGCAACCGAGGTACGCGGCGGCGGCCCTCCGGCGAGATGAGCGACGAAGCATCGGAGTTCGGCGAGGAGGGGCAGCTCACCGACGGCGAGGATCTCCTCGCTGACCAGAGCTCCGCCCACATTCGAATGCACGACGACACGGTCGTCCCAGCCCCCGGCCAGCACCGCTGTCGCTGCGCTGCCGATCACTTCGATCCGTCGCTGATCGGGGACGGATCGAGAGGACACCTCGAGATGGTGCCAGATCCCTGTCGACGTGTGGCCAGCTCCGATGAGATGGCGAACGTCGGAGGGGTTGTCGGCGACGGCCCAGGCCGCTCGGGGAACCTCACCGAGGATCTCGAGGGCGATGGACAGATCGTGTGGCGCCAGCGTCCAGGCACAATCGACGTCGACATGTGGTCGACCCCATCCGACGCGGACGGTGCGCAATCCGTTGACCTCTCCGAGCACACCCTGTGCCGCAAGGTCCCGCAGCACGGTCACCCCGGCGAGGTATCGCCACTTGTCCATCACGAACACTCGATCGGGCGCCTGGAGTGCGATTCGCCTGGCCGATGCAGCATCGGCCGTGAGTGGCTTCTCGACGAACACCGGCTTCATCGTGGGAAGCAACTCGTCGATCACCTGGGTGTGCACGGTGGCCGGGACCGCGACGACGTAGCCCGCAACCTGTGGCAGAGCGGCCGTCGACGCAACGACGGTTCGGGCTCCGCCCTCGATCGCAGCAGCCATCGACGCGTCGTTCGAGGCAACGACGTGGACATCACATTCGAGCGAAACGAGGTCGCGAAGGATCAGCCTCCCCCACCGTCCACAGCCCACCAGCCCGATCGCCGGACGATGAGGATCGCGAACGGGCATGCCGCCGAACGCTACTCCCGGAGAACGAGGAGCGTCACTTGTCGTCGCCGAAGCAGATGCCGATGCCGCGAGCAGCGATCACCGTGTCGCAGTCGAGGGGCACCGTGCGCATCGAACCGATCGCGTCGATCAGTGGCACGTACTCCACCCGGGGTTCGTTCAAGGCGACCATCACACCGTTGTGGCCCTCTTCGAGCGCTCGGACTGCAGCGGCACCGAAGCGGTTCCCGAGCAGGCGGTCCAACGCCGTCGGCGTCCCGCCGCGAACGAGGTGACCGAGCACCACGGTGCGTGCCTCCTTGCCCGTGAGCCGGGTCAACTCGGCGGCCACCTGCTGGCCGATGCCACCGAGCTGTTCGGCCTGATCGTGTGCCTTGCCCACGATCGCGCGGCCGCCGCCGTCCGGCGCCGCGCCTTCGGCCACAACCACGATGGCGAAGTGGGCGCCGCGCGCGCCGCGCCCCCTGATCATCTCTGCGACGGGCTCCAGGTCGAACGGGATCTCGGGGATGAGGATCGCGTGCGCGCCGGCGGCGACTCCTGAGTTGAGCGCGATCCACCCCGCATAGCGACCCATCACCTCCACCACGAACACCCGGCTGTGCGAGGTGGCCGTCGTGAACACTCGGTCGATCGACTCGGTGGCGATGGCCACCGCGGTGTCGAACCCGAATGTGGTCGAGGTCTTGTCGAGATCGTTGTCGATGGTCTTCGGCACGCCGACCACGCGCAGACCCGCCTCGAACAACCGTTGACCGATCGCCAACGATCCGTCCCCCCCGATCGTGATCAACGCGTCGATGCCCGCGTCGCGGAACAACGACACCAACTGTTCTGTCCTGTCTTCGTAGACGAAGCTGCCATCGGCCTGTTCCACCGGGAAGTTGCACGGGTTGCCACGGTTCGTGCTGCCGAGGATCGTGCCGCCCAAGTGGCCGATCCCCCGCACCATGTGTCGCTCGAGGACGAACGTGCCGCTGTCTTCGACGTAGCTGTCGGGGAACATCAGTCCGTTGAACCCGTCGCGAATGCCGACGACCTCCCACCCTCTGGCTCTGGCCGACAGGGTGGCCGACCGGATGACGGCGTTCAGGCCGGGAGCGTCCCCACCGCCTGTGCTGATCGCGACTCGCATTCGCCAGGTCTAACACGCGCGTGAACACCGCCGTGACGGCTGCATCAGGTTGCGTGAGAACGGTCGTTCTCGTATGATGAGAACACCCGTTCTCATCAGGAGGCATCACCATGACAACCGCCGCACCCCGCCCACCGCTCCCGCCGTTCGACGAGATCTCCGCAACCGCGAAGGTCCGTGCGGCAGAGGCCGCGTGGAACAGCCGAGACCCCGAGCGGGTCGCCGCGGCGTACACGGCGGATTGCGTGTGGCGCAACCGGAGCGAGTTCATCCGCGGCAGCGACGAGATCGTCACGTTCCTCCGCGGCAAGTGGGAACGCGAACACGACTACGCACTGCGCAAGGACCTGTGGGCGTTCAGCGGCCACCACATCGCGGTGCGCTTCCAGTACGAGTGGCACGACGACCAAGGTCAATGGTTCCGTTCCTACGGCAACGAGAACTGGGAGTTCGACGACCTCGGCTACATGCAGCGCCGCGAGGCGAGCATCAACGACGTCGCGATCGACGCAGCCGACCGACGCATCATCGGGGCGCGGCCCGACGGCGACACGAGCGGCATCCCGCTGCAATGAGCCCCGTGTCCACGATCGCTCCCGATGCCGCCAGTCGAGCGATCCTCGACGCGGCCGACCGGTTGTTCTACGAACGCGGCATCGCGGGTGTCGGCATGGACGAGATCCGCGACGCTGCGGGCGTGTCGTTGCGCCGCCTGTACTCGGTGCACCCCTCGAAGCGCGACCTCGTGTCGGCCTGGCTGAACGATCGGCACACGCGCTGGATGGGTTGGTTCACCGACGCCGTCGATCGGCACGCTGCGGACGGAACCGACGCCCTTGTCGCGACGTTCGACGCGCTCGACGACTGGGTCGACACGCCCGGCTATCGCGGCTGCGCGTTCCTCAACTCGATCGCCGAGACGAGCGAGATCGACGACGAACATCGAGCGATCGTCGCGGCACACAAGCGATCGCTCGTCGAGCACGTGTCGATGCTCGCCATGCGAGACCACCCCGGCGCGCCCTCCTGGCTGGCGCCCGCCATCGCCGTGCTGATCGACGGGGCGATCGTCCAGACCGCCGTCTTCGGCGACCGCGCACCCATCACCGCTGCCCGTTCGGCGGCACTCCATCTCACTCGAACATCGGAGCACTCGTGAACCTGTCCATCGAATCCCTCTGGCGATACCCGGTGAAGAGCCTCGCCGGCGAGCAACTCACCACGGCCGACATCACCATCGATGGCATCGTCGGCGATCGCGTCGTGCACGTGCGCGGTCCCGAGGGCATCCGCACGTCGCGTCGCCAACATCGATTGCTCGGTCTGCACGCCACGATCGGCGACGACGGCGAACCGTTGGTCGACGGGCTGCCGTGGACCTCGGCCGCCGTCCTGGATCGAGTGCGCGACGCCGCCGGCGACGATACGGTGATCGTGCGGTCCGACCCGCACGAGCGATTCGACATCCTGCCGCTCCTCGTTGCGACCGATGGCGCCGTCGCCGAGTTCGGTCGCGACGTCCGTCGCCTGCGGCCGAACATCGTGATCGGTGGCGTGGACGGCATGGCCGAACGCGGTTGGGAGGGATCCGAGCTCCACATCGGCGACGTGGTGATCCGGCTCGACTCGCTGCGTGGCCGGTGCCCGATGACCACCGTCGATCCCGACACGTTGGAGCGCGACCCCGAGGTGTTGCGCGACATCGCCCGACGGTTCCGCGGCCGCCTCGCACTCAACGCCGAGGTGCTTCGTCCCGGCACCGTTCGGGTCGGCGATCCGGTGCACCTCATCACCCCAGGTCGCGTCGACTCCCGTCCCTGACCACATGCTTCTTGACGACTCCTTGAGCCTTGCCGAGGTGGTGGCGCCGGACGCATGAAACCAGACAGTCAGAGGGAGCCGTATCTCACGGTCCGGCTCTGCCTCGAGGACGCCACCATTCGTTACGCACCAGCTCACCAAGATCGAACCACTCGACACCGGCTCATCGAGGCGCGTCCCGGGATGGCTCCCCGGGTGGACGCCGGGTTCACGCTCGTCGAACTGATGATGGCGATCGTGCTCAGCTCGATCATCGGCGGCGTGCTGGTCGCGGCGTTGATGACGAGTCTGAACGCTGCCGATTCGACATCGTCGACGGTGGCGAGCTCGATCGACACGCAGCTGATCTCGACGTTCCTCGCCGTCGATGCCCAAGCCGCCGGTGGCACCGATCCCGGCACCGCCCGCGAGGCCGCCGACGTGGGCGTGTCCACCGTGGCCGACGCAGCGGGGTGGGCCGGCTGTGAACAGGCTGGCGCGCTCGTCGTCCGTTTCGCATGGATCGAGCGTTCGGTCTCGACGGCGGACCGGGTGGTCGTCACCTACGGGCTGTCGCCCGACGGTTCGTTCGTCCGCCGAGCGTGCGAAGGCCCGGACACGACGTCGGCGGTGCTGGGTCGGCGAGTGACATCCGCGAACGTCAGCTGCGACTCCTCCGAGGACTGCGCCGGCATCCCCGATGAGGTGACGCTCGCGCTCGCCGGCGGAGACAGCCGCGCACCCTTCGACGTCACCTTGAGCGCCAGCCTGCGACCGGAAGCGCAGGGCGCGCCGACGTCGATCAACTCGGCCGAGGTGCCGTTGCTCGCGATCGGCACCATGTCGTGTCCCGCGCTGTCGCTCGATGGGTCCGGCGCAACCCATGTGCTCGGCGGAGCGATCGTCAACACGTCGTGTGGGGCCTCGCCCGTCCGCGGCGATCTCACCCTGCTGCGCGCCACCGGCACCACCTCGTTGCTGACTCGGACGAACAACCCGTTCGCCGACACAGCCCCACCCGCGGTGTGCGACCGGAGCTCCGCCCCGAAGCTGGGGTCGAGCGGTGGACCCGACTCCGTGACGCTGTACTCATCGCCGGTCACGATCTCGACGTCCGTGGAGTTCGAGCCTGGGCGCCACGTCTTCTGCGACGGACTGACCGTCGACGGCGGTGCGACGGTGACGGGCTCCGGTGTGCTGTGGTACGTCGTCGACGGCGGGGTCACGATCTCGGAGACGTCGACCGTGTCGCTGACTCCGGCGACGTCAGGCGACTACGCCGGGTTGTTGCTGTGGTCGGCAGGAGCCCAACCGGTGCGGATCGCCAGCGGCGGCACGGTCGACGACCTCGCGGGTGCGGTCTACGTGCCGCGCGCTCGACTCGACCTCGCCAGCACGACGGGTATCCGCCTCGGTGCAGCGGTCGCCGATCAGATGGCGATCAGTGGCAGTGGGCCCACCCGGTTCGGGCAGCCGAGCCCCACGCTGACCGTCGCGGCCGCGAACCTGCCCGCAGCGTTCACACTGCAGAGCTACTCGGCGACGGCACCAGCCGTCAGCGGAGGCACCGCGCCGTACACGTACTCGGCCACAGGTCTGCCGCCCGGTCTCACGATGAGCGCCTCCGGGGCGATCAGCGGCACACCGACCTCCACCGGCCCGGCGGCCGTGTCGTTCCTGGCGATCGACGCCACCGGCGCGTCGATCCCGTTCACCCGCACCCTCGATGTGACCGGCACTCCCCCGACTCCACAGGCCATCAGAGCAACCGCGGGTGACGCGACCACCGCGGTGTCGTGGACGGCGGGCGTCTCATCCGGCGCGCCGGCCACCACCCTGTACTCGGTCTCGGCCACTGCGACCGGCTTGCCCACCCGCACCTGTTCCAGCACCCCGCCGACGACTGCGTGCACGCTCACCGG
>JANNQK010000150.1:0-39313 GCA_031400715.1 Actinomycetes bacterium | reverse complement strand
CACGCTCGCGTTCCTGCAGGGTCCATGCGCCCGCTTCGGCATCGAGACGACCTTGGTCGATGGCCACGTGCCTGGAGCGTTCGCTGCGGCGGTGCGGCCGGGCAGGACCATGCTGGTGTTGGCCGAGACCCCGTCGAGGGGTCGCTGACCGAGCGGTGTGGCGAGTGTGGAGTCGACGACCGTGACCGGCCCGCGCAGCGCTCCGAGCTCGTCCAGATCGATCAGATCGAGCCGAGGGTTCGACGGGGTCTCGGCCAACACCAGCATGGTCCTGCCCGGCCGCACCGCCGCAGCGAACGCGCCGGGCACGTGGCCATCGACCAAGGTCGTCTCGATGCCGAAGCGGGCGCATGGACCTTGCAGGAACGCGAGCGTGCCGGCGTACAACTGCCGCTGGGCCACGATGTGGTCGCCTGCCGAGCACATCGACAGCACCACGCTCGCGACCGCACCCATGCCTGACGCAAAGGCGATCGCATCCTCGGCGCCCTCCAGGGTCGCGACGGCTTCCTCGAACGAACGCACCGTCGGATTGCCGTAACGGCTGTAGAACTCGGCCGCACGCGTGCCGGTCGCCCGGCGACCAGCATCGACCAAGCTGTCGCTCGCCCACACCGTCGACGCCCAGAGCGCCGGGGCGAGCGACGTGCCACTGCTCCCGCGACCCGACGTGATGGCCTGGGTCGCAGGCTGGTTCTGCTCGGTCATTGGCTCCCCAGGCTATTCCCCGCCGGTCGTGGCCGGGCACACAACCAGCTGAGGCGTACAGTTCGCCCCATGAAAGTCGATCGGGGCGAGGCATATCGGGCGGCGAGGCTGAGGATCTCCGAGCTGGTGGCGGACGAGGTAGGAGACCTGCGGGTGGCGGCCACACCGGCGTGGGATGTCCACGATGTCGTGGCCCACCTGACGGGCATCGTCGACGACGCGACCAGCGGGAACATGGAGGGCGCACCCGGGGAAGCATGGACGGCCGCACAGGTCGAACGTGGCAAGGGTCGCACGGTGGCCGAGATGGTGACCGCCTGGCACGAGAAGGCGCCCTTGGTGGAGATGGTCCTGTCGTCGCCCGAGGGGGCGAGTCGAGCGAGAGCCGTGTTCGACATCCACACCCACGAATGCGACCTGCTCACCGCGCTCGGTCGGCCGATCGCGGTGCCGTCCGACGTCGCGGCATGGATCGGTGAGTCGTTGCGCGACGACTTCGCCGCCGCGGTCGCTGAGGCCGGTCTGCCGCCGGTGTCGGTCGAGGTGAGCGACGTCGAGTTGTTCCGCAGCCGCCTCGGCCGTCGCACCGCCGACGAGGTGCGTGGGTACCGATGGTCGGCAGACCCCGATCCGTACCTCGAGCACTGGTTCGTGTTCGGCGTGGCGGAACACTCGCTCGGCGAGCGTGTGGACCCATGATCGGTCATCTCGACGAAGTGGTGGTCGACTGCCGCGATGCAGCCAGGTTGGCCGACTTCTGGCTCGGGGTGCTCGGCGGTCACGTGGTCCGCCAGAGTCACGAGTGGGTGGCGCTGCACCCGCCGCGCGGCATCACCGTGTCGTTCCAGGTGGTGCCCGAGCCCAAGACCGTGAAGAACCGTGTGCACCTCGACGTCGACGTCGACGATCTGGCCGACGCAACCGAAGCAGCTGAGGCGCTGGGCGCCACTCGGATCGGCGATGTGGTGTGGGACGAGCTGGGCGGCTTCCAGGTGATGGCCGATCCCGAGGGCAACGAGTTCTGCCTGATCCTCGGCGCCACCCCCATCGCCTGACCGTTCCGTGAGCCGAACCCGCAGATGGTGCGGGCGTTGCTCACCGAACTCAGCGGGGGCCGCGGAGGAGGCGGCCGGGGAGGGCGCCGGTGAACTCGTCGTCGGCCACCGTCTGCACCCCGGCGACGAACGTTGCCCGGTAGCCGCTCGCCTTCTGCACCAGACGGCGACCGTTCGCCGGCAGGTCGAAGGCCATGCGCGGTGGACCGAAGCTCAGGCCGTCGTAGTCGATCACGTTGAGGTCGGCGCGCTTGCCGGGGGCCACGAGGCCTCGATCGCCGAGGCCGTACAGCTGACTGGTCTGCAGCGTCTGGCGGTGCACGACGTACTCGAGCGGCAGCTTCGGACCGCGGGTGCGGTCGCGGGTCCAATGGGTGAGCATGAACGTCGGCGTTCCGCCGTCGCAGATCGCCCCGCAGTGGGCACCGGCATCGCTCAGCCCCATGCGTGTGTGCGGGTGGCGAGTTGCCTCGTACGTCATCGACAGATCGCCGTACGCGTAGTTGAAGAACGGGGCGTACAGCATGCCGTTGCCCTCGTTGGCCACCAGTTGGTCGAGCACCAGTTCCATCGGCGGTGTGCCCGTTCGGGCGGCGATGGCCGCGATCGACTGGTCGCTGGTGGGCTCGTAGTCGATGTCGCCGTCGGCGACCGGCCAGATACGCCCGAGGTTGGCGATCACCACCTTGGCGAACAGGCCACCATCGTGTGCTTCGTCGGGTACGTCGTGGATGATGCGACGTCGACGCTCCGGATCCGCGAGGGCGGCGAGTCGGTCGGGCATCGGAAGATGGGCGATCTCGGCGTAGGCGTGGTGGAAGAGCAGGGGGTGCACACTGCCGTGAAGGCAGTACAGGATGCCGATCGTGCGGCCGGCAACCTGGGCGTAGATCGGGAGCCCGTCGGCCTGTGCCTCGTCGAGCAGACGCAGCACGTCGCGCCACACCTCGGGCGCCTGATCGGGCTGGTTGAGGTTGACGCTCACCGGTTGTCCGGTGAGCGCGGCCAGCTGGCGCATCCATGGCCACTCGCTGACGGGCAGGATCGCGTGCTCGGGGGCGAACTGGAACACGCCGTGCCCCGCGCGGCGGATGGCTGCACCGATGCCGAGGAGCTCGCGTGCGTCGGCGCTGGTGCCAGGGACCAGTTCGCCGTCCTTCGAACGGTGCAACGGTGTTCGGCTGGTGGAGAACCCGAGTGCTCCGGCGCGCAGGGCCGCCTCCACCTGCACGGCCATCTCGGCGATGTCGGCGTCCGTCGCCGCCTCGTTCGCCGCGCCGCGCTCGCCCATCACGAACGCGCGCAACGGCCCGTGGGCGATCTGTGACCCGATGTCGATCACGTGTTGCCTCGACGCGAGCGAATCGAGATACTCGGGATAGGTCGTCCACTCCCAGGTGATGCCCTCGGTCATCGCGCTGCCCGGGATGTCCTCCACGCCCTCCATGAGCGCGATCAGCCATTCGTGACGATCGGGCGAGGCAGGCGCGAATCCCACCCCACAGTTGCCCATCACGACGGTGGTGACGCCGTGCCAACTCGAGGGCGTGAGGTAGGGGTCCCAGCTCGCCTGGGCGTCGTAATGGGTGTGGATGTCGACGAAGCCGGGCGTGACCAGGCTGCCGTCGGCGTCGACGACATGGTGCGCCTGGCCGGTCGAACCGACGGGGTCGACGGAACTGATGATGCCGTCATCGACGGTGACATCGGCATGACGCCCAGGCGCACCACTGCCGTCGACGAGGAACCCGTTGCGGATGATCAGGTCGTGCACGCGGGAAGTCTGGCACGACCCGATCCAGGGGACTCTTCACATCCGTCATCTGACGGATGTCAGCGGCGGGCGACAGGAGTTACTGTGCCGCATCGAACGGATCTGGGTGGCCGACGACGAACCGAGCACACGGTTCCCGCTGTACAGCCGCGGCAACGTGGGTGAAGTGTTCCCCCACGTGTTGACCGCACTCACCGGCACCTTGATCGGTGCTCCGGTCGCTCGCGGTCAACTGGAGTCGATCGCCGAGATGGGCGTGCTGAGTCAGGCGGAGATGGAGGGGCCGGCGGTCGGCACCGGCGTCTTCGGTGGCTATCTCTACCAGAACGCCTCGACGATGCGGCTCTTCGGTGTTCGGTCGCCGGGCATGTCGACCGCCGATGTCGATCAACAGGTGATGGGCGACGTTCCCGGGCTCCCTCCATACGTGCGGAGCCCTGGCGATCGGAGCCTTCGAGCGACCGCCCGTGTGATGCGCCACATGGTGCGCCTCATGCGGAAACTCGACCTGTCACCGCTCGATGCGGCGAGAGCCGATGCGACGGCGTGGTTGGCCACCATGCCCGATCTGACCGAATCGTCGGACTCGGAACTGCTCCACTGGCTGATGTCGTTTCCGCCGCGTCAAGGCGACAGCATGCGGCGACTGCTCAGCTCGAGCATGGCCGCGGGTGTGCCGCTCGGTCTGTTGCAGCGCCTGCTGGAGCGGTCGCACCAACAGGCGTTGGTCAATCGCATCGTGAGTGGCACCGGCGACATCGACTCGGCCCGCCTCGCCCAGCGGATGTGGTTGCTCGGTCGAATGGTCGCAGACGAAGCTCCTCTGACGGCGGCGTTCGACGGCGGGCTCGAAGGCATCGCAGAGCGCACGAAGGACACGGCGTTCTCCTCGGCATTCGCGGCGTTTCTCGTCGACCATGGCCATCGCTGCAACGACGAGTACGAACTGGCGTCGCCGTCGTGGTCGATGGACCCGTCTGCCGTGTACGCCGCAGTGGATCGGCTACGTCGAGCACCTGCCCATCGCGACCCGGCGGTGGCCTCGCGTCGCTTGGCCGACGATGCGGCGACGGCGATCGACGAGGCTGCGGCGAACACATCCAGACCCTTGCGGAGGATGCTTCGGAGGGTGGCCGACCAATCGAGAGTTGGAGCCGTCGGTCGAGAGCGGGCCAAGGACATCCTGGTGCTCGAGAACCTGGGCGCACGACGGGTGCTGCACGAACTGATGCGTCGAGCATCTGAACGTGGAGGGCCGGCCGACACCCGTCTGGCGTTCTGCGTCACCGCTGACGAGTTGAACGACTTCGTGGCGTCGCCCGGCCCGTTCGGCACGATCATCGCCGAGCGAGCGGCGCTCCAGGATCATCTGAACGCCCGTGTGCCTCCGGACTGGTTCGAGGGCCGTATCCCCGATCCAGCCACCTGGAAGGTGCGCAACGACAACGTTGCGCCCGCGCCGACCACAGGCTCGGTCGTGCAGGGCATCGCCGTCAGCGGCGGCCTGGCGTCGGGACCGGCACGGGTGGTCGACGACCCAGGCGACCCGCGAGGGCTCGAGCCGGGCGACGTGCTGGTGTGTTCGATCACCGATCCGTCGTGGACGCCGCTGTTCCTCGGTGCCGTCGCGGTGGTGTGCGACTCGGGCGCGATGTTGAGCCATGCGGCGATCGTGGCGCGCGAGCTGGGCATCCCGGCGGTCTTGTCGGTGCCCGGCATCACAGGCGTGGCCGACGGCACGATGCTCTGGGTCGACGGCGACACCGGTGAGGTTCGCATCGGCTGAGCTCGCGCTCCGAGGTCAGGTGTCGAGGCCGGCGATCTCTGCGTGCAGGAGGCCGTTCGAGCTGATCGCGGTGTCGCTCTCGAACGTGCGCACACCGTGTCGATCGGTGAACGTGCCGCCCGCCTCCTCCACGACCACCTGCACCGCAGCGAGGTCGTAGGGCATCAGGCCGACCGCATCGATGGCGAGGTCGATCGCTCCCTCGGCGACCAGCATGTGCTGCCAGAAGTCGCCGAAGCCGCGAGCCCGGTGGGCGCGCTGTTGCAGCGCGACCAGTTCCCCGGTGAGACCGAGGTCGTCCCATCCCTTCGCGAACGTGACCGACACCTGGGCGTCGGCGATGGATGCAACCGTCGAGACACGGCATCGCCGCTCGACGGCACCGGTGAACGTCGTTGCCACAGCGCCCAGGCCGCGCGCTGCCCACCAACGCCGACCCATCGCCGGCGCCGACACCACGCCGACGAGCGGGCCGTGGTCGACGTGCGTCAGGGCGATCAGGCTCGCCCACACGGGGATGCCACGGACGAAGTTCGAGGTGCCATCGATCGGATCGATGATCCAGCGCCATGGAGAGTCGGCATCCCCGACGACGCCGTGCTCTTCGCCGTACAGACCGTGATGCGGTCGGTGCGCGACCACGAGATCGGAGATCGTCAGCTCGCTCTCCCGGTCCGCTTCGGTCACCTCGGTGCGGTTGGCCTTCCAGTCGAGGGTGAAGCTGCGGTGCTCGTAGTGAGGCAACGTGACAGCATCCGCCGCGGTGGCAAGCCTCAACGCGAACGCGAGTTCGACGGCCAGGTCGTGACCGTCGATGACGTGATCGCCGGAGACGTGATCGCCGGTGGGTCCAGCTGGGTGGGTCATCGGTCGAACTCCGGTGCTCGTTTGGTCTGGAGTGCATCGAGGCCTTCGGCCGCGTCGGCGCCGAGGAAGTTGAGCATCTCGTAGGCGAGCGATGCCTCGAAGTTGGGGAGCGCCTGGCGAAGCCAGTGGTTCAGTGCCCGCTTGGTGTACCGGGTGGCGTCCCGGGGCCCACGCGCCAGTCTCTCCGCGATCGCGAGCGCCTGGGGCAGCACCTCCTCGGCGGCAACGGCTTTGCTGACCAGTCCGATGCGTTCGGCTTCGCGGCCGTCGATGAAGTCGGCGGTGAGCAGGTAGTACTTCGCCTTGGCCATCCCGCAGAGCAGCGGCCAGATGGCGACCGCGTGATCGCCCGCGCCGACGCCGAGACGGATGTGGCCGTCGGTGAAGCGAGCATCCTGATCGATGATCGAGATGTCGGCCATCAACGCGACCGCCAGACCGGCACCGACGGCGACACCGTTGATCGCGCTAATGATCGGGGTGTCGCACTCGATCATCGTCCGCACGATGTCGCCCGCTTCGCGCATCACCTTCATGGTCCGGGCGTGGTTGCCCACCTGTTCGGCGATCCAGTCGAGGTCGCCTCCGGCGCTGAACGCCTTACCCTCGCCGGTCACGACGACGGCGCCGATCGTGGGGTCGTGGGAGATGTCGTGGAACACGCGAGCCAGCTCGGCGTGCAGCACCGCGTCGGTGGCGTTGAGCTTGCCGGGGTTCGACAGCGTCAGCAGCATCACGCCGTGGTCGCGCCGATCGATCAGCAGTCGGCGGTACGAGGAGTCATCCATCGGTCCGAGGTTACGCATGCCGACCGGGCGGCGGCAGGACGACCGGCCGAACGATCTGCCGCCCGGGTCAGAGCAACTCGCGAACGGCAGCGGCGATGCCGTCGGCGTCGAGACCGATCGCGGTGAGGATCTTCGCAGCATCACCCTGCGGGATGAACTTCGCCGGGATACCGAGCGTTCGCATGGGGGTCTCGCATCGGATCGCATGGACCTGATCGGCGATCGTCATGCCGATCCCGCCATCGCGAATGCCGTCTTCGACCGTGACGACCCCTCGATGCTGGGCCGCGTCGGCGATCATGTCGGAATCGAGCGGAGCACAGCAGCGAACGTCCCAGATCGTGGTCTCGATCCCGCTCTCGGCCAACCGAGTGGCGGCCTTCTCGGCGATGCCGACCATCTTGCCGATCGCCAGGATCGCGACCGATCCGTTTCCGTCGCGCACCTTGCGGGCGCGTATCCCGACGCCGACCTCGTGTTCGCCCACGTGCACGGCGGTACCGCGCGGATAGCGGATGGCCACCGGACCCTCGTCGGCCAGCGCGATCGCGTCGTGCATCATCACTTGGAGGTCCTCGGCGCTGGAGGGCGCGAGCACACGCATTCCCGGCACCTTGGCCAGCATCGCCATGTCGTACACGCCGTGATGACTCGCGCCATCGGGGCCGGTGATCCCCGCACGGTCCAGGCAGAACACGACCGGGAGCCGGTGCATCGCCACGTCGTAGACCACTTGGTCCCATGCCCGATTGAGGAACGTGGAGTAGATCGCGACGAACGGGCGCAGACCGCCCATCGCCATCCCGGCCGCGCCGGTGACCGCGTGCTGCTCGGCGATGCCGACGTCGAAGAAGCGGTCGGGGAAGCGCGCCTGGAACGGCAGCAGCCCGGTGGGTCCGGGCATCGCGGCCGTGATCGCCACGACCCGCGTGTCGGCTTCGGCTTCTTTGATGATCGCGTCGGCGAAGGCCTGGGTGTAGCCCGTGGGCATGGCCGGCGGAGGCCCGATCGCAGGATCGAACACCGGTGCGTCGTGCAGGTTCTTTTCGTCGTCGTCTTCCGCCGGCGGGTAGCCGCGGCCTTTCTGGGTGAGCACGTGCACCACGATCGGACCCTCGGCAGACAGTTCGACCGCATTGCGCAAGCTGACCTCGAGGTCCTCCAAGGAGTGGCCGTCGACGGGGCCGACGTAACGAACGCCGAGCGCTTCGAAGAACGACGGAGGCTGCAAGAACTCGCGCACGGCGGCCTTGAACGCTTCCACGCCCTTTTCGGCCTGGGGGCCGACGTACGGAAGGTTCTGGAGGAACTGCTCGAGGCGACGCTGGCGACGGACGTACACCGGGTTGAGACGGATGCTGGTGAGGGCATGGGCGAGCTTGTCGGTCACCCGAGACGGCAGGCTCGGATGGTCGGCCATCGCCAACTCGATCGGCGTCGGCATCGTCGCGGTGAGATTCGAGATGGTCGGGGCGTACGAACGTCCGTTGTCGTTCAGCACGATGATCACTCGCTGGCCCGAGTGGCCCAGGTTGTTCAGCGCTTCGTACGCCATGCCACCGGTCATCGCCCCGTCGCCGATGACCGCCACGATGTGGCGGTGCGGATCGGTGCCGGCATCGCGCGCCACGGCGAGGCCGTACGCATACGAGAGGACCGTGCTCGCGTGGCTGTTCTCGATGATGTCGTGGTTGCTCTCCTCGCGGTTCGGGTACCCCGACAGACCGTTGGCCTGTCGGAGGGTCTCGAATCCTGCCTGTCGACCGGTGACGATCTTGTGGACGTAGGCCTGGTGGCCCGTATCCCAGAGGATCGCGTCGGTGGGGGAGTCGAACACCCGATGCAGAGCGAGTGTGAGCTCGACCACGCCGAGGTTGCTTCCGAGATGGCCCGCATTCTCGGCGACCGCCTGGACGACGAAGTCGCGGATCTCGCCGGCCAGTTCGTAGACGTCGGGGTAGCCGAGCTTCCGCAGATCGGCAGGTTCGCGGATGTCGGAGAGAGCCATGGCGGGGATCACGTTATCCCCCGGTGCCGAGGGCGATGCGGCAGGCCGGTACGTTCGGACTGTGCCGATCACCACACGTCTCTTCGATCTCACCGGACACGTCGCCCTGGTCACCGGAGGCAACGGAGGCATCGGTCTCGGCATGGCCGAGGGTCTTGCGGCTCACGGTGCGACCGTGGTGATCTGGGGCACCAACCCCACCAAGAACACGGCAGCAGCGGAAACGTTGCGGACGCACGGAGGTCGCGTCCTCGACCTCGTCTGCGACGTGGGTGATCAGTCGGCCGTGATCGAGTCGATGGCTGCCACGGTCGCGGCGTTCGGCCGTCTCGACTCGTGTTTCGTGAACGCGGGCGTGGGCGGCCGCGCACCGAGCTTCGTGGGCATGACGGACGAGGAGTGGCACCGCGTGTTGCGGGTCAACCTCGACGGAGCGTTCTACACCGCACAAGAGGCCGTGAAGCAGATGGTGGCCCAGGGAGATGGCGGTTCGGTGGTTCTGACCACGTCGGGCTCGGCGTACTTCGGCCAGCAGAAGGGCCAGCACTACGGAGGCTCGAAGGGCGCAGTGATCTCGATGATGAAGGGCATCGCCGTCGAACACGCACGGCACGGGATCCGCTGCAATGCGATCCTGCCCGGCTGGATCGAGAGCGACATGACCGCGGGCGCTTTCGGGTGGGACAAGTTCGTCGACAACGTGCTGCCGCGGGTGCCGATGCGGCGGTGGGGCAAGCCTGCCGACTTCAGCGCCCTGGCCGTCTATCTGGCCAGCGCCGCCAGCGGCTATCACACCGGCGACGTGATCACCATCGATGGCGGCTACCACAGCTTCTGACCCCAGCCACCTCACGATTCGCGGGGTGTGGGTGCGTGCGGCGGGCGAACGTGTGTACGATCGGGGTATGTCCTTTGGTCAAGTCTCCGGTCCGCCCGCTACCGCCAAGCAGGTGAACGAACTGCTGTCGCTGCTGAACGACGTCGGCCACACCGACTTCCGTGATGCGCGCGGCCCGCTGGGGTTCACCCAGCGCCAGGCCGGCGGGAAGTTCAGTCGGGACGAGGCCGATGCCTTCATCCAGCAGCTGCAGGACGAGGTCGACCAGATCGCGGTCCCGGTCGCCGAGCCTGCGATTGCGGTCGCGATCGACGAGGCCGTGCGCAAGCTCCCCACCGAGCAACTCGCGGCCGAGCTCCAGCGGCGAGGCTGGATCGTCGCTGCTCCCTGATTCGGCACGAGTCACCGGTCAGCCGACCGGCGTGTCCTGGCTGAAGACGTTCACCCATCGGTCGCCGCGCATCGTCCACAGCGAACTGACGTACATCGATGCCATCGGGCCGGGCATGGCACCAGGTCGTCGGTAGTCGGCGCGGTAGCTGAGCAGCTTCGTGTCGACCGCGACCTCGACCACGCGAGCGTCGGTGATGGTGTACGTGTCGACAGAGGGTCCGGACTCGAGTTGGTCGGCGTGGTCGTCGCGGCCGGCGAAGCCCGTCGGGTACACGCCGAGGAAGTCGGGCGCAAGGAGCGCCCGGTCAGCGGCGGCGTCGCCGCGCACGAGCGCGTCCCAGACGTCGGTCTCGAGCGAGATCAGGAAGTCGAGGGTGGAGTCGTCCATGGCCGAGTCTCACACGGTGTGTGGGCCCACACGGCGCCGCGGACGAAGCGACAGCCGGGGCGGCGACAGGAGCCGCTTCGCTGGGCCGGAACGCTCGGCCAGGGCGGATAGGGGACGCACGCTGCGCGATGCTGTCGGGCATGGGGAGAATGATCGAGGGACACGCAGGCCAACAGGCTGTCGCAGCGATGCTGCAGTTCGGCACCGATGTGATGTTCACGTTGAACGGCGGTCACATCTGGCCGCTCTACGACGCCGCTCGCGACCAGGGGATGAGGGTGGTCGACACGCGACACGAGCAGACGGCGACCTTCGCAGCCGAGGCCTACGCGAAGCTCACCCGTCGGCCCGGTTTCGCTGCGCTGACGGCCGGCCCCGGCATCACCAACGGAGTGTCGGCGATCACAAGCGCGTGGTTCAACGGATCGCCCGTCGTGGTGATGGGTGGCCGGGCCCCTCAGGGTCGGTGGGGCTCCGGTTCGCTGCAGGAGATGGATCACGTCCCCGTGGTGCAGTCGATCACGAAGTCGGCTGCCACGGTGAAGGACGCGAATCAGGCGGCCGCCGCCGTGCACGCCGCGGCGACGTTGAGCATGAGCCCGCATCGCGGGCCGACCTTCCTCGACTTCCCGCTCGATGTGTTCGGCGCCGCCAGCGGCGAGCTGCCGGCCGTCGAGGAATGCATCGGCAAGGGCGCGGCGCCCGACGACGACGAAGTGGCGACGTTGGCGAACCTGATCGCGAACGCCGAGCGGCCGGCGTTCATCGTCGGAAGCGACGTGTACTGGGACGGCGCGTGGGAGGAGTTGAAGGCTGCGGTCGAGCACTTGCGAGTCCCGTGTTTCTTCAATGGCCTCGGGCGGGGCACGCTGCCGGCGCGACACGAGCTGGCCTTTCTGCGCACGCGCGGCCTGCTGAAAAAGCGAGCCGATCTCGTGGTGGTGCTGGGCACCCCGCTCGACTTCCGCCTGGGCTTCGGTCGATTCGGCGCAGCGCAGGTTGCCCATGTGGTCGACAGCGTGGCCCAGCGCGCTGCGCACGTCAGTGTGCCGACCGTGTCGGGCGACAGCGTGCTGGTGCTGCGCGCGCTCGCCAACTTCTCGGGCGGCCGGGTCGACCACGAGGACTGGATCACCGAGCTGCGCGCTGCGGAGGAGGCTGGCCGAGCGTCGGATGCAGACCTGCTGTCGATCGACAGTGCGCCGATCAAACCCAGTCGCATCTACGGCGAGATCGGCAAGCGCCTGGCCGACGACGCCGTGGTGATCTGCGACGGCGGCGACTTCGCCTCCTACGCCGGCAAGTTCGTGGAGGTGCAACAGCCCGGCTGCTGGCTCGACACCGGTCCGTACGGTTGCCTCGGCAACGGGCTCGGCTACACCGTCGCCGCTCGCGTCGCCCGACCCGACAGCCAGGTCGTGCTGTTACTGGGTGACGGCGCCGCCGGCTTCAGTCTGATGGACGTCGACACGCTCGTCCGTCACAACCTGCCCGCGGTGATGGTGGTCGGCAACAACGGCATGTGGGGTCTGGAGAAGCACCCGATGCAGGCGATCTACGGCTGGGACATGGCGTGCGATCTCCAACCGGGGTGCCGTTACGACCAGGTCGTCACGGCGCTCGGCGGTGGTGGCGAGCTGGTGACCGATCCCGCCCAGATCGGCCCCGCGCTCGACCGGGCATTCGCATCGGGCGTGCCGTACCTGGTGAACATCGTCACCGATCCGAGCGACGTCTACCCGCGGTCGTCCAACCTTGCCTGAACGACCGGGCCGGTCAGTCGACCGGTCGGGTGACCGGACGCTTCGGCGTCTGGTTCAGGTGCACGACGAGCCCGGGGCCGGCACGATTGCGCCCGTGGCGTCGAGATCGTAGGAGGGCACCTCGGCCCGCAAGATGCCCTGCGCGACCAGATCCTTCTCGCTCGTCGGCGCGGCGCCTGTCAATGCCTCGAAGGCGTCGAACGCGGTCATCATCGTCGTGCGCTCGATGTCGCAGATGGTCTCGTTGGCGACGGGGACGGCTTCGATGCCCTGCTGCACCTGGTCGGTCACACTGCCGACCGTTTCCTCGATCGCTTCTCCGGCTGCACATCCGGCGCCGAGGAGTGACACGCCGAGGACGAGGGGTGCCGCCAGCAGGCGACGGCCTCTGCCACGGCTCAGTGCGCTTTGCTGTGAAATCGGTCGACCTCCACCAGAACCCGGGTGACCTTGCCGACGGCCACCAACCCTCTGGTATCGGACGCCGAGACGTTGAACATGAGGCGCCGCCCGTCGATTCTCTCGAGGGTTGCCTCGGCGGTCACCTCGGTGCCGATGGAGGTGGGTTGGAGATGGTCGATCTGGACGCGCATCCCGACCGTGGTGTGGCCCTCGGCGAGGCGACCGGACAGCGCCGCACACGTCGCCTCCTCACACAGAGCGATCAGCCGGGGCGTCCCGAGCACCTCCACCGTGCCCGAACGAAGCGCGCGAGCCGTGTCCGCCTCGGTCACCACCATCGTTGCCTCGCCGCGAAGCCCCACCTCGATGTTCACAGGTGGTCACCTTAGGACCCGCCGTCGTGCTCGGGGAACCCGGTGAGCTGCCGGCAACGATCGGTATGCTCCCGAAGATGATCGACCAAGACGTGCTGACCAAGGTGCTCGGCGCTGCAGTGACGGGTGGTGCCGACTTCGCCGAGGTGTTCGTGGAAGACAAGCGGTCCACCTCGGCGGGTCTCGACGACGGCCGGATCGAACAGGTGACGAGTGGTCGCGACCGCGGCGCAGGCATTCGCGTCGTCAAGGGCGACACCACCGGGTTCGCCCACACCGCCGACCTCAGCGAGGCGGGCCTGTTCGCGGCCGCATCGTCGGCGGCCGCCGCGGCCAGCCAGGGCGGCGGAGGCGTGCGCGAGATCGCGCTGACCCGCCGGGCCGGCACGAACGTCAACACGGTGGAACGACCTCCCGACGAAGTGCCCAAGGCGATGAAGGTCGAGATGCTCCGACGCATCGACGAGGCTGCTCGGTCGGCCGGCGCATCGATCGTCCAGGTCTCGGCAGGGTACGGCGACAGTCGCCGCAGGATCCTCGTCGCCAACACCGATGGCGTGCTCGCCGAAGACGAACAGGTGCGTTGCCTCGTGCGGATGAGCGTGGTCGCGACCGGCGACGCCGGCATGCAGACAGGGTTCCAGAGTGCCGGCCAGACCGTCGGATTCGAGATGTTCGACACGGTCGATGTCGAAGAGCTGGCCCGAGACGCCGCCCGGATGGCGATCACCAAGCTCAGCGCTCGTCCCGCCCCCAGTGGCGCCGTGCCGGTGGTCATCAAGCGCGGCAGTGGCGGCGTGCTGTTCCACGAAGCCTGCGGCCACGGTCTCGAGGCCGACCTCGTCGCCAAGGGAGCCAGCGTGTATCGAGGCAAGGCGGGCGAGCTCGTCGCCTCGCCGCTCGTCACGTTGGTCGACGACGGCACGATGAGCACCGAATGGGGTGCGATAGGCATCGACGACGAAGGCCATCCCAGCCAGTACAACGTGCTCATCCGGGACGGCGTGCTCACCGACTACATGTGGGACTACCTGCGGGCGCGCAAGGAGAACCGAGCCCAGAGCGGCAATGGCCGCCGGCAGAGCTACATGCATCTTCCGATGGTGCGGATGACCAACACCTACGTGCTGAACGGCACCGAAGAACCCGATGACATCGTGCGCGCCACCGACCATGGCGTGTACGTCGCCAAGCTCGGCGGTGGCAGCGTGAACACCGCCACCGGCGACTTCGTGTTCGGCATGACCGAGGCGTACTTGATCGAGAACGGCGAGATCACCGAGCCGCTCCGCGAGGGAAACCTCATCGGCAACGGCCCGCAGGTCCTGCGCGACATCGACCTGCTCGGCAACGACTTCGCGATGGGCAATCCGGGCACCTGTGGCAAGGACGGCCAAGGCGTGCCGGTCGGCGACGGCCAGCCGACGCTCCGGGTGAAGTCGATGACGATCGGTGGCACCGCGGCGTGAGCGAGTTCGAGAGCACCCTGCAGAAGATCGCCGACGCGGTGATCGGCCAGGCGAAGCCGGGCGAACAGCTCGAGGCCTACGTGTCTCGCGACAGCGAGACCGACATCCGTGTGTACGAGGGCCAGATCGAGCACTTCGTCAGCGCGCAGAGCGAGGGCATCGGCATCCGCGTCATCCGCGACGGGCGAACGGGCTTTGCGTATGCGGGCACCCTCGATCAGCAGGCGATCGCCGACGTGTTGGCCGAGGCGCGCGACAACGTCGAGTTCGGGACGCCCGACGAGTGGGCCGGACTCGCCGAACCCGATGGTGTCGACGTGGTTCGCCAGGAGCTCTGGAGCGACGTGCTCGCCGAGTACACCACCGACCGCAAGATCGAGCTCACCAAGGAGCTCGAGCGGCTTGCCCTGGCGGCGGACGCCCGGGTGCGCATCGACGACGCGAACTACAGCGATGTTGCCGCCGAGAACGCCGTCGCGACCACGAGTGGCATTCGTCGCTCGGGTCGAGAGAACGGTTGCTACGTGAGTGTCAGCACCCTCGCTGACGACGGCGACGAGACCCAGACCGGGTTCGGTTTCAGCGTCGGTCGTTCGCCCGACGAGTTCGACCTCTCCAAGGCAGCCAAGGAGGCTGCCGATCGCGCCACCCGATTGCTCGGCGCGACCAAGCCGTCGAGCCGGCGGCTCACGGTGGTGCTCGATCCCTATGTCACTGCGCAGTTCCTCGGCATCATCTCCAGCACGCTGAACGGTGAAGCCGTCATCAAGGGCCGAAGCCTGTTCAAGGACCGGATGGGCGAGTCGGTCGCCAGCCCGCTGTTCACCCTTGTCGACGACCCGACGAACCCCTTGGCGTACACCGCGACCGAGCTCGACGGAGAGGGTCTCGCAGCGCGCCGCAACGTGCTCGTCGACGGTGGCGTGCTGCGCGGCTTCGTGCACAACAGCTACAGCGCCCGGCGCGCTCACACCGTCAGCACCGGCAACGCCGTGCGCGGCGGATTCAAGGGCACGCCGGGTGTCGGCTGTCTGGCGCTGCAGGTGCAACCGGGCGCGCGATCGCAGGCAGAGCTGGTGGCCGATGTGAGCGACGGCGTGCTGGTGCAACAGGTGTCGGGCTTGCACAGCGGGGTCAATCCGATCAGCGGCGATTTCTCCACCGGAGCGTCAGGGCTGATGATCTCCAACGGCCAGATCGGTGCCCCGGTCCGTGAGTTCACGATCGCCTCCACGTTGCAGCGCATGCTGCTCGACCTGGTCGAGGTGGGTGGCGACATCGACTGGCTGCCCATGAGGGCAGCCGGCGTCAGCCTTGTGATCAGCGACATGACCATGTCGGGTGCGTGAGGCCACCGATCAGGCCGCGCAGGTGTTCACCAGTTCGCCGTCGTGGGTCACCGCGAAGGCCCGGTAGGCCTCGAACTGGTTCACCCAGTCGAGCCCGCCGGCGCCCATTGCGCATGCAGTGGTGGCGAATGCATCGGCCCAGGTGAGCGACGGGCCGATCACGGTCACCGATGCCCAGATGTTCGCGTCGGCGCCAGCCGCATCCCAGAGGTGGTGGCCGCGCTCGGCGGTTCCCGAGGTGGCCACGGCGCCGCCCGCGACGGTGATGCCGGTGACGACGGTTCGTCGCTTCGTCGGGTCGGCGATGAGCGGTGCGTCGGCGGACTTGGAGCTCGCGGTGTCGGACGCGACGGGGATCGTGGCCGGTGTGGCCGGCGTGGCCGGTGCGGACGGTGTGGACGGGATGATCGAGACGCCGGCTGCGGATCCGGCGGTGTTGGCCGCGTCCTGGTTGCCTGCGTCGACGACGGTGGAGGGGTGGTCGAGCGCGCTCAGCAGGAATCCGCTGGCCGACGTGAGCACGATGGCTGGCAGAGCCCGACGAGCGAGGCTCGGGCGAGGACGTCTGGAGAGATGTCGGTCGTTCATCGCGGCATCACCACCAGGAGTGTTCGAAGTGCAGGTCGGATGAGTTCATCCCCGCAGCGCGCAGGCCGGTGCGAGCTGCCGACAGGAGGCGGTCGGGGCCGCACAGCACAGCGACTCGTTGCTCGAGGTCGGGCACGACGAAGAGCACCTTGCGACCGTGCGTGATCTCGGGTGTGCACACCCCGTACGGGCCGTCGACCGCCACGCGGGTGCCCACCGACAGCGATGCCAACATCTGCGACGCGTCGCCGCGGTCCTTGATCGTGAACCGCAACCCGTCGTGTCCCGGCGCCTCCGACAGCGAGAACGGGTTGGAACGCCACCACCCGTCGGCGGTGAGGGCACGCAGGAAGCAGAACTGACCTGCCGAGCCGCGCATCGAGCGCAGACGGCGGCCGCTGAGTCGGAGCGTGACGATGCCAGGGGCGACCCGGTCGACCGAGCTGACTCGGAGCGGGCGGATCACCGAACGCAGGACACGACCCCAACGACCCCAGACCAGGGCGATCGCCACGGCGACGTGCAGACCGATCCACAGCGATCGGGCGATGCCGTCGTCGGCGAAGTCGGTGCCGACGACGATCTGATGACCGAACGACAGAGCGAACCCCAGGTAGGCGGTGAGGTGCAGGAAGTACCAGGTTTCGTACGACAAGCGAGCTCGAATGCTGCGCAGCGACGTGACGGTGACGATGCCGATGATGAGTGCCCCGATGGTGGCGCCCGCCATGTACGGCACGCGACCGGTGAGGTCGGAGACGGCATCGCCCCACGTGCCTCCCGCCTGCCATTCGACGAGCGCTGCCGCCACGTGGGCGCCGACCAGCACGGCCAGCGACTCGCCCAGGATGCGGTGCCAGTTGAACAGGCGGTCGAGCCCGTAGCGGCGTTCCAGGATCGCCGGGCGAGCGGTGAAGAGCAAGCAGACCAGACCGACCGCCGAAGCGCCGAGACCGGTGAGCTGGGTGATGCCGGTGGCGATGCCCGTCGTGCCCTCGGTGAACTGAGCGAGACCACCGTGCGTCGACCAGATGCCGATCACCAGCGCCACAGATGCGCCGATGCCCCAGGCGATGTCGGTGTCGAGCACCCGCGACCGGTGCGCCGGCGGGAGGAGGTGACGCCCGGTCGCGGTGCTCTGAGGAGCCGACCCGGTGGGGGAGGAGGCATCGGACGGGGAGACGGTCGATGCGTCGAGGCGGCTGCTCACGGACACATCGTGCACGAGCACGGTGTGCGCCGAATCTGATCCAGGTGAGAGTCAGGTGAGAGAGCGCGGTCAGAGCGTGGTCACGTCTGCAGGACGTCGCTGACGGGCCGACACGCGAGCCCGAGCGAGGTCGCCAGTGAGGTGTCGAGCACCACACACGCAGGGCGGACGAGCCCGGATCCGGCGATCGTCGAGGTGCGCAGGCCTGCGACCTGCTCGGCGCTCGCCCCCATCCACAGCGCCACGAGCCGGGCCAAGGATGCCCGGTCGATGGCCTCTGTTCCGGCGACGTGGATCGGTCCGTTGACGTCGGGCCGATCGGCGAGCGCCGCCACGGCACGGGCGAGATCGGTCGCATGCACCGGGCAGCGGAACTCGTCGGTGAAGAAGGTCATCGACGATCGGCCCCCGAGAGCGAGCTCCACGTCGCGCTGGACGGGCGCCATCACATCGGTTCCGTAGATCAACGACGTTCGCACGAGCGCGGCGCCCGGATGCGCGGCGATCACGCGCTGTTCCGCGTCGGCCTTCCACGTGCCGTAGTCGGTGATCGGCGACACGGTGTCGGCCTCGAGGTACGGCTGCGGTCGACCCCCGAACACCACGTCGGTCGAGAGGTGGACGAGATGTGCTCCGATCGCTGCTGCAGCTCGGGCGACGTTGGCGCTGCCCTGGACGATGACTCGAGCGTCGTCGCGACGGTAGGCGAGGTGCACGACGGCGGTGGGCTTCCAGTCGCGGATCGTCTCGGCCACCAGTTCGGCCTTCGTCACATCGAGCGTGCGCGACGGTGGCGCCACCACCTCCCAGTCCCGTGTGGCGTCACTGCCCAGCAGGTGGCGGCCGAGGAATCCGGACCCGCCGGTGACCAGCATCAGATGCGTTCGCCGGCTCCATCTCATCTCATCATCATGGCGTCTTCATCGCGCGGTCGTCCGCAACGTCCACGCGGCGATGTGTACCCTCGCGGCGTGCCACGACCACATCCGGCCGCGATTGCCCGCCATCCCCACCTGGCCACAGACGTGGCGCCGGGATGGGTGCGGGTCGATCTGCACTCCCACACCATGTGGAGCGGTGACAGCACGACCACGCCCGACGAGCTCGAACGGGCGGTGATCGAAAGCGGCATCGACGTCTTGTGCATCACCGATCACAATGCGATCACAGGTGCCCAGCAGTTGGCCGATTGTCTGCCGTGCCGAGTGGTCGTCGGCGAGGAACTGCGCACCCACGCAGGCGAGATCATCGGGCTGTTCCTCGTGGAGCGGGTGCCGGTCGGGGTGCCGCCTGCCGAGGCGGCGCGCTTGATCCGCGATCAGGGTGGTGTGGTGTACATCCCTCATCCGTTCGATCCGATGCGTCGGAACCTCGCTCAGGGGTCGCTCGATGCCCTGGTGGCCGAGGGGCTCGTCGACGCGATCGAGGTGGTGAACGCGAAGACCTCGCTGGCGAGCTTGAACCGACGCGCGAGTGAGTATGCGACCATGCATGGTCTGCTGGCGGGCGCCGGCAGCGACGCCCATGTGCCGTTGGCGCTCGGCGCGGCGTATGTGGAGATGCCCGACTTCGACGGCCCGCAAGCGTTCTTGGCAGGGCTCGCCTCGGCTGTGTGCGTGGGCCATCACTGGGACGAGCCGCGCCCATGGAGTCCACGGGTGCTGCCCGGTACCTCGATCCATTGAACGCGCCGTTGGGCTCCTTCGGTTGACCTGAACGTCGGCGGAGGACATGGTCGACATGGGCCCCGCTCAGGTGTGGGCGGCGAGGACGGCCAGGCCCTCGAGCGCTGCTGCAGCCACCGCCGGAGCCGCAGCCGCCGGCACAGCGACCGTCACGGACGCGGCGCCGACGGCGACCACCACGCCATCGCGGGTCAACACCGTGCCGGACGCGGTGACGTCGACGTGCTCGCCCGGGACGACCGCCAGCGTCGTGTCGTCGGCCGCGACTGCGACCCGTCGCCAACCCGGCGGAGCGATGTCGTCGGTCCCGACGACGTCGTCGCGGACGAGCATCTCGCCGACCCCTCGACGTCGGCGGGCGATCGAGCCGACCGGGTCGTCGACGATCGCGGTCGGCGCCACGAGCGCCAGCGGTGCCGTGACGGCGCGGGCGACGATCGGGTCACCGGGAGCGAGATCATCTGCGGCCACCCAGACGGTGCGGCTGTCGCCCCAGGACCGACGTTGTCGTTCGAGGGCTGCGGATTGCGTCGCCAGGATCGCGGCCGTCGTGAGAGCGATCGAGCCGACGAGCATCCCGTGCACCCAACGGTGACGAGCCAGGAACGAACGAACATGAGCACCCAACACGGCAACCCCCTTCACGGCCGTACCGAGGTCTGGCACGGTTCCTCGCGGGGACGCGATCGGGTGTGCGGGACGCTATCGGTCGAGGCGACCACGTCCGTCGGTCTGGCGGCACCAGAGGGTGCCGCCGATGCAAGCGTCAGGACGCGGGTGCGGAGGGCGCTGGTGACGAGGGCGTCGACGTCGACGACGACGACGAACCCGACGACGACGAACCCGACGACGACGAACCCGAGGACGACGAAGAGGCCGAGTCGGAGGTGGGCGTGGTGGAGCTCGGGGTGCTCGACGCCCCGGTCGAGGTGTCAGCACCGTTCGTCGACGTCGCCGAGCTGCCGGACGACTTCGACGATCCACCGCGGCTGTCGGTCTTGTAGAACCCACCACCCTTGAAGGTGACGCCCACCGGCGTGAACACCTTTCGCACCGCCATGACCGCACCCGTCGCCGGGTGAGCAGCCTCGGTCAGGGAGGCATCGGTGAAGGCCTGCTGGACCTCGATCGTCTCGCCGGTCTCGATGAACTTGTAGACGTAGGTGGGCATCGTTGCTCCGAACACTGACAGATGAGCAGGTGGTTGGCAGTCGAGCTGCGCGAGTGCTAATGGTATCGCCCTCGACTGCGGCGAGCACTTCCTAGGATCGTCCCCATGCGCGTCCACACAGCTGTCGTCCCTGCCGCGGGGATGGGCACCCGCTTCCTCCCGGCCACCAAGGCGGTGCCGAAGGAACTCCTTCCGATCATCGACACCCCCGCCTTGCAGCTCATCATCGACGAGGCGGTGGGCGCCGGTGTCGACCACATGGTGATCGTCACCAGCCACGCGAAGCCGGCGATCGAGGCCTACTTCCAACCCCAACCCGAGGTGATCGCCAAACTGCGGTCGTCGGGTCGAGACCAGATGGCCGACCGGCTCGAGTCGATCGGTCGCGACGTCAAGGTGAGCTTCGCCTACCAGGACCAGGCGCTCGGGCTGGGGCACGCAGTCGGGTGCGCACGTGAAGCGGTCGGTGACGAGCCGTTCGCCGTGTTGCTCCCCGACGAACTGATGGGCGACTCGTCGCTGCTCGACCAGATGGCCCGCCTGTGCGAGTCGACCGGTGGCAGCGTCGTCGGGCTGAAGGAGGTACCGCACGAGCAGGTCGGGTCGTACGGGGTGATCGACCCGGCGGGCGAGCTCGATGCCGCCGGTGTCATCGCGATCCGGTCGATGGTCGAAAAGCCCAAGCCCGCCGACGCTCCGAGCAACTTGATCATCATCGGCCGGTATGTACTCACGCCCGACGTGTTCGACGAGATCGCTCTGGTGCAACCCGGCTCCGGGGGCGAGATCCAGCTCACCGATGCGCTCAAGGCACAGGCTGCTCGCAGCCCGTTCCACGGCGTGGTCCGCGACGTGCTCCGCTACGACACCGGGAACCCGTTCGGCTGGTTGTCGGCGGTGATCGAGATCGGGCTGAAGGATCCGAAGATCGGCCCGCAGCTCCGCGAATGGCTCCCGACCCAGCTCTGAACGGGGCGTCGTCGGCGGCGATCGCCGAGCGGCTGACCGACGAGCTGCGCGCGCTCGGCTCACCCGAGCGAGCGGTGTCCGAGCGCGCCTACCTCAAGAGTCAGTACACGCACTTCGGCACCGCCGTCCCGAAGGTGCGCCACGTCGCCAAGACGTACCTCCGGCTCTCGAGGCCGGGCCACGACGAACTCGTGGGGCTCATCGACGAGCTGTGGCACAACGACGTGTACGAGCGACGCCTGCTCGGTGTCGAGCTCGTGCTCTCCTCGCCGAAGACCTGGAGTGTCGACGACCTGGGCTGGATGGAGGGTCTGCTTCGCCAGTGCGGCACCTGGGCATTGGTCGATGGGCTCGCGGCGCAGGGCGTCGGCCGGATCGTCGCCGCGGATCCGACGGGATTCGACGTGCTCGATCGGTGGGTCACCGACGACGACTTCTGGGTGCGTCGCTCGGCGGTGCTTGCCCTGCGCGACCTGATGCGCGACGGCCGCGAGTTCGACCGCTTCGAACACTATGCCGACGGGTTGCTGGGCGAACGGGAGTTCTTCATCCGCAAGGTGCTCGGCTGGGTGACCCGCGAGGCCGGGCGGCGCCATCCCGAGTTCGTCTCGACCTGGGTGCGGGCGAACCTCCACAGGATGAGCGGCGTCACGATCAGGGAGGCGGTCAAGTACCTGCCCGATGGCGCCGCCCTGCTGGCCGCCTGGAAAGCCCGCTGATCCGGTCGCCGCTGGCCCGACTCAGAGCGAGCGGCGGAAGCGCCCGGGTTGATCGAGCGCAAGGCCGTGTTCATCGACATCGAACTCCACCACGTCACCCGATTCGAGACGTGTGAACGACCACCGGTGCGTGTCGAGCCGGGTGTAGCGCTGGTGGTCGGGCTGTACGTCGAGTGTCTCGACGTCGATCCGCAGGGTGGTGATGTCGGCGGTGTGGCCCACGTGCAGGGGGAGGCGCCGGATCGGGATCGTCGCGGTGAACGGGGTGATGTCGAGCGCCACGTCGAGACAGCCGTCGAGCTCGACCCGGTGGGCGCCGTTCATCTCGCCCCAGCGGCCGCCGCCGTCGGTCGCGAGCCACAGGTCGGGTTCGTCGAGATCGCGGAACAGGATGAACTGGCGGACGTGCCACGTGGGGGAGAGGCGCAGGACGTATTGCACCTGTTCGCGCCCGACCGTGCCCGAGGCGGTCCAGCCCTCGTTCTCCCACAGCAGGGTGAGCGTCTCGTCGTGCTCGCCGTCCCACGTGCTCCAACGGGCATTGTGACCGTCGGACGAGAACGACGTGTAGGTGCTCACCGGCACAGTCTGCCGGGATGTTCGCTACCGTGCTCGGAGTGATCCACGAGAGCGAGGCCCGCCAGTACGTACTCGATCGGTGCGCATCGTTGCCACCCCACACCGTGGCGCTCGGAGCCGCCACCTGGTTGGTGCTCGCCCAGCCGATCGTCGCCGGCGAGGACGTCCCGCCGTTCGAGAACTCAGCGGTCGACGGCTACGCGGTGCGGGCTGCTGACGTGGGCGATGCGCCGGTCGAGCTCGAGGTGATCGACGAGGTTGCGGCTGGCGCGGCCAGCTCGAAGACCGTCGCCGCCGGTCAGGCGATCCGGATCATGACAGGCGCACCGATGCCGGCGGGCGCCGATGCCGCCGTGATGGTCGAAGACACCGAACGGCTCGACGGTGGTGCCCGGGTGCGGATCCGCACATCCGTCGAACCGGGCGCTGCCGTGCGTGGCGCGGGCGACGATGTGCGCCGAGGCACGGCGCTGTTCCAGCCGGGTGATGTCATCACCCCGGCGGTCGCCGGCGTGCTCGCGAGCGTCAATGCGCGAGAAGTTGCGGCCGTTCGTCGGGCGTCGGTCGCGGTGCTGTCCACGGGCGACGAGTTGATCGACGACGGGTCTCCACTGCTGCCCGGTCAGATCCGTGAGAGCAACAAGACGATGCTGCTCGGCATGGTGCGCGAGGCCGGCTGCGATGTCGTCGATCACGGCATCGTCCGTGACGACGAAGCGGCGCTCGAAGCCACGTTGCGGAGGGCGGCAGATACCTGCGATGCGATCGTCACCAGCGGGGGGGTGAGCATGGGCGACTACGACGTGGTGAAGGCGGTGTTGTCGCGCATCGCCGACATGCGGTGGATGCAGATCGCGATCAAACCGGCCAAGCCGTTCGCATTCGGGCTCCTCTCCGCATCCGACGGTCGCAAGGTGCCGGTGTTCGGGCTGCCAGGCAATCCTGTGAGCTCGCTGGTCAGCTTCGAGTTGTTCGCGCGCCCTGCGCTTCGGCAGATGATGGGCCATCGACTGATCGACCGGCCGATCGCCCTTGCGATCGCCGACGAGGCGCTTCGTCGTCGGCCGGACGGCAAGACCCACTACGTGCGTGTGCGCGGCGGATTCGGTGCCGATGGTCGGGTCCACGTTCGTTCTGTCGGCGGTCAGGGCAGCCATCAACTCGCCGCCACCGCGACGGCTGATGGCTTCGCCGTCGTCGCCGACGGTGACGGCGTGCTCGAGTTCGGCTCTGTCCCGGTGATCCTGTTGTCGGTAGTCTGACGCGATGGATCTCGTCGACTCCTTCGGACGCACGATCCGCGACCTGCGCATCTCGGTCACCGACCGGTGCAACTTCCGTTGCACGTACTGCATGCCCGAAGAAGGCATGACGTGGGTGCCGCGCAGCGAGGTGCTCACGTTCGAGGAGTTCGAGCGGCTCGCCCGCCTGTTCGTGGAACGCTTCGAGGTCGACGGTCTGCGCCTCACCGGTGGCGAACCCACGGTGCGCGCCCACCTGTCGGTGCTGGTGGCCAAGCTCGCCCACCTGCGGGTGCCGACCACGTCGAACTCCCCGCTCGCAGGCCGCAAGCCCGACCTCTCGATCACCACCAATGGGGCCACGTTCCGGCTGCTCGCCCACGAACTGCGCGATGCCGGCCTCGACCGGGTGAACATCAGCCTCGACACGCTGCAGCGCGAGAAGTTCCTGCGGATGACCCGCCGCGACGAGTTGATGAGCGTGCTCGACGGCATCGAAGCCGCCAAGGAAGCCGGGTTCGCACCGGTCAAGATCAACGCCGTCGTGGAGCGTGGAGTGAACGACGACGAGATCCTCGACCTCGCTCGATTCGGTCGCGACAACGATGTCGAAGTGCGGTTCATCGAGTTCATGCCGCTCGATGCCACCGGTCATTGGATGAACGACAAGGTCGTCAGCCAGGACGAGATCGTGGCTGCCATCTCCGCCGAGTTCCCCATCGAACAGGTGCCGGCGCGCGGCGCTGCGCCTGCAGACCGGTGGCGTTATCTCGACGGTCGAGGGATGATCGGTGTGATCCCCACGATCACCAAGCCGTTCTGTGGCGATTGCGACCGGGTGCGGCTCACCGCCGACGGTCAGTTCCGCACCTGTCTGTTCGCCACCTCCGAGTTCGATTTCCGGGCGCTCATGCGCGCGGGCGCGAGTGACGATGACATCGCCATGGAGATCCAACGCGCTGTCGGCCTCAAGTGGGCCGGCCATCAGATCAACCAGGTGAACTTCATCCGGCCCACCCGCTCGATGAGTCAGATCGGTGGCTGACCTCCGCCGACGCGGCGGACGGTGGGCAACGAGATCCTTGGCAGTCGCGACCGCGACCGTGGCACTCGGTGCTGCTCTCGCGGCTGCTGCGCCTCCGACGATCGACCGTCCCGCAGGGCAGCAGGGTCTCGCGCCCGCCCGCCGGCTGACCCCGCCGGGACCATCCGTCGGTGGCTGCTCGGTGTTCCCGGGAACGAATGCGTGGAACACCGATGTGAGTGGGTTTCCACTACATCCCCGCTCGGCCACCATGATCGCCAAGATCCAGTCGGTCGGTGGCGACTTCCTCCATCCCGACTTCGGATCGAACACCGACGTCGGCATCCCGTACGTCGTCGTACCGGCCACGCAGCCGCTCGTGCCGATCACCTACACCGCGTACGGTGACGAGAGCGACCCCGGGCCCTTCCCGATCCCGCTCGATGCTCCGGTCGAGGGCGGTGCTCTCTCGAGCGGCGATCGTCATGTGCTCGTCGTGCAGGAGGGATCGTGCCAACTGTTCGAGCTGTACGTGGCTCGTCGGGCGGGGGGTGGCTGGTCGGCCGATGCGGGTGCTCGGTGGAACCTGGTCTCCGGGGACCTGCGGACGATCGGTTGGACGAGCGCCGATGCCGCAGGACTTCCGATCCTTCCCGGCCTCGTCCGATACGACGAGGTGGCGTCGGGTGCGGTGCGTCATGCGATCCGCGTGACCTTCTCGCAGACACAACGTGGCTTCGTGCTGCCCGCCACCCACTTCGCATCGTCGCGCACCGATCCCGATCTGCCTCCGATGGGGCTGCGGCTTCGTCTGCGAGCCGATGTCGACCTCTCGAGTTTCACCGGGCAGGCGAGGGTGATCGCGGAGGCGATGAAGACCTATGGGTTGATCGTCGCGGACAACGGGAGCAACTGGTACTTCCAGGGTGGCGCGGACGTTCGATGGGATGACGACGATCTGAACCAACTGAAACGGATCCCCGGCACGGCGTTCGAGGTGGTGGACACCGGTGCGGTACGCACGAGTTGACGTCGAGGATCGAACTCGGAGGTCGAGAGTCGAACTCGGAGGTCGAGGGTTGAACATGAATGTCGAGAGTTGAAGTCGAGGTCGAGGGTGAGGTCTCTCCTCGACACGATCGTCGGGGCGCCGGCAGGTCGTTCGGCCCATCCACGGCTGGCGTTGCCCTCGAATGTCCCACCAGCGCGATGAAATGACTACGCTGGGTCACCGCATGAGTGATCTCTCGTTCACCCATCTCGATCCACTCGGTCGGGCCCGCATGGTCGACGTGACCCCCAAGGAGCCGACGCATCGTCGAGCGGTCGCTCGCTGCAAGGTCTTCATGCAGCCCGAGACCACCGCGGCGGTCGCGAATCGCGAGGTGAAGAAGGGCGACGTCCTCGCCGTCGCACGCGTCGCCGGCATCCAGGCGGCCAAGCGAACGAGCGACATGATCCCGTTGTGCCACCCGCTGCTCGTCGGCGCGGTGAACATCAACTTCGAGATCGGCGACGACTTCATCTCCGTCGAGGCCAACGTCGACACCGTCGATCGCACCGGCGTCGAAATGGAGGCGTTGCACGCCTGCGCCACGGCAGCGCTCACGATCTACGACATGTGCAAGTCGGCCGACCGCGGCATGGTGATCGGCGACCTGGCGCTGTGGGAGAAGACCGGCGGGCGGTCCGGGGTCTATCGCCGGGACTCCTCAGACCCGGTTTCAGACCCGGTTTCAGACCTGGTTTCAGAACCAGTTTCGGAGCTGTTGGCTCCGGCCCGGGGTGACGCCAACGCCTCCGATGTTTCGGATACTGTCACGAACGTAGTAGAATCGTAATGAAAGGCGAGACGGGCCGTTCCCTGACGTTCAGGGTGGTGTCATCTTGCCTGCGAGCAACCATGACTCCTTTCCTCTCCCTCACCTCTCTTCATCCCCTGCAGCATCGGCTTCATCTCCAGATGAGAAGGGTCCGCTGACCATGGGCAAGATCCTCCTTCTCGCCGTCGCCGCCTCGTGGGCCGCGGTGTTGTTGCCGCCGCTGCTTCGTTCGCGCATGGAGAATCGGCCAGGCTCGTCGGTCACCGACTTCCGCCGGCAGCTCTCCACCTTGCAGCGCACGGTCCCGACGCGATCGATGACACCGATGCGGTCGATGGGTCGCCCGCTGGCGTCCTCACCGCTCCAGCGTCCCGCCGCCGGTGGTCGCCCCGGTCACGTCGGACATGCCAGCCAGCTCCAGCGAGCGCACCTCCCCGAGCGTGTGCTCGACCGCGGCGACCGTGGCTTCGAGCGCAGCCACGGCGAGGTCGCCTACACAGGCGAGCTCCAGCGCCGCTACGACCGAGGTCATCGCGTCGAGGGTGACATGCGGTTCGAGCGCGAACACCGCGAGCCCACCATGCGTCACGCACCGGCCCGTCGGATGAATCATCGCCAGGTGGTACGCCGTCGTCGGGCGAACGTCCTGTTCGCCCTCGTGATGCTCACCGCGGCAACGCTCTTCCTGGCTGCGACGACCAAGTCGTCGGGCATGGTGTACGCGTTCGCGTTCGCGTTCGTCTCGCTCTGCGGGTACTGCTACAAGCTGGCCCAGCTCCGTCAGTACGAGCACGATCGTCCCAGCTACGAGACTCAGCTGTACAACGTGGCCTGATGGCCCGCTGACGATCCGAGTACCGATTCCACAGTCGTTCCCAGGAACCCACGCCGATACACTCGGGTGCTCCAACGGGGGTGTAGCTCAGTTGGCAGAGCGCAACAATCGCACTGTTGAGGCCAGGGGTTCAATTCCCCTCACCTCCACCCAGGGAACCTGACCCGGACCCGTTCGGCGCCGCAAGGCCTCGAACGGGTCCGGTGCTTTTTCGGGTGCGGGTGACGTGCCGCGGCGGGGGTCGCCGGTCGATGCGAGCGCTACGGTGCCGACGATGACCGCGCCTGCTCCGCATCCGTCCGACGACCCGACGCACCATGACGTGGTGGAGGCGTACTGCGGGCGGCTCAGCTACGCACCGGGCGACGAGGTCACCGTGCACGTGCGGTGCACCACCGCGCGATTCGACATCGAGGTCATGCGCTGGGGCGCGAGCCGCGAACTCGTGTGGTCGGCCACCGATCTGGCCGGACTGGTGCCACCGACGCCGAGCGATGCCGATGCGGGAGGGTGTGGTTGGCCCGCATCGATCGCGATCACCATCCCGCCCGATTGGCGCTCGGGCTTCTACCACGTTCGTCTCCGGGCCCACGATGCGCCCGATGGCCGTGGGATCGGCGACGCCTGCTTCGTGCTGCGAGCGCCGAAAGGAGCGCCCACGGCGCGGGCGGTGCTGGTGATCGCGACCAACACCTACAACGCGTACAACAGCTGGGGCGGCCGCAGTCTCTACACGGGCGGCCATGAGGTCTCGTTTCGGCGGCCGCTCGGTCGAGGGATGATCGAGCGCCCGCGCACCGAGCGCGACGATCGCAAGGCGCGACCTGTCTGGCGAGGCGAAGAGCCCGACACCGACGGTGTGATCTACCAACAGTTCCGACACGCACATGGTCTGCCGGGCTACATGAGCTCGGCCGGCTGGTTCACCTACGAGCGACGCTTCGTGGAGTGGGCCGAGGCCGCTGGGGTGGTGTTCGACTATGCGGTGTCGAGCGACCTCGACGAGCACCCCGATCTGCTCGATCGTTACGTTCTGATGCTGTCGGTCGGTCACGACGAGTACTGGTCACGCGGCCAACGCGACGCGCTCGAACAGTTCGTGGCATCAGGCGGGAACGTTGCGTCGATGTCGGGGAACACCATGTTCTGGCAGGTGCGGCTCGAACGCGGCGGCGATTCGATGGTGTGCCACAAGTACAAGGCACACCTGAACGATCCGGTGCTCGCCGCCCGTGACCCCGGCGCCATGACGGGGATGTGGGCCGACCCCCTGGTGGGCAGACCCGAGACGGCGATACTCGGTGCCGGATCGGCGTGGGGGCTCTACTCGCGCTTCGGTCAAGCCACGCCGAGGGGCGCGGGTGCGTTCACCGTGTATCGCGATGGGCACTGGCTGTTCGCCGGAACGGGTCTGCGCTACGGCGATCTGCTCGGTGCCCTCGACGGCGTGGTGGGCTACGAAACGGTCGGATGCAAGCTCACCTTCGACGACTACCAGTTACCGATCGCCGCCGGGGGTGACGGCACGCCTGCCGACATCGAGATCGTGGCCTTCTGCCCGTCGTCGAATCTGATGATGGGGGAGTACCCGGCGTCGATCGCAGCGCTCGACGACCAAGGCGACCTCGAGTTCGTCGCCGAGCGCCTGTATGGCAGAGTCGACGACGATTCCATCGCCCGGGTGCGTCACGGCAACGCCGTGATCGCTGTGAGTCGGCCGTTCGGCGCAAGCGGTGGAGAGGTGGTCACGATCGGGAGCACCGACTGGGTGTTCGGGCTGGCCGATGACCGGGCTGTGGGTCGCGTGACGCGAAATGTGATCGACCGATTCATCGTCTGATGCGCAGCACCGTTGGTGGCGACCGAGGGTTCGTCGCCGATGCGAACGCTGTGGTTCGTCCTCACCTGGCAGCGCTCGTCTGCATGACGGTCGTCCGGTCGCTTCGGAGATGCAAAGATCGGTGTCACCGGGGCCGGCAACACCACGACCAGCAACGCGAACAGCAACACGAAGCAACGCGAACAGCAGCACGACCAGTTCGAACGGGTCGAATCACACAAGGGGAGACACATGAAGAGGATTCGCAGGAACGGAGTCGTGGCCATCGGCCTCGTCCTCGCCGTCACCGCTGCTGCCTGTAGTGGAGCCGATGCGCCACCGTCGGCGACGAATGCGTCGGCCGTCACCGAAGCGTCCGGTACCGACGCATCGGCCGCGACCACGGTTCCCGGTGGTGGTGAGCCAGGCACCACAGAGACCGGAGCCACCGACACCACGGCCGCCGGAGCAACGGAGATCACCGTCGCCGGTGTGCCCGCGGGGGCGGACACGATCCTCACGCCGGCCCCGACGGGCGAGGCCGATTCAGCCGTGTGGGCCACATACCGCGAGACCTCGACCATCGATCCGCTGTACGCGTTCGACTACCCGGACAACACCGCGATGTCGATCGCGTGCGAGTCGTTGCTCCGGCAGAACGCTGACCTCACGATCGGCCCCGGCCTCGCGCTGAGCGCCGAGTACGTGAAGCCGACGTCGCTGGTGATCGCCCTGCGCGAGGGCGTCACGTTCTGGGACGGCACGCCGATGACCGCCGCCGATGTCGTCTTCAGTCTGAAGCGTCAGCAGGATCCGGCCAATGGCGGGTTCTACGGCGCTGTGTTCTCGAACGTCACCGACATCGCCGCCACCGGCGATGCCGAGGTGACCATCACCACCACCAAGCAGGACATGGCACTCCTCGGGGAGTTGTCCGGTCCGGTGGGTGCCGTGACGCAACAGGCCTACACCGAAGAACAAGGTGCCGACTTCGGTACTGCTGCAGGCGGTGTCATGTGCACGGGCCCGTTCCAGCTCGATTCGTGGGTGGTGGGTGAGGGCGTGACCTTCACCCGTTACGACGGCTACTGGGACGACTCCCTGCCACTGAAGTTGAAGAGCATCACCATCAAGGGCGTGCCCGACGAGGCCGTGCTCACGTCCGGTCTGCTCACGGGGGAGATCGACGGCGCGTACGCCTCGCCGGCCACCCTCGACCAACTCCGTGCCAGCGACGCCGTGAACGTGTTCGAGGGACCGGGCTACGGCATCGCCGCCTTCATCGTCTCCAGCTTCGACGGCGCGCTCGCCGACAAGCGCGTGCGCCAGGCGTTGTCCATGGCGATCGACCGTCAGGGCATCGTGACAGCGCAGTACAAGGGTGCTGCCTACCCGGCTCGTGCCATCGCGGTGCCCGGCACGTGGGGTTACGCCAAGGACGTGTTCGTGAACGCGTGGAACGAGCTCCCCGACGTGTCGGTTCCTGACCTCGATGCTGCCAAGGCACTCGTGGCCGAGGCTGGCGCGGAGGGTCAGGTCGTCCGTCTCGGCATGTCGTCGGAGATCGCAGGGATCACGCTGCAGGCCGGTGAGTTCCAACGTGCCCTCGAGTCGATCGGCATGAAGGCCGAACTCGTCTCGGTGTCGGCTGCGAACTACATCAACTTCTTCATCGACTCTGCCGCCCGCGAAGGCGTCGACGGGTTCTTCACCGTCAACTATCCGAACCTCGCCGACCCGTTCGGCCTGTACGGCACGTTGCTCGCCCCCGACGGTTCCCAGGCCTACAACGGCTACAGCGACCAGGCTGCACTCGATCTGGCCGAGGCGATCAGATCCGAACCCGACGACATCGCTCGGGCCGAGCTGGTCGCCGAGCTGCAGACGATCATCGTGGACGAGCAGTTGTGGATCCCGATCGTCGCGCCCACGAACGTGCTCATCATGAACAAGGAGCTGAGCGGCGCGCCGTCGACGTTCTCCTACATGTTCGGTCCCTGGGCCGCCTACCTCGGCGCCGCCTGACGTCGGGCCACTCCGCCACCTCACTCACGGGAAGGCCCAGCCCTCGGGATGCTCAGGTTCGTCGTACGCCGATTGGCGATGCTCGTGGTGACGTTGTTCGTCGCGAGCTTCGCCATCTACTCGGCCATGTACCTCGCGCCGGGCAACCCGATCGCTGCGCTCACCGGTGGGCGCACGCCGTCACCTGAGGCGATCGCGGTGCTCGAGCAGCGCTACCACCTCGACGACCCGTTCCTGGTGCGGTACGTGCGCTGGGTGAGCGGGGCGATCCGCGGCGACTTCGGCGTGTCGATCCAGCTGCGCCAGGACGTATCGACCCTGATCACCCAACGCATCGGGACCACTGTGCAGTTGGTGCTGTTCTCCTCGCTGATCATCGTGGTTGTCGGAATCGGACTCGGCCTGCTCGGCGGGTTGCGTCGCGGCATCGTCGACAATGTGGTGATCGTGATCAGCACCTTGAGCGCAGCGGTGCCGTCGTTCGTGGCGTCGATCATCCTGTTGTCGGTGTTCGCGGTGAACCTCGGGTGGTTCCCTGCGCTCGGAGGCGGCGACGGCTTCGTCGACCAGGTGAAGCACCTCACGTTGCCCGCCGTGGCATTGGCGTTCTCGTCGATCGGGCTGGTGGCGCGCATCACCCGAGCCTCGGTGCGCGAGGAACTGTCGCGAGAGCACGTGCAGACGGCGATCAGCCGAGGCATCCCGTACCGGTTGGTCGTGCGCCGCCACGTCATGCGCAATGCGGCGATCCCGATCACCACGATCGTCGGCATCACGGTGGCGTCGCTGTTCGCGGCGTCGGCGGTGGTGGAACGAGCATTTGCCCTCAACGGGATCGGCTCGTACCTCATCCAGGCTGCGCTGTCGAAAGATGTTGCGGTGGTGCAGGGCATCTCGCTCGTGATCGTCGGGGTCTTCGTGGTGGTCAACGCGATGGTCGACTTCGCGTACGCCGTACTCGATCCGAGGGTGTCACTGGGGGACAGGGCGCAATGAGCACCGTCGAGCTGCCTGCGAGCGCTCCCGCGACGTCGGTGGCGCGCGACCACGCCGGTCGTCGCAGCGTTCCCGGGCTGCGCGGCACCGGCACCGTCGGTCACCTCAGCGCGCTGGTCCTGCTCCTCGCTGTACTGGTTGCAGCGTTCGGTGGCAGGTTGGCGCCACACGACCCGGATCTCACCAACCTGTCCTTCCAGTTCGTCGGGAGGTTCCAGAATCATCACCTCGGCTTCGACAGCCAAGGTCGTGACCTGTTCTCCCGGCTGCTGGTCGGGGCGCGAACGTCGTTGCTCGGACCGATCGCCGTCGTCGGGCTGTCGATGGTGCTCGGTACCGGCTTGGCCATCGCCACGGCGTGGAAGGGCGGCCGATTCGACACGTTCGTGTCTGCGGTGCTCGATGTGCTCTTCGCCTTCCCGGCGATCGTGCTCGCGATCCTCGTGAGCGTGATCATCGAGCCCGGCTTGAAGGCAGCGACAATCGCGCTGGCCATCGCCTACACGCCGTACATCGCTCGTGTGCTGCGCAGTGCCGCGCTGAGGGAGCGGTCGCGTGACTACATCGCCGCGCTCGAAGTACAGGGCCTGCGCGCGTCCGTGATCTGTGTGCGTCACCTCGGCCGCAACCTGTTGCCGCTCATCGTCGCCCAGGGAGCGATCCTGTTCGGCTATGCGATGGTCGACCTCGCGGCGATCTCGTTCCTCGGTCTCGGTGTGCAACCGCCGCAGGCAGACTGGGGCGTCATGGTGTCCACCGGTCAGAGCGGTGTGTTGCAGGGCTATCCGATGGAGTCGCTCAGCGCAGGTCTGTGCATCGTCGCCGTGGTCGTCGCGGTGAACCTGCTCGGCGAGCGACTCACCGACCGGGCCCAGTTGGTGACGCGATGAGCACGGCAGGCCCGGACGCCCTGCTCGAACTCCGCGAACTCCATGTGCAGTTGCCGATCAGTGGGGAGTTGCGTCCGGTGCTGCACGACGTGTCGTTCTCGATCCGCGCCGGTGAGGCGCTCGGCCTCGTCGGCGAGTCGGGCTCTGGCAAGTCGATGACAGCACGGGCGATCGCCCGTCTGCTGCCGCCCGGAGCCGTTTCATCGGGCACGATCACGTACGCCGGTGGCGACGTGAGCGCGCTGAAGGGACCGGCACTTCGCACCTACCGCTCCGAGGTGGCGGTGGTGTTCCAGGACCCGCGTGTCCACGTGAACCCGGTGCGCAGCATCGGAGATTTCATGACCGAGGCGCTGTGCACGAACCACGGCGTGTCGAAGACCGACGCGGCGACGCGGTCGGTGTCGCTGTTGGCCGAGGTCGGCATCATGGACGGGGCCCGTCGCCTGGAACAGCATCCGCACGAGCTCTCCGGCGGGTTGCTCCAGCGGGTGATGATCGCGACCGCGCTCCTCACCGAGCCACGGCTGCTGCTCGCCGATGAGCCCACGACAGCGCTCGATGTGACCACCCAGGCCGATGTCATGGCGATCCTCAATGACCTGCGTCGCGATCGCGCCATGGCGATGCTGTTCATCACCCACGACCTCGAGCTGGCAAGTGCCGTGTGCGATCGCACGGCGGTGATGTACGCAGGGCAGCTCGTGGAGGAGCGGGTGTCGTCGAAGCTTCATGACGATCCGTTGCACCCGTACACCGCCGGGTTGGTCGCGGCCCGGCCTCGCATCGATGGCGAGGTGGCCCGATTGGCAGCCATCCCCGGACGCCCGCGTTCGGCGTTCGAGGCACCCGCAGGTTGTGCGTTCGCCGATCGTTGCAGCCACGCTGAGGATCTGTGCAGCGCGAGCCGCCCGTCCTTCGATGCGTTGGAGGACGGGCTCGTCCGTTGCCGGCGAGCCGGTGAGCTGCGGGGTCGGCTGGTGGCTGGAGGAGCTCATGGATGAGCAGGCGTCTCTGCTCCAGGTGCGCGGCCTGAGGAAGACCTTTGGTTCGATGGTGGCGGTCGACGACGTGTCGTTCGAGATCGCTCCCGGTGGCTCACTGGCGATCGTCGGCGAGTCGGGATCGGGCAAGACCACGATCGCGAAGATGATCGTCGGGCTGTTGGCACCGACGGCCGGCTCGATCACGGCGTGCGGTCGCGACCGGTCGCGGCCGGCCTCCGGAGCCGGCGAGCGCCGCCGCCGAGGCGCGGAGGTGCAGATCGTGTTCCAGGACCCCTACAGCAGTCTCGATCCGCATCAGAGCGGGGCCTCGGCGATCGGGGAAGTGCTGGCGCTCCACCGCGGCGGATCGGCTGCCGAGCGTGCGACCAGGGTGGTCGAGCTCGGTGAGCTCGTCGGCCTCGATCCACGCCAACTGCAGGCGCTGCCCCGTGCGTTGTCGGGCGGTCAGCGCCAGCGCGTCGCGATCGCGCGCGCCCTCGCCGCGGAGCCACAGCTGCTGATCCTCGACGAGTCGGTGGCTGCGCTCGACGTGTCGATCCAGGCCCAGGTGCTGAACCTCCTCGCCGATGTTCGTGAGCGGACCGGCGTGTCGTATCTGCTGATCAGCCACGACCTCGCCGTCGTGCGTCAGATCACCGACGACGTGATCGTGATGCACCGCGGCTTCGTCGTGGAGCGAGGTCGCACCAGAGACGTCCTCGATCGGCCACAGGCGACCTACACGCAGCTGCTCCGTGCGAGCGTCCCGGCGCCGGGATGGCGTCCTCGCCGACGCAGTGAGTGGGTCGCGGCCACAGACGCACTCGACGCTGACGTCCCGTGACGGTGACCGATCAGACGGTGACCGATCAGACGGTGATCGTGAGCGCGGCGACGAGGCCCGCAGTGGTGTCTCCGGTGACCGCGGCGAGCTGCTGGGCGGCCGCATCGTCGCCGAAGGCCGTGTCGCTCGCCAACGAGACACGCAACAGGCTGTCGACGCTGGCTTCGTAGCCGGGTGTTGCGTACACCGTCTCGCAGGCATCGAGAGGGAAGGCGAGCTGGGTCACGCGACGCACGTTCGACGCCGAGGTGGCGTCGGTCAGGCTCGGGTAGACCTCGAAGTGCACGTGGGGCCACCGGCCGGGGTAGCAGCCGGGGAAGATTGACACGAACCGCACCACGCCGTCGATGTCGGACTCCTGGACGCCTCGAAGATAGGTCTCGCCTTCGACGCCCTCGGAGTACATGGAGTAGCGACCGAGCCTGTCGCAGTGCCAGGCGTACACCGCGGCACCCGCCAACGGCGTGCAGCCGTCGGCGTCGACCAGCAGCAGTTCGATGGTGGTGGCGATCCCGTCGGCGACGCCGGCGCCCGAACCGAGGCTCGTCGTGATGTCGCTGCGTACGACGCCCGCCTCCGACAACACATCGGGACCGTTGGAGCCATCGCCGGGGAACGGACCCGATGTCTCCTCCGGGACGAGCTCGCAGTCACCCGACGGCGCAGTGTCGGTGGTGGGAGTGACCGGGTTGGCCGGTGGCGTGGCGAGCGTCTCCGACGGCAATGTGCCGGGGGTGGTGGTCACCGCGTCGATGGTGCCGACCGTCGTCGGCGCGTCGACCTTGGTGGGCAGGGTGGTGACCTCGTCGTCGGAACATGCCCCGAGCACCAGTGCGCTGGTCGCGCCGGCGAGCATGGTGAGCACCCGGCGGCGACCGACGAGCGCGGCAAGATCGATCGCCAGACCCCCGTCGACCGACCCGTCGTGCTGGTGTGTGCCGTGTTCGTGCCTGCCGTCGCCGTGGTCGCCCATCGCGCCAGGCTACGCGCGACCGGCTCGTGTCAGACCGGCTCGTGTCAGACCGGCAGGTCGCCGGTCGCCGTGCGTGTGGTGCCGTGGTCGGTGAACGCCTTGATCGTGTTCTCGGCGATGCGCATCTGGTGGATCTCGTCGGCGCCGTCGGCGAAGCGCGCCCAACGGGCATGTTGGAACATGTTCGCCAGCGGGGTGTCGGTGGAGTAGCCGAGCGCACCGTGCACCTGGATCGCCCGGTCGATGATCCGGTTGAGGCTGTTGGCGACGAAGTGCTTGGCCATGCTGACCTCGGTGCGGAAGTCCTCGCCGCGATCGATCTTGTATGCCGCGTGCAACACCATCAGCTTGCACTGGTACAGCTCCATCGCCGAGTCGGCGATCAGCCATTGCACGCCTTGCTTCTCGGCCAGGATGCTGCCATGGCTGAAGCGCTCGAGGGATCGGCCGACCATGAGATCGAGCGCGGTCTCGGCCTGGGCGATCCAGCGCATGCAGTGCGCCAGACGCGCGGGTCCAAGTCGGTACTGGCCCAACCGGTGGCCGTTGCCGCGCCCGCCGAGGATCTGCGAGTCGTGGACGCGCAGGTCGGAGATCACGATCTCGCTGTGGCCGCCGGGGCCGTGCATCGTCTCGATCTCACGGACGTTGTTCCAGCCCTCGGTGGGCAGGTCGATGATGAACGCGGTGTTGCCGCCCCGCGAGCCTTCAGGCACGTCGAGCTCGGTCTTCGCGATCAGGATCGCGAACTTCGCCCGGTTGGCACCCGAGATGAACCACTTGTGGCCGTTGATCACCCACTCGTCGCCGTCCTTGATCGCGTGGGTCTTGATCAGCGTGGGATCGGAGCCGGCCACCTCGGGCTCGGTCATCGCGAAGCACGACGAGGTGACACCGTCGCAGAGCGGCTTCAGGTACTTCTGTTTCTGGTCGTCGGTGGCCCAGTGGAGCAGGGTGTGCATGTTGCCCTCGTCGGGTGCCTGGCAGTTCAGCACCCACGGGCCCACTCGGGTCTTGGCCGCCTCGGCCTGCACCATCGCCAGGGCCACGTGGCCGAGGCCCATGCCTCCCCAATCGGCCGGCATGTGGGGGAGCCACAGGCCGGCCTTCACCGCCTGCTTGCGAAGGCCGATGAGGGCGGTGATGTAGTCGCGCCGGTCGGCGTCGTCCATCTCCTCGCGGTGGCCGAACGGCTCGACCGCGGGCTTGATCGTGCCGTCGACGAAGTCTCGAACCCGGTTGCGGATGTCTTCGTGCTCCGGTGCGAGCGTGAAATCGATGGCCATGTGTGTCTCCTCGAGGAGCGTCAGGTGTTGGATCGGGCAGCCGACATCCGACCACGCGGGTCAGCAGTCGAGCGAACGCCTGAAATCAATACAACATCGCCGCCGATGCGCTGAACTCGGAGCCGGTGCAGCAGCGATGATTGCCGTTGTGATCAGGCGTATTCGGGCGGCGGCCCGATGACCGTACGCATTCCTGCGAGCGACGTCGTGAAGCGGTCCGGGTGAGCGAGGAGTTCGGTCAGCGAGGACAACGGCGTCAAACCGTTCGATGTGGCGGTTCGCCGGTTCTCGGGGATGAAGATACGGACGCATCTGCACTGTGCCCTGATGGAATGGGAGCGGTGCACCGCCGACCCGACCCTGGCCGCTGGTTTGGCGGTGGTCGTTGGCGAGCTCCGAAGTGCTGGCATCACCACCGACGATGTGATCTCGCGCATCGACGGCCTCATCACCGACCGCTGACCAGGACAGACCGTCGGTTGCTGCAGTTCGCCTGTCCCGGCCAGGGCCGAGTACACCTGACGACATGAGCACCCGTGTCGACGACGAACTGTTCCATTCGGTGGGGGACCACCCGTCGTGGAGCGAGAGCTACTACTTCAACTTCGTCGACCCGGCCACTGGGGTCGGGGCGTTCACGCGAATGGGTTTTCGGCCCAACGATGGATGGGCCGATGCGCTCCACGCGGTGTACCTGCCTGGCGGCCGGGTGGCGTTCACCTACGGACGTCGCACCGACCTCACGCCAGCAGTGGTGGCCGGGCTCGGACCGGTCGACCCTGCGGTCGGCAACCTCACACTCCGACGTGGCGAGTCGTTCAAGCGGTGGGACATCGTCTACAACGGCGCCGCCCAGGACATGGACGACCCGACGGTGATGCTCGCAGCAACGAAGGATCGCGCCGAGGGCTGGCATCGGCCGGCTCATCTGGAGATGGACGTCGCGTTCGAGGCGATCAGCGAGCCGCACTACGCCGTGGGCGGATCGCAGGGGCACTTCGAGCAGACCGGTCGGGTGGCAGGCACCATCCGCCTGGGTGGCGAGCACTGGGAGGTGAACGGGTTCGGTGTGCGCGACAAGTCGTGGGGCCCGCGCACGTGGCAGGGCCCCAGCGGGAGCGCAGCCAAGGAGGCGGGCCCGACGGTCGCGGAGACCGGCTGCTTCCTCAACTGGTTCTCGATGAACTTCGGTGCCGACCTCGCACTGGGCGGGGCCGTGGGCAAGACCAGCGACGGCACCTTCCGGGGCAAGGGTTGGATCCAGCGCAACGGAGAGACGCTCGACCTCGACGACGTGACGATGACGACGGTCTACGACCCGACCAACCCGTTGCTGCACGAGACAGTGCAGCTGCGCGGCACCGACAGCAACGGCTTAGCGATCGTGGTCGATGGCACGGTGATGACGATCTGCCCGACGAAGATCCCGCGTCGCGACGGCGTGACCTTCGTGAACGAGGGTCTGGCCCGGTTCGAGACCGATGGTCCGAATCCTGGGGACGGTCGAATCACCGGGTACGGCATCGCCGAGCACTGGCACGCCGTCGCGCGCTGACGACCCCACACCCCGCGATGAGAGATGAGTGGCCCTGCCGCCCTCATCACTCATCGCGGGGGTGTGGGGTGGGGGGGGCGTGCCCCAGCCGGTGCTCGTGCTGGCGTCGCAGAACCCCGTCGAGCAGGTAGGC
>JANNQK010000149.1:0-3712 GCA_031400715.1 Actinomycetes bacterium | reverse complement strand
CATCGCCTTGTGAATGATCTTGACCTCGATGCCAATCTCGATGGTTGCTCCTCCGCCCCGGCCCCGGCTGGGGCGGCAGTTGTTTTCCAAAAGATTCGAGAGCACTTCTCAAGATTGCGAACGAGGCCGGCTACCGGTTCGATCTGCTGGCCGGTGTCATCACGGCCAACGACGAGCAGTTCGACCGCGTGACCGACAAGATCAGGGTCGCGGCCGGCGGATCGCTCGACGGCACCACCGTTGCAGTGTGGGGCCTCACGTTCAAGGCTCGCACCGACGACCTGCGCGACTCGCCCTCGGTGTCGATCATCGACCGCCTGCTCGCCGCCGGTGCCACGGTGCGAGCGTTCGACCCCACCGTCGACGCTCCGAAACCCGGCGTGCCCGCGGACGTGATCGTGTGCGCCGACGCCTACGAGGCTGCGGCGGGGGCCGACGTGCTCACCGTGCTGACCGAGTGGGACGACTTCCGCTGGCTCGACCCGAAGCTGGTCGCCGCGAACATGCCAGGGCGCACGGTGGTCGACGCCCGCAACCTGCTCGAGCGGGCCGCCTGGAACCACGCCGGGTTCACGCACCTCGGCATCGGACGCTGATGGCTCACCATCTCATTGCGGGTGGCGGTGGCTTCATCGGGTCGCACATGACCGATGTGCTGCTGGCGCGCGGCGACACGGTCACCGCGATCGACAACTTCGCGACGGGGCGCCGGAGCAACGTCGCTCATCTCGCCGAACATCCGGCATACACCCTGATCGAGCACGACATCACCCAGCCACTCCCGACGCGGGTGTTGGAGGGCGCGTACGACACCGTGCTCGATCTCGCCAGCCCTGCGTCGCCGCTCGACTTCGCCACCATGCCGCTCGAGATCCTCGCAGTCGGTTCCACCGGTACACGGAACCTGCTCGACCTGGCGGTCGCCCAGCACGCCCGCTTCTTCCTCTCGTCCACCAGCGAGGTGTACGGCGATCCGTTGGTGCACCCTCAGCCCGAGAGCTACCTGGGCAACGTGAGCTGCATCGGTCCGCGCAGCTGCTACGACGAGGCAAAGCGGTTCAGCGAAGCGCTCACGATGGCCTACCACCGCGTGCACGGGCTCGAGGTGCGCATCGTGCGGATCTTCAACACCTACGGCGAACGCATGCGCCCCGAGGACGGCCGTGTGGTCAACACGTTCGTCCTCCAGGCGTTGCGGGGCGAGCCGATCACCCTGCACGGCGATGGCGACCAGACCCGCAGCTTCTGCCACGTCAGCGACGAGGTCGAGGGTTTGATCGCCGTGCTCGACGGCCCCCTCACCGGCCCGGTGAACGTCGGCAACCCCGGCGAGTTCACGATGCGCGAGCTCGCCCAGACGATCATCGACCTCACCGGCTCGTCCAGCGAGATCATCTCGATTCCATTGCCGTCGGAGCGCGAGGGTGATCCGATGCAGCGCCAACCCGACATCACGTTGGCATCGTCGACGTACGGATGGACTCCGACCGTGTCGTTGCGCGATGGCCTGTCGAAGATGATCGACTTCTTCCGCACCCACGAAACCGTCTGACCTCCTGACCTCCTGACCTCCTGACCTCCTGACCACCTGACCACCTGACCACCTGACCACCTGACCACCGGAGAGACACCATGACCATCCTCGTCACCGGCGGTGCCGGCTACATCGGCTCCCACACCGTGCGCATGCTCCGCGCTCGAGGTCGCGATGTGGTCGTGCTCGACACGCTCGAACTCGGCCATCGCGACGCGCTGATGGGCGCCGAACTCGTCGTCGGCGACATCCGTGACCGCGCGCTCGTCACCGAGGTGTGCCGCTCGCGATCGGTGACGCAGGTGGTGCACTTCGCCGCGTACAAGAACGTCGGCGAGTCGATGGTCATGCCCGACAAGTACTGGCTCAACAACGTCGCCGGCACGGTCGATCTCGTCGAGGCGATGCTCGCCGCCGAGGTGCGCAACATCGTGTTCTCCTCCAGCTGCTCGGTGAACGGCACCCCACCGGCCGTCCCCGTCACCGAGGATGCGCCGATCGCCCCCGAGAGCGTCTACGCCGAGTCGAAGGCGACGGTCGAGAGGATCCTTCGCTGGTACGGCGTCACGCACGGCCTCACGGCGGTGAACCTCCGGTACTTCAACGCCGCTGGTGCCAGCGACGACAGTCTGATCGGCGAGGACTGGACCCAGTCGCTCAACCTCATCCCGCTCGTGATGAAGGCGATCCTGGGTCGGCGGGGCCCGGTGCACGTGTTCGGCGACGACTACCCCACCCCCGACGGCACCTGCATCCGCGACTACATCCACGTCGACGACCTGGCCGACGCGCACATCCGCGCCCTCACCTACCTCGACCAGGGCGGGGCGACGGTGTCGCTCAACGTGGGTACCGGCATCGGCAGCAGCGTGCTCGACGTGATCCGCAGCGCCGAAACGGCATCGGGACGACCGGTGCCGTACGAGATCGTCGCCCGCCGGGCGGGCGACCCGGTGTCCACCTTCGCCGACCCGACCCGCATCAGGTCGGTGCTCGGTTGGGAATCCACGCGCACGCTCGACCAGATCGTCGAGAGCGCATGGCGGTGGCACAGCACCCACCTCGACGGCTACGGCGCCTGACGCCTGGTGCCGTTCGGTGCCCGTCGGTGCCACGGCCCGAGGGACGAGCCAGAACTACAGGGTCGACTTCTGACGGTCGAGCCAACCGAGCAGCACTGCGATGGCTCGAGGGTCGTGGCGCAGTCGGTGTCCGGCACCGTTGATGATGCGCAGCTCGGCCGAACCGTGGGCGTCGGCAAGGCGCCGAGCATCGCTCACGGGCACGCTCTCGTCGTCTTCGCCGTGCATCACCAGCATCGGCCGCGGGCAGAACCGTCGGGCCGCGTCGACCGGACGGAACCTGCGCAGCTCACGCGCCCACTCGTCGAAGGCCCTCGGGTAGCCCGGCGTGCGCACGGCGCCGATCTCGCGCGCGTGCTCCAGGAATCGGCGCGGCTGCGCGGCCCAGTCGTCGAAATCGGCTCGAGGGCTCAGCAGCGCCGTCCCCCGGATCCGCGGGTCGTCGGCAGCGACGCACGTGGCGACGGAACCTCCGGTGTTCGTGCCGACGATCCAGATGCCCGACGGGCTGGCCTCGGCGATCAGGTGGTCGATCGCGCTCCGAAGATCGTCGACCCACCCCTGCAGCGAGAAGTCGCCCTCGCTCTTGCCGCAACCTCTGAAGTTGAACGTCATCGCAGCCCACCGCTGTTCGTTGGCGATGCGGTCGATCAGTTCCGGGAAGGTGAGCCCGCTCTGGCGCGCATCGAGCGGGCCGACGGGGAATCCATGGCACAGGATCAGGCCGGGGAGCGCATCGGACCTACCTGCCGGACGCGCCAGGTAGCGCGCCAGCTCGAGTCCTCCAGAGGTGAAACTGCCGTTCACGCCCTCGCCTCTGACCAGCGCGCCTCTCAGGCGCGCGGCTTGCGGTGGCGACGGCTGATGCCTGGCTTGGCCAGCGCATAGCCGCGGTTGCGAGCTTCGGCCAAGGTGTCGGGACCGAAGCACAAACCCGTCTCGGCAGCCACGATCTCGTCGATCACGGCCTCGTCGGCCCAGGTGTCGAGGTCGTACACCAACTGGGTTCGCTTGTCGCCGAGGAAGCGGGTGTGTTCGAAGCGGGACGGCCGTTCCATGACGTTGCAACCTAGCGGCTGCTGGCCGGTACCCGAAC
>JANNQK010000148.1:0-5613 GCA_031400715.1 Actinomycetes bacterium | reverse complement strand
TGCCCGGTGGGCGTGCGCGTGGGAGACCAGTCGGTCATCAGAGGCACATTCTTCCAGTTCTGTGACGATTTTCGGCGGCACACGGGAGATCCCGGCGCCGACGGGGCTCCGCGCTCGCGCCGTCGGCGAGCGGAGCCCGGGCGGACGACGTCAGAGCTGGAGCGACTTCACCTCGAGGAACTCCTCGAGACCGAACTGGCCGGCCTCGCGACCGAGGCCACTCTGCTTGTAGCCACCGAACGGCGCCATCACGTTGAAGGCGCCGCCGTTCACCTCCACCTGGCCGGCGCGGATACGCCGGGCCACGCGCTGGGCGCGCTCGGGATCGCCGCTCCAGACGCCACCGGCGAGGCCGTAGATCGTGTCGTTGGCGATCTCGATCGCCTCCTCCTCGGTGTCGTACGGCATGATCGACCGCACCGGACCGAAGATCTCCTCACGGGCGATGGTCATCTCACGGGTGACGTTCGAGAACACCGTCGGCTGCACGAAGTAGCCCTGGTCGAGCCCCTCGGGGGTGGCGGTGCCACCGACCAGCAGCGTTGCACCTTCGTCGATACCGGTCTGGATGAAGCCCTTCACCCGGTCGCGCTGAGCAGCCGAGACGAGCGGGCCGAGACGCGACGTCTTCTCGAACGGGTTGCCCGGCGTGAATGCTGCCGCGGTCGCGGCAGCAATGCCTTCGGCTTCGGCGAGGCGCTCACGCGGCACCAGCATGCGCGTGAGCGCCGTGCAGGTCTGGCCCGAGTTGAGGAAGCACTTGCCCACGCCGTCGGCCACTGCCTTGGTGAAGTCGGCATCGTCGAGGATCACGTTGGGGCTCTTGCCACCCAGCTCGAGGGACACCTTCTTCACGGTCTGGCTGGCGACCTCGGCCACGCGCTTGCCCGCCCGGGTGGAGCCGGTGAAGCTCACCATGTCGACGTCGGGATGCGCGGCGATCGCTTCGCCGACCACCGGACCGACGCCCGTGACGAGGTTGAACACACCAGCGGGCAGGCCGGCCGCATCGATCACCTCGGCGAGGATGAAGGCGTTGATCGGCGCCACCTCGCTCGGCTTCAACACGACGGTGTTGCCGGCGGCCAGGGCGGGCGCGACCTTGAGCGCGATCTGGTGGAGCGGGTAGTTCCACGGCGTGATGCAGCCAACCACGCCGATCGCCTCGCGCACCACGAGCGAGTTGCCCACCTGGGTCTCGAACTCGTACGAACCTGCGAGGCCCGCCGCGATCTGGAAGTTGGCCTTGGGCAGGCCGGCCTGGATGATCTTCGACAACATCAGTGGCATGCCCACTTCCTGGGCGATGGTCTCGGCGATCTCGTCGGTGCGGGCCTCGAGGCCGGCGTGGATCTTCATCAGGTAGCCGGCGCGCTCTTCCTTCGGCAGCGCGCTCCAACCGGGAAACGCAGCCCTGGCCGCAGCGACTGCGGCGTCGACGTCGGCAGCGACGCCGTTGGGGACCGAGGCGATGACCTCTTCGGTGGCCGAGTTCGTGACCTCGAGTGAACCCTCGCCGGCCGAAGGAACCCATGTGCCGTTGATGTAGACGTTGTCGTAAGCGCGCATGACTCGAACCCTACGCCCAGTACGACGACGACCCCCAAGCGTGACCGGCCGTTGCCGTGGTCGGCCGTTGCCGTGGTCGCGAGGTGGCCCGGCGCGAGTCGGCCACACGCGAGGTGGCCAGGCGCAAGAAGGTCAGGCGTTGCGGTCGAGACCCAGATTCATCCACAGGTCGCGGGTGGGGCCGCTGCGGTTGAGCGTGTAGAAGTGCAATCCGGGCGCGCCCGCTTCGAGCAGCCGGGCGCACAGTTCGGACGCGATCTCCACCCCGATGCGTGTCGCTTCCTCGGGGTCGTCCCCTGCCTTCGCAACCCGTTCGACCAGCCAGTTCGGCACATCGGCACCCGACATGTGCGCCATCCGGCTCACCTGGGCGAGGTTGGTGACCGGCATGATCCCGGCCACGACCGGCTTGTCGCAGCCGTGCGCCGCCAGTTCGTCGACCAGGGTCAGGTAGTGATCGACCTCGAAGAAGAACTGGGTGATCGCGAAGTCTGCGCTGGCCAGCTTGCTCGCAAGGTGACGCCGATCGGTTGCCCGGTCCGGCGATCGCGGGTGCAGCTCGGGGTGTGCCGCCACGCCGATCGAGAAGCTGCCGAAGGCGCGGATGTCATCGACCAACTCGCTCGAGAACTCGTACTCGCTGACGGTATGCGCCGACCCGTCGGCCGGCGGGTCACCGCCGAGAGCGAGGATGTTCTCGATGCCTTCGGCCTGGTAGTCGATGAGGATCGCACGGATGTCGGCCTTGGTGTGGCCTTGGCCGGTGAGGTGCGCCATCGGCGAGATGGTGGTCTGGCGCTGCACCCACGACACCAGGTCGGCCGTGCGGGTGCGGGTGCTGCCTCCTGCACCGTAGGTGACGCTCACGTAGTGGGGCGAGAGGTGTTCGAGCTCGGAGATGGTGCGACCGAGGCTCAGCCATCCGGCCTCGTTCTTCGGGGGGAAGAACTCGAACGAGTACGTGGTCCCGGCGGCCAGGAGATCCGCAATCCGTGCCATGCACGCAGTTTCCCACGTTTGGGCCTGGTTCGCGCCGCACATCGGCCCGACGACCTCCGGCGATGAGAGATGAGCCCGCCACCGCCACTCATCTCTCATCGCGAATCGGTCAGTGGCGGAAGTGTCGCTCGCCGGTGAGGACCATTGCGATGCCGTGCTCGTCTGCGGCGGCGATCACCTCCGCGTCGCGCATGCTGCCGCCGGGTTGGATGACGGCGCGGATGCCCGCCGCGGCAGCAGCGTCGAGACCGTCGCGGAAGGGGAAGAAGGCGTCGCTCGCGCACACGCCTCCCTGTGCCCGACCCGCCGATCGTTCGGCCGCGATCCGGGCGCTGTCGAGCCGGTTCTGCTGACCGGCACCGATGCCGAACGCCTGCCGTTCGTGGGCGTAGACGATCGCGTTGCTGCTGACCGCGGCGCACACGGTCCATGCGAACGCGAGGTCGTCCATCTGGGTCTCGGTGGGCACGGCGCGGGTGACCACCTGCCAGTGGGAGCGATCGAGGTCGATCGTGTCGGCCTGCTGCACCAGCAGACCGCCGTCGATGGAGCGCAGGTCGAGCGCCGAGCCGTACGGTTGCGGACCCGACAACACGCGCAGGTTGCCCTTGCGAGCGAACACGTCGAGGGCTTCGGGCGTGTACGACGGCGCGATGACCACCTCGGTGAACACCGGTGCCAGCGCCTCCGCCAGGTCTGCCGTCACCTCGCGGTTGAGGGCGACGATTCCACCGAACGCGCTCACCGGGTCGCACGCGTTGGCCCGCACGTAGGCGGTGGTCAGGTCGTCGGCCACCGCGACACCACACGGGTTCGCGTGCTTCACGATCACGCACGCCGGTCGGTCGAAGCGGTGCACCAGCTTCCACGCTGCCTCTGTGTCGTAGAGGTTGAGGTAGCTCAGATCCTTGCCGCCATGCTGCACCATCTGGTCCCACCAGCTGCGTGCCCCATCGGCCAGGTAGCGAGCACCCTGTTGGTGGGGGTTCTCGCCGTAGCGCAGATCTTGCTGGCGAGTCAGCGACAACTGCAGCGCTCGGGGCAGCGCCTCGCCCCCACCGTCGCCGAGCTCGTCGCCGCTCGAGTCGAACCAGTTCGCGATCTGCGCGTCGTACGCGGCGATCGCCGCGAACGCGTCACGGGCGAGGCGACGTCTGGTCGCCGCCGACACACGACCGCCGTCACGCACTTCGGCCAGCACCGGCTCGTAGTCGGTTGGGTTCACGACCACGGCAACGTGCGCATGGTTCTTCGCCGCCGCACGCACCATCGCCGGCCCGCCGATGTCGATCAGCTCGATGCTCGGGTTGGTGGCGAAGGGATACAGGTTCACCACCACCAGATCGATCGGCTGGATGCCGTACTCGGCCATGTCGGCCTGGTGCTCGGCCTTGGTCGGATCGGCGAGCAGACCGCCGTGCACCTTCGTGTGCAACGTCACCACCCGGTGGTCGAGGATCGCCGGCACACCGGTGAGATCGGCGACATCGACAGCGGGGACACCGGCGGCGATGACCGCCGCAGCGGTGCCGCCACTGCTGACGATGGTCCAGCCGAGCTGGTGGAGACCGGACGCGAAGTCCACGATCCCGGTCTTGTCGTACACGGACAGCAGCGCGATGGGCATGCCGGCGACGTTACGAGACGGTGCCGATCACTCAACAGCCCCTTTGACAAGGTGTACGTTCAGCGATCGGACGGAGTGATTCACAAACGGACGTTCGCGTCGCAAGCACCTGGGAGACACAGATGGACTTCAGCAAGTTCAAGACAAGCGATTGGCTCAAGGCAGGGGGCGCGATCGCGTTCTTCGTCTTCGGCTTCTTCCCGTGGATCAAGGTGTCCGCGTTCGGCATCTCCGACTCCGGCGAGAACGTGTTCAGCTTCTTCTTCACGGGCATCATCCCTTGGCTGCTGATCATCGCGATCGGCGTCCTCACCGTGCTCCTGGTGATGGGGACGATCAAGACGGGCAGTCTGCCGTGGCCACTGATCATGCTCGGTGCCAGCGGTCTCGCCGCGGTGTTGCTGCTGCTTCGTCTCATCTTCAACCCGGTCGACGACGGCGGATTCGATTTCGGCGATGCGGGCATCGACGTGGGCCGGGGAATCGGCATGATCCTCTCGGTTCTGGCCGGCCTTGTCGTGTTCGCCGGGGCGTTCTTGGGGTTCAAGGAGTCGGGCGGCGACTTGAACGACCTCACCGATGTGAACAAGCTCAAGAGCCAGTTCAACACCGGCGGTGGATCGGCAGGATCGGTGCCGCCGCCGCCCCCGCCCGGGTCGATGACTCCCCCGCCGCCGCCCCCGCCGCCGCCCACCTGAGCGGGGCTCGGCACACCGAAACTCGAAGGAGCCCCGCCAGACGGCGGGGCTCCTGTCGTTCTCCTGTCCGTTCCGTTCGTGTGTGCGTTCGGTGGCCGCGGCGGCTAGGTCAGCGTGGCGACGATCTCGGCCATCAGGTCGCCGGCTTCGGTGGGGTTGAGGCCCACCTTCACGCCCGCGGCGCGGAGCGCGTCCATCTTGCCCTGGGCCGTGCCCTTGCCACCGCTGGTGATCGCCCCCGCGTGGCCCATCTTCTTGCCCTCAGGAGCGGTGACGCCGGCGATGTATGCGCTCATCGGCTTGGTGACGTTGGCCTTGATGAACTCCGCAGCCTCTTCCTCTGCTGAGCCACCGATCTCGCCGATCATGATGATCGCATGCGTCTCGGGGTCGGCCTGGAACTCGCGGAGGCAGTCGATGAAGTTGGTGCCCGGGACCGGATCGCCGCCGATGCCGACACAGGTGCTGACGCCGATGCCGCGCTGCTTCAACTCGTACAGCGCCTGGTAGGTCAGCGTGCCCGATCGGCTGACGATGCCGACGTTGGGACCGCTCGCGGTGGGCAACTGCGCGATCTCGCCGGCCGTGATGCCGATGTTGCACTTGCCTGGGCTGATGATGCCGGGACAGTTGGGCCCGAGCAGGCGGGTATTGGGATAGTCGCGCACGAGCGTGTTGAACACCTTCGCCTCGTCCTGGGCGGGGATGCCTTCGGTGATG
>JANNQK010000147.1:0-2591 GCA_031400715.1 Actinomycetes bacterium | reverse complement strand
GCGTCAGAGCCTCGTTCGATCGAGTACCAAGGGGACTCACCCATATCGTGGTCGGCAAGCGCAGCGCGCAGCTTGTGACGAGTGCTCTTGTCGAGCTTTGCGCTGTTCACGACCACTGCGATTCGTTCGTTCATCGTTCTGGCTCTCGTGTGACTCGGTGATACAGGGGTGTTGAGGCGCTGAGGTGTTGTTCGAGCGTCGATCGGGTAGTGATCGCAGAACATGAGCAGGTTCCGACTTCGATCGTTCATTCCTTGATGTTTCGGCGAACGAGCGGGCCGTCCCTGCCAAGAAGAGACGGGACCGAAAACGATGGCTGACCAGTCGGATGAGTCGAAGGTTCATGGGCTGTACGTGCCCGGGGCTCGCGTCGACCAAGTGATCGGTTCGACCACCTCGACCGACCTCGCAGTTGCGAACTCCAAGTGGGCCGACGTTCCGTGGCGCACCATCGTGGCAACGGTCGCTGTGGTGGTCACGACCTGCATCGCGTTCCTCGTCATTCGGGCGACTGCCCGGGTCTTGACCTGGTTGGCGATCGCGGGCTTCTTCGCCATAGTCCTTCGTCCGCTCGTCGCCCGCATCGAGGTGCGAGTTGGCGGGCGGCGCAAGGTCGCTACGGCGCTCGTGGTCTTCTCGTCGTTGTTCGTGATGCTCGGCGCCGTGACGCTGTTCGTCATGCCGGTACGCACCCAGCTCATCGCAGTACTGACCGACCTGCCCGGAACGGTGAGCGACGCGGCCGATGGGCGGGGTTCGGTCGGCAAGCTCGTCAAAGGCCTTGGTATCGAGTCCTATGTGCAGGACCACGAAGCTGAACTGACCCGCACCGCGAACCGGTTGAGCGACTCTCAGTTTCGAGCAGCCCAAACCCTCGCCAGCGTGATTATTGCCTTCGTCACAGTCACGTTGATGACCTTTCTGCTGCTCAGTCAGTCATCCGCCATCGGCGCCGCGGCGCTTTCCACCATCCCATTCAAGCGACGAGAAGCGGTGCGGCGTGTGTCAGCTGACGCAGCCGGAGCCGTCAGCGGTTACGTCACCGGGAACTTGTTGATCAGCTTGATCGCCGGCATGGCTGCGTTCACCTGCCTGACGATTCTGCGGGTCCCCAACCCGGCGGTTCTCGCGTTGTGGGTGGCGTTCGCAGATCTGCTCCCGCTCGTCGGAGCGACCATCGGCGCGGCGGTCTGCGTGTTGGCCGCATTTGTGCACTCGCCGACGGCAGGAATCATCGCCGCGGTGTTCTTCATCGTCTATCAGCAGATCGAGAACGGGGTCATCTTTCCGTGGATGATGGCTCGCCGCGTCAAGGTCAGCCCGCTCGTGGTTCTGCTCAGCGTGCTGTTGGCCGCCGAGTTGTACGGCATACTCGGCGCGCTACTCGCTGTCCCGGCGTCCGGAGCGTTGCAAGTGATCATCACGGCAGTGCGCCAAGAGCGGCAGTACGAGCGTCTTGTACTTCCCGAGGTCAGAGGTGGTTGACCCGCAGAACCACCGGCCGGGACTCAGCAAAGCGACGCGGTCGAGTACGGCTGGGACGAGGACGAGGTCCTCGGTCGCTCGATTATCGAGATCCTCGCTCCCCCCGATGCGCTGCTGGCGAACGAAGCCGACTTCGCGCAGGTCAGCCACGGCGCTGAGATGAGCGGGGACCGGCTCGTGATGCGCCGTGACGGCGCGATCCTGCGTGTGTCCAGCCACACACGGCCAATGACCGACTCCTGTGGGAACGGGCGGGGCCTTTGTCGTTCTCGGCCACCTACGTGGTGGGTGGGCTCCCGTCGAGCAGCACGTCGATCGCCTGGCGCGCTCCCAGAGCGGCGCCCTCCGCAACCGCCTCGGCCGCGGCTGATCCGAGCGCTGCATACGCCGGAGCGAGCATCCGATCGACGCGTGCCTGTTCGTTCGGCGGCAGCGGCGCACCGATCTGCTCACGCAGCGCCGATGCATACCCCACGCTGCGCAACGCTTCGTCCGCTCGGCCGTGCGCGGCGTGCACACCCGCGAGGTCTTCCAAAAGGTACGCCAGCATCGTGCGATCCTCGAGCTCGAGGCACAGCACGAGGCTCTCGTCCAGCACCGGCCGAGCCTCCTCGATGCGGCCGATGTCGACGAGCACATCGGCCAGGGTGATCAGCGACAGGTTCAGACCGGCCCGGTCGCCGAGCCGGCGGCGGATCTCCAGACATTCGTCGAGCAGTTCGAGCGCCTCGTCGTGGCGGCCGAGGTCGGCGGCGACGCATGCCTGGTTGTTCAGCAACTGGCCGGTCGACCAACGATCACCGATCTCGCGGAACAGGTCGATCGCCTCGTCGTTCAACCGGCTCGCCTCTTCGAGGTTCTGGACGAACCGGGCGATGATGCCCTGGTTGTTGATCAGGACCGCCATGCCGGGGGTGTCGCCCAGCTCGCGGCGCAGGGCGAGGCTCTCGTCGTTCAACCGCCAGGCCGCGTCGTAGTCGCCCTGCCAGGTCGCGACGGTACCTGCACCCTTGAGCGCGTGGGCTCTGGCGACGTCTCGCGTCCGGTCGTCGGCGACGGTGTCTGCGAGCGCCAGGCTGTCGTCGTACTGGGTGCGCGCCTCCTCG
>JANNQK010000146.1:0-32900 GCA_031400715.1 Actinomycetes bacterium | reverse complement strand
GCGAAATTCCGGCTTCTTCTTTGGCATAGTTCCAGGCTGTAAGCCAGATGTCGATTTTAAAAGGCATGCTTATATCACAAAATCCACTGATCGTAGACCACGCGTTCAAGATGGCTGACGAGGTGCTGTTGCAGGGCGTGTCCGGCATCACGAACCTGATCACCACCCCGGGCCTCATCAACACCGACTTCGCCGACGTGAAGATGATCCTCGCCAGCGCGGGTTCGGCGTTGATGGGCATCGGTCAGGCCAGCGGTGAGAACCGTGCGGTGGTCGCAGCCAAGGCGGCCATCTCGAGCCCGCTGCTCGAGGCAGCCATCGATGGTGCGCGTGGCATCCTGTTGAACATCACGGGCCCGTCGGGCATGGGATTGTTCGAGATGAACGCCGCCGCGGAGATCATCCACGGTGTCGCTCACCAAGACGCGAACATCATCTTCGGTACCGTCATCGACGACGAGATGGGCGACGAGGTCAAGGTCACCGTCATCGCCGCCGGCTTCGACCGTTGGGACTCCGCCGCAGGTCAGTCATCGGCCAAGCCGGCGCTCAAGGCCGTCGAGAGCAAGCCGACGTCCACGTTGAAGGACCTCTTCGCCGACGACGCGGTCGATCCGCTCGACGGTGACGACGACTTCGACGTGCCATCGTTCTTGAAGTGATCGGCGTGCCCTCGTCGGCACGTGTTCGCCGAGGTTGCCGATGATCGATGCTGATCGCGTCGCCGCCCGACTTGCCGACGTCCGCGCCCGCATCTCTCGCGCCGGGGGAACCGGTGTGCACGTGATGGCGGTGACCAAGACGTGGGGGATCGATGCCGTCGACGCGGCGGCTGCGGTCGGCTGCGATTCGATCGGCGAGAACTACGCACAGGAACTGGCAGCGAAACTCGAGGGTGTGCGGGCTCTGCTCCCCGTGCACTTCATCGGTCGCCTCCAGACCAACAAGGTGCGCCTCGTGGCGCCCTTCGTCGACGTGTACGAGACGGTCGATCGGGCCTCGCTCGCCGCGGAGTTGGCCAAGCGAGCACCGGGGGCGTCCGTGCTCGTCCAGGTGAGCACGGACGTCGACCCGCACAAAGGTGGGTGTGCTGTCGCCGAGGTGGAGGCGCTGGTCGACACCTGCCGGTCGCTGGACCTGGTGGTCGACGGGTTGATGACGGTCGGGCCGACCGAGGGTGGGCCAGAGGCTGCCCGACCGGGGTTTCGCACGGTGCGCTCGTTGCTCGACCGACTCGATCTGAACGTCTGCTCGATGGGCATGACCGACGATCTCGAGGTCGCGGTGCAGGAGGGCTCCACCCAGGTTCGCGTGGGAAGCGCGCTGTTCGGTCCACGTCTCCTCTGACCCTGCGTCCGGTCGTCGCGTCCGGTCGCTTCGACCAGCGTCGGACACCTGGCCGGTCGCTGCAGACTCGGCGATGGTGTGGCTCCACCTCACGTCGAGTGACATCGGCTAGCCTCCCGCCTGCAGGAGGAACGTGAATGTCGATGTGGAAGAGGGCCATGGACTATCTCGGGCTGGGGCCTGACGACGCCTATGACGACTACGACCTCCCGCCTGAGCCGGAGCCCCGTGGATCGCGTGGTCGCCAGCCCCGCTACGACGAACCGGTGCCTCGCGGCGGTCGCTCGGCGCCGGAGTACGAACCTGACGCGGCGGTGCGCACGATGCCGACGCGGCCGAGCTTTCCCACGCGCGACGTGGAGCCGGTCGGCCGTCGCCCCGTCGCCGCTCACGACGATTCCAGCGTGCACCCTCGCCCGATCAACCCCGGTCGCTCGTCGGCGCCGTCCCAGCGCGGTTCGTCGCTGAGCTCCGACCCTCACACCGTGCGGCCGCGGCGCTTCGACTCGGCCCAGGAGATCGCCGACAAGTTCAAAGAGGGCCAGCCGGTGATCATGAACCTCGAGGCCACCGAACGCGACGTCTCGCGGCGGCTGATCGACTTCGCGAGCGGGCTCTGCTACGGCCTCAACGGCACCATGGAAAAGGTGGCCTCGGGCGTGTACCTCCTCAAGCCGGCAGGTGCTCGCCCGAACAGCTACGGCTCGGGCGACGACTGATCGGGACGCGAATCGGGTCGTCGATTCGTCGACACTCACACAAGGTGTGGGCGGTGAGTGACCGAGCGTGCACGATCGGCCTAACATGTCAGCCATGGAACTGAGTCCACAGGCTGTGGCAGCCGCCACCTTCAAGACCGTCAAGCGGGGATACGACCCCGACGAGGTGCGGGCCTACCTCATCGAGGTGTCGGCCAGTCTGGAGGCGTCGCATCAGCAGGCCACCGCGATGGAGGCTCGCGCACGAGCCGCGATCGCGAAGCTGCAGGACGCGACTCAGCACACCGGCTCGGTGCCCGTCGTGGCGCCGGTGGCGGCGCCGAGCGTCGGCGCCGACGAGGCCGAGACGATCAGCCGGACGTTGCTGCTGGCCCAGCGCACCGCCGACACCACGGTGGCCCAGGCGCAAGCCGAGGCGACGTCGATCACCGAATCCGCCCAAGCCAGTGCAGCGGGTGCGACGGCAGCGGCAAGGCTGGAAGCGGCGTCCACGCTCGAACAGGCTCGTGCCGAAGCGGCTCGACTGCTCGACGAGGCGCGCACCGAGGCCCATCGCGCCAAGACCGAACAGCACCTGCGGGCCGAGACCGAGGTCAAGGAACTGGAGTCGCGCCGAGACGCGCTCATCGCCGACATCGACACGCTCGTCGCCCATGGCGCGAGGCACCGTGACCGACTCCGCGAAACATCGACCGCGCTCGCACAACTGGCAGATCAGGTGCCTGTCGAGATCGACCGACCAGCGCTGCGCGCCCCGGTCGGCGCTGCCACCCCCTCGTTGCTCAACGGAGATGACACCGGCGGCCACCGCATCCCGCCGCCGCCCATCACCGGACAGGTGCCCTTGCAGCCGGGCGTCGAGCCGCTCGTGTCGCCTCGTCCGACCTCTGCCGATGAGGTTCGCACGATGTGGCAACAGGCCGAGCGCGCCGATCAGGCGGGTCTCATCGATGCCACGCCTGTCGACGGCACTCCCGGCGGTGGCACTCCCGGCGGTGGCAACGGGTTCGACACGCCCACGCCTGCGGATGGCATTCGCCGCTGAGCGGCAGCCGGTCAGGAATGCAGGCGCCCGCGTTCACCGCGGGGCGGTAGCATTCGCCATCGCCTCACGGCGACAACGAAGAGTTCGAGCAACGGCGTCGACGAGGCCATCACCTCCGAGCCTCCGGAAGAACGGGTCGATGCTCCGGTGTCGGCCTCAGTAGAACCGGACGGGTCCAGCCCGTCATCGCTGGCGAAGTGGAGTGGTGCATCGCTGCGGCGATGCGCAAGCAGGGTGGTACCGCGGGCCAATGGGCTCGTCCCTGTGGAACCTGTCTGACGGCATCCAGGAGACCACCCACATGAGCGAGCGAACCGACGCCACCACCGCCTATCCGCAGGTCGAGACCCAGCCGAGCTTCCCCGCGATCGAGCGCCGGACCCTCGCGTTCTGGGACAGCGACGGCACGTTCGAGGCATCGGTCGCTGCCCGTGCCGACGCCGACGAGTACGTGTTCTACGACGGTCCCCCCTTCGCCAACGGGCTGCCTCACTACGGGCATCTCCTCACCGGCTTCGTGAAGGACGCAGTGCCGCGTTACCGCACGATGCGCGGGCAGAAGGTCGACCGCCGCTTCGGATGGGATTGCCACGGCCTGCCCGCCGAAGTCGTGGCCGAAAAGGAGCTCGGCATCAGCGGGCATCCGGCGATCGCCGCGTTCGGCATCGACAAGTTCAACGACGCCTGCCGAACGAGCGTGCTGCGCTTCACCGACGATTGGCATCGGTACGTCACTCGTCAGGCGCGGTGGGTCGATTTCGCGAACGACTACAAGACCCTCGACCTGCCGTACATGGAGAGCGTCATGTGGGCCTTCAAGACGCTGTGGGACAAGGGCTTGATCTACGAGGGCTTCCGAGTGCTGGCGTACTGCTGGCGTTGCGAGACGCCGTTGTCGAACACCGAGACGCGCATGGACGACGTCTACCGCGATCGGCAGGACCCGGCCCTGACCGTGCAGTTCCAACTCGATTCCGGCGAGAAGATCCTGGCGTGGACCACCACTCCGTGGACGTTGCCGACCAACCTCGCCCTGGCAGTCGGTCCCGACATCGACTACGCAGTGATGGAACAGGGGGGTCAGCGCTACATCCTGGCCGAGTCACGTCTCGGCGCGTACGAGCGAGAGCTCGCAGGTGCCGAACAGGTGGGCACGCTCAGCGGTGCCGATCTCGTCGGTCGGCGCTACACCCCGCTGTTTCCGTTCTTCGCCGACACGGCGAACGCGTTCCACGTGCTTGCGGCCGACTTCGTCAACACCGACGACGGCACCGGCGTGGTGCACATGGCGCCCGGCTTCGGTGAGGACGACCAGAACGTCTGCAACGCCGTCGGCATCCCCACCATCTGCCCGATGGACGAGCACGGTCGATACACGAGCGAGGTGACACCCTGGGCTCACGTCCACGTGTTCGACGCGAACCCGATGGTGATCAAGGACTTGAAGGACCGCGGCGTCGTCGTGCGTCACGACAGCTATCAGCACTCGTATCCGCACTGTTGGCGATGTGCCGAACCGCTGGTGTATCGAGCGATCAGCTCGTGGTTCGTGGAGGTCACGAAGTTCCGCGACCGGATGGTCGAGCTCAATCAGGAGATCACGTGGGTCCCCGAGCACGTCAAGGAAGGCAGCTTCGGCAAGTGGATCGCGAATGCTCGTGACTGGAGCATCAGCCGCAACCGGTTCTGGGGATCACCGATCCCCGTGTGGAAGAGCGACAACCTCGAGTACCCCCGCGTGGATGCGTACGGATCGATCGCCGAACTGGAACGCGACTTCGGCGTGACCGTGACCGATCTCCATCGGCCTCAGGTCGACGACCTCGTTCGGCCGAACCCGGACGACCCGACGGGCCAGTCGATGATGCGGCGGGTTCCGGAGGTGCTCGACTGCTGGTTCGAGAGCGGAAGCATGCCCTTCGCCCAGGTGCACTACCCGTTCGAGAATCGCGAGTGGTTCGACAGTCACTACCCAGGAGACTTCATCGTCGAGTACATCGGCCAGACACGGGGCTGGTTCTACACGTTGCACGTGCTCGCGACCGCGCTGTTCGACCGTCCCTCGTTCAGCACGTGCGTGAGCCACGGCATCGTGCTCGGCGACGACGGCATGAAGATGTCGAAGAGCCTGCAGAACTACCCCGACCCGATGATGGTGTTCGACACCTATGGCAGCGACGCGATGCGGTGGTACCTGCTCAGTTCGCCGATCCTTCGCGGCACCGACCTGGCGGTCACCGAAGACGGCATCCGCGACACCGTCCGCCACATCATGTTGCCGATCTGGAACACCTGGTACTTCTTGTCGCTGTACGCCAACGCCGAGCACACCGTCGGAACGTGGCGCACCGACAGCGCCGATGTGCTCGACCGATACATCCTCGCCAAGACACATGACCTGGTGGTCGATGCGACCGCTCAGATGGACGCCTACGACCTGTTTGCAGCGTGCGGAACGGTGCGCACCTTCCTCGATGTGCTCACGAACTGGTACGTGCGCCGGAGTCGTGATCGTTTCTGGTCGGGCGACCAGCACGCGATCGACACCCTGCACACGGTGCTGTCGGTGCTGTGCCGCGTGGCGGCGCCGCTGTTGCCGCTGACCGCCGAGGCCGTGTACCGCGACCTCACCGGTGAGCGCAGCGTGCATCTGACCGACTGGCCCGACGCAGCCGAACTGCCCCCCGACCCCGATCTCGTCGAGACGATGGACCTGGCTCGCGAGGTGTGTTCGGCGACCCTGCGCGTCCGCAAGGCGCACCAGCGCCGGGTTCGCCTGCCGTTGGCCAGCCTCACGGTGGCCGTGCCCGGTGCCGATCGACTGGCGGGGTTCACGAATCTCATCGCTGACGAGGTGAACGTGAAGCGCGTCGTTCTCACCGATGACGTCGCCTCTGTCGCAACCCATGAACTGCAGGTGGTGCCGGCGGTGCTCGGCCCTCGGCTCGGCGGCCAGACCCAACAGGTCATCAAGGCAGTCAAGTCGGGCGAGTGGACGCGGCAGGACGATCTCGTCGTCGCCGCGGGCTTCGAGCTGCAACCGGGGGAGTACCAGCTGAAGTTGGTCGTCGCCGGCGACGGTGCCAGCTCGTCGCTGTCGGGCGGCGCCGGCGTCGTGGTGCTCGACACCGAGGTGACGCCCGAGCTGCAGGCCGAGGGAACCGCCCGCGACCTGGTCAGGTTGGTGCAGCAGGCACGTCGCGATGCCGACCTGGCCGTGTCCGATCGAATCGTGTTGCGGTTGGCCGTCCCCGAGGCCGTGCGCCGGCAAGTGGCACCGCACCTGACGTTCCTCGCCGATGAGACGCTCGCGGTGTCGGTGTCGTTCGACGCAGCGTCGTTCGACGGGACGGACGCTCACACCGTCGATCTCGACGGCGAAGCGATCATCGTGCAGGTGGAGCGCGCCTGATCGAACCAGTGCGGCACGCTGGACCAGCCGTCGAGTCGGCGCCGCCTCGATGGAGCGGCAGATGGCTGCTGCGGTTGGTCAGCTTTGCCGGTGTGGGCCAGATAGCATCCGGCCCTCAATTCGGTCGACGGAGGTGCACCCCAGATGGCCACTGCCAAGAAGCAGCCAGCGAAGCCGCAACCGGCTCGCAATCAACCTGCCCCGAGTGTTGCGTCGAAGAGCTCGAAGAGCTCGAACTCGGCTGCAGCGAAGGCGGCGCCGGCCAAGGGAAAGCCCGCCGCCAGAGCAGCCGCCACCGCACCGAAGTCAGCCCAGAAATCGACCTCGGCCAAGACCTCGAAGGCGTCCACGACGAAGACAGGTGCGACCACGAAGCCTGCCACGAAGCCTGCGACCAAGACCGCGGCGAAGCCGGCCACCAAGACAGTCCCCAAGCCGGCGACCAAGACAACCGCGAAGACGACCGCGAAGACGACCGCGACGTCCGCACCCGCCACCAAGCAAGCTGCGAAGGTGATGGCGCCCAAGCCGGCGAAGACCACCACGACCTCCGGCGCTCGCTCCGGCAAGCCCGCCAAGGCATCCTCCTCCACCACGCCGACGACGAGCACCGTTGCGACGACACCCGCCACCCCCAACACCAAGAAATCCGAGCCAACCACCATCGTGCCGAAGCAGTCGACCCCCACGACGACCAAGGCGAAAGCGGCACAGGCCACGAAGGCCGTCCCGCCCGCCCCCACCCCTCGACCTTCCGTCGCTCGTGCTGCCCCGGAACAGAAGAAACCGGAACCCGCACAGCTCGAAAAGAAGAAGCCCGAACCCGCAAAGCCCGAACCCGCAAAGCCCGAACAGAGGAAGCCGGAACAGAAGAAGGTCGATGTCAAGCCGCCCACCGCTGCGGAGATGATCCCGCCGGTCAAGGGCGTGACCAAGGACGGCATCTCCTGGACGAAGGACTTCGATGCGAAGTTCCTCACCGTCCAGAAGGCGCTCCTGCTCGAGGAGCGAATCGCGCTCACGGGCCAGGCCCAACGTCTGGAGGACGAGGCCAACTCGCTGATCGAGGAAGCCGAGATGGGCGACGTGCAGTTCGACGACGAAGGTGGTGAAGGCGACACCATGGTGGTCGAGCGAGAGCGCGATCTGGCGTTGTCGGCACAGGCGCGCCAGATGGTGGCCGACATCGACGGCGCCCTCGAGCGGTTGACAGCCGGAACCTACGGTTACTCGATCGAGAGCGGCCGCCCGATCTCACGTGAGCGCCTCGAGGCCATCCCGTGGGCCACCGTCCTGGTGGAGGAGAAGGTCGGCGGCATCGGTCGCCGTTGACAACCATGGATGATGCGATCCCGGCCGACGTCCCCACGGACGTCGATGCCCCCGCCGAAGCCCCCGCCGAAGCGACCGTCGCCGCAGGGCGCCCAGCACGGGGCTGGCGCGCCCGCATCGCTCCGCTCAGCATGATCGGTGCCGTCGTGATCGTCGTGCTCGACCAGATCACCAAGCACTGGGCGATCAACGAGTTGGCGGGCGATCGCGAGATCCATGTGATCTGGACGTTGCAGTGGAATCTGTCGTTCAACACCGGGATGGCGTTCTCGCGCGGGCAAGGACTTGGCCCGTTGATCGCGGTGCTGGCCGTGCTGATCGTGATCGTGCTGGTCGTCAGTTCCGCACATGTGGAGAGTCGTTTCGGTCGCTTCGCAGCGGGCCTGCTCATCGGGGGGGCACTCGGCAACGTGATCGATCGCCTGTTTCGAGGAGACGGGTGGCTGCACGGCGCGGTCGTCGACTTCATCGACTTCCAGTGGTTTCCCATCTTCAACGTGGCCGACATGGGCGTCACGGTGGGAGCGGCACTTTTCGCTGTGGCCTCGGTGCTCGACGGTCGGCGTCGCGACCGCATGGCCGCCGGCGCATCTGGGGCTTCCGGGGTTTCTGGGGCTTCTGAGGTGCCGGCATGAGCGACGACGGTGCGGCCGGGCTGTTCCACGAGATCGTGCCGTCGGCTCTGGCTGGCGAGCGCCTCGACCGGATCGTCAGCCTGCTCACCGCGGCGAGTCGGGCTGACGCTGCATTCCTCGTCACGTCAGGCGGGGCGATGGTGGATGGTGCCGTGGTCGTGAGCGGCAAGTTGCGCCTGGCGGAGGGTCAGTCGATCACCGTCGATCCCGGGTTCTTGCCGCAGCCCGTCGATCCGCAGCCCGACCCCTCGGTCCAGTTCGACGTCGTGTACGTCGACGACCACGTGATCGTGATCGACAAGCCGGCTGGACTGGTGGTGCACCCGGGTGCGGGAAACCCGGACGGCACGCTCGTCAACGGCCTGCTCGCCAGATTCCCCGACATCACCCACATCGGCCAGCGAGGTCGACCTGGCATCGTTCATCGCCTCGACATCGGCACCTCGGGTCTGCTCGTCGTGGCACGCACGGATCTCGCGTACGAACGTCTCGTGGCCGCGCTGTCCACTCGCGACGTCGGCCGCCGGTACCGCGCGTTGGTGTGGGGTGTGCCGGCCAGCCCGAGTGGGGTGATCGACGCCCCGATCGGTCGCGACCATCGCGATCCGATGCGGATGGCAGTCGTCGTGGACGGCAAGGTCGCACGAACCCACTACCACATCCTGCGCACGTATCGACATGTCGCCGAGGTCGCCGAGCTCGAATGTCGGCTCGAGACCGGTCGCACGCACCAGATCAGGGTGCACCTCGCGGCGATCGGCCATCCGGTGGTGGGCGATGGGGCATACGGCGGAACACGATCGGCGATCAGCACGGCACGTCCGGTGCTGCATGCGGCACAGCTCTCCTTTGCCCACCCGGCCACCGGCGCGACGATGTCGTTCGAGTCGCCGCTGCCCGCGGATCTCCAAGCGGTCCTCGATGCCCTCGGCGCCGCCGACGATTCGGGCGGACCCGAGATCGCGGACGCGGGCTGAGCCGAGCCGGTCCGAGCTCAGCCGGTCGTACGGGGCTGACGAGACCGACGGGGTCAGACGGGGTCGGCGACCTGGGCGATCATCGCCGCCCGGTCGGGCCACGGGGCGCGGCCTTCGGCGACGTGGGCCACCTCGGCCAGGGTGAAGCCGTAGAGCAACTGGCGCATGTGTTCGCCGGCCAGCTTCCAGATCGCGTACAACACGCACTGTCCCTCGTGATCGCACGAGCCGTCCTGATGCGGGTCGCCGAAATCGCCGAGCGAGATCGGGCCGTCCACCGCCGCGAGGATCTCGCTCAGCCGAATGTCCTCGGGCGAGCGGGCCAGGACGTACCCACCACCCACGCCCCGCTTCGACCGCACCAACCCAGCACCCTTCAGTGCCAGCAGGATCTGCTCGAGGTACGGCTGTGGGATCGCGGTGCGCTCGGCGATGTCGCGGACGCTGGTGGGACCCTGCTCGGAGCCGTGGAGCGTGAGTGACAGCAGCGCACGACACGCATAGTCACCCTTGCTCGACACTCGCATGGTCCCAGCGTAGTGGACGGGACTTGTCGTCACGTGGTGGGCGACGGTGGGCGAAGGTCGGCGGGGTCGGCGAGGTCGGCGAGGTTGGCGGGATCAGTGTCGAGGTGGTGGACTGTGCATGCCGTGTCGAGCTCGCCGATCATCCCCCAGTACAGCGGTCCCAACGTGCGCGGGTTGATCCCGGCGTTCCTCGGCCCGCGCGGGTCGGCCCGGCCGAGTTGGATTCCCGCCGAGGCCGCGACAGCGACTCAGGTGGTGCTGCTGGTGATCGACGGCCTCGGCTGGGAGCAGTTGCAGGCCCGAGCGCACCTCGCGCCCACGATGATGGCGATGGCCGGCGGTGCGATCACCACGGTCGCACCCACCACGACGGCGACTGCGCTCACTTCGATCACCACCGGCCTCACCCCTGGCGAGCACGGTCTCGTCGGCTATCGCATCGATGTCGGCGGCGACGTGCTCAATGTGCTGAGGTGGCACACCGATGGCGTCGGGGATGCGCGTCGGTTGCACGAACCGAAGCGGCTGCAACCCTTCGAGCCGTTCATGGGCGAGCGGGTGCCGGTGGTGAGCAAGGCCGACCTCGAGCGGAGCTCGTTCTCGACGGCACATCTGCGGGGGTGCACACCCGTCGGCTGGCGCGTGCCGTCGAGCCTGGCGGTCACGGTGGGGGAGCAGTTGCGTGCCGGCGAACGCTTCGTCTACGCCTACTACGACGGCATCGACAAGATCGCCCACGAACGAGGCTTCGGCCCGTACTACGACGCCGAGCTGTCCTTCGCGGACGATCTGGTCGCCGACGTGATCGCTGCGTTGCCCTCGGGCGCGGCCCTGGTGGTCACGGCCGATCACGGTCAGGTGCACGTCGGTGACCGGATCGTCGAGCCCGCCGCGGACGTCTCCCGGCTCACGCATCATGCGTCCGGCGAAGGTCGCTTCCGGTGGCTTCACGCTCGTGCGGGTGCCGCCTCCGACCTCGCCGCTGCGGCCACCGCGGCCCATGGCGACGTGGCGTGGGTGATGACACGTGCGCAGATCCTCGACGAGGGTTGGTTCGGCCCCGTGGTGTCCCCGCCGGTGCAGGTCCGGCTGGGCGACGTCGCGCTGGTTGCCCGGGACGATGTCAGCTTCCACGACGATGCGGATTCCGGTCCGTTCCAACTGATCTGCCGCCACGGGTCGCTGACCGCAGCCGAGGTGTATGTTCCCCTGATCGCTGCACGAGCCTGAGCCGACCGCCGTGTGACCAGCGTGCAGCCCGATCGATCTTCTGAAGGACCAACCATGACCAACGCTCCTCATCCCGACGGCAGCCACGGATCCGATCCGACGATCGAGCGCGGCGAGATCGTCGGGCTTCCCATCGCCGGTCCTCGCGACCATGACGGAGAGGTCACCGAGACCGTCTCGGAACCGGCCAAGGTGATGCGGATCGGTTCGATGGTGAAGCAGCTCCTCGAGGAGGTGCGGATCTCACCGCTGGACGAACGCAGCCGCGAACGGCTGGCCGAGATCTACGAGCGGTCGATCGTGGAGTTGAGCGAGGCGCTGTCGCCCGATCTCCAGGACGAGCTGCGCAATCTGGCGTTGCCGTTCAAGGACGGTGTGATCCCCTCCGATGCCGAGCTGAGAATCGCCAAGGCTCAGCTGGTGGGCTGGCTGGAGGGGCTGTTCCACGGCATCCAGGCCACGCTGTTCGCACAGCAGCTGGCGGCGCGTCAGCAGCTCGAGCAGATGCGTCAGCTGCCACCGGGAGCCATGCAAGGAGGGCCCGGCGGACAGCAGATGCCCTCCGATCGGCCGGGTACCTATCTCTGAGCTGCCGACGGCTGCCGACCGGGACACGGGTGCCCGCAGGCGGTCGGAGCCGTTGTCCATCTGCCCCGCCTGCGGCTAGGGTCGTACGAATCACATCGATGTCATCTGCCGGATGAACCCAGTGCCCGACACGGCGGCGAGGGGTCCGGCGAACGAGCTCAGGAAGGGAGGAGGTGCAGTTGGGCGACTCGTTCACCCATCTCCACGTACACACCGAGTTCTCGATGCTCGACGGCGCAGCCAGGCTCGACGAGCTGGTCGCCAAGGCAGCGTCGGATGGTCAGCCGGCGCTCGGCATGACCGATCACGGCAACATGTACGGCACGCTCGAGTTCTACAAGGAGTGCCGCAAGCAGGGTGTGAAGCCGATCATCGGCACCGAGGCGTACATGGCCTACGACAGCCGGCGAGAGCGTCCGGCGCGTCGGGGCCGGCTCGATGACTCCGGCGGCGACACCGAAGGCGGCAAGAAGCTCTACTACCACCTGATCCTCCTCGCCGAGACCGATCAGGGCTACCGCAACCTCATCCAGCTCGCCAGCCTGGCGTTCATGGAGGGCTACTACTACAAGCCCCGCATCGACTGGGAGCTGCTCGAGAAGTACCACCACGGTCTCATCGCCACCACCGGGTGCCTCGGGGGTCACGTCCTGCAGTCGTTGCTGAACGGCGACGAGAAGGGGGCCCTCGCCAAGGCCGGCAGGCTGCAAGACATCTTCGGGAAGGACAACCTCTTCGTCGAACTCCAGGACCACGGTCTGGCGGCACAGCGCGACACGAACCCCAAGCTGATCGAGATCGCGAAGCGAATCGGGGCGCCGTTGCTGGCCACCAACGATTCGCACTACACCAGCCGGTCGGATCACGAGGCCCACGATGCTCTGCTGTGCGTGCAGACCAGCGCACTGCTCAGCGACCCGAAGCGATTCAAGTTCGAAGGGACCGAGCACTACCTGAAGTCGGCTGCCGAGATGCGCCACCTGTTCCGCGACTTCCCCGAGGCGTGCGACAACTCGCTCTGGATCGCCGAGCGCGCCGATGTCACCATCGAGTTCGGCAAGCCGCAGCTGCCGGACTTCCCGATTCCCGAGGGCTTCATCGACGACGCCCAGTATCTCGACCATCTCACCTGGGCCGGGGCTCAGCAGCGATGGGGGACAGACCTGCCGACGGCCGCCGTCGAGCGGATCGCGTACGAGCTCCAGGTCATCAAGAACATGGGGTTCGCCAGCTACTTCCTGATCGTGTGGGACCTCATCAAACACGCCAAGGACACCGGTATCCGGGTGGGTCCGGGCCGAGGGTCAGCGGCCGGGTGCGCGGTGGCGTACTGCCTGAAGATCACCGACCTCGATCCCATCAAGTACGACCTGCTGTTCGAGCGATTCCTGAACCCCAGCCGCATCTCGATGCCCGACATCGACATGGACTTCGACTCGAGATACCGCGACGAGATGATCAGGTATGCGGCCGAGCGGTACGGCCGCGACCACGTGGCCCAGATCATCACGTTCGGCACGATCAAGGCGCGCAACGCAGTTCGCGATGCAGCTCGCGTGCTGGGCTTCCCCTACGGGGTCGGCGACAAGGTGGCCAAGGCCATGCCGCCGTTGGTGATGGGCCGCGACACACCGTTGCGGTATTGCTTCGAGGAACATCCCAACTACCTCGACGGATACAAGGCCGCGTCCGATCTGCGCGCGATGTACGACACCGATCCCGACATCAAGCGGGTCGTCGATGTCGCCAAGGGCCTCGAGGGCCTGAAGCGCAGCGACGGCATCCATGCCGCAGCCGTGGTGATCACCAAGGATCCACTCACCACGTACCTTCCCATCCAACGCAAACCCGAAGCGGGTGTCGCCGCCGAGAACGCTCCGGTGGTCACCCAGTTCGAGATGCACGGCGTGGAAGAACTGGGTCTGTTGAAGATGGACTTCCTCGGCCTGCGCAACCTCGACGTCATCACCGACACGGTCGACATGGTGCGCGCCACCAAGGATCCTGGCTTCGACATCGACTCGGTCGCGCTCGACGACGCAGGCGTGTTCGCCTTGCTCGGTCGCGGCGACACGATGGGCGTGTTCCAACTGGAGTCGCCGCCGATGCGCGCCCTGCTGCGATCGCTGGCGCCCACCAGCTTCGAAGACGTGTCGGCCGTGCTCGCGCTGTATCGGCCGGGGCCGATGAGCGTGAACATGCACTACGACTATGCCGATCGGAAGAACGGGCGGCAGAAGGTGGAGTACTTCCACGACGACGCTCGCGAGGTGTTGGGCGACACGTACGGCCTGATGATCTACCAGGAGAGCGTGATGCGCGTGGCGCAGAAGTTCGCCGGATATTCGTTGGCACAGGCCGACTCGTTGCGCAAGGCGATGGGCAAGAAGAGCCACGAGGTGATGGCCAAGGAGCGTGCTGATTTCGAGACGGGCTGCGAGACCACCGGGTACGGGCGGGCGTTGGGCGAGAGCCTGTTCGACGTCATCGCGAAGTTCGCCGACTACGCATTCAACAAGAGCCACACCTTCGGCTACGGCCTGGTGACGTACCAGACCGCCTATCTGAAGGTGCACTACCCGGTCGAGTACCTGGCGTGCCTGCTCACGAGCGTCAAGAGCAACCTCGACAAGGCAGCGGTGTACCTGTCCGACTGCCGGGCGATGGGCGTGAAGGTGCTCACACCCGATGTGAACCGGTCGATGATGGACTTCGGCGCGCTCGCGCCTCACGAGGTGCCCGACGACATCCAGCTCCCGATCGGCAGCCCCGGGGCGATCACGTTCGGCCTGTCCGCGATTCGCAACGTGGGCGAAGGGCTCGTCGGCCAACTCGTGGCCGAGCGCGATGCCAACGGTCCGTTCGAGACGTTCTACGACTTCGTCGAGCGCGTGCCGGAACCGGTGTTGAACAAGAGGACGGTCGAGTCGCTGATCAAAGCCGGTGCCTTCGACAACTTCGGCCTGCCCCGCAAGGGCTTGTTGATGGCGTTCGAGCAGATCATCGACACCACCGTGGTGCGACGCCGCGAGCGCGACCAGGGCGTGATGAGCCTCTTCGGCGATTTCGCGGAGGCGGCCGACTCGGGGTTCAGCGAGCGCCTCCCGATCCCCGAGGTCGAGTTCGACAAGACCGAACGGTTGAAGTTCGAAAAGGAGATGCTCGGGCTGTACGTCAGCGATCATCCGCTGCTCGGCGTCGAGGCGGCGCTGCGCCGCAAGGTCGACTGCACCGTTGCCGAAGCTGTCGAGCGTGAGGACGGCGCCGTGCTCACGCTGGGAGGTGTGATCACGGGTCTGTCGCGCAAGTTCACCAAGAAGGGCGACCAGATGGCCGTGTTCATCCTCGAAGACCTCGACAGCACGGTCGAGTGCACCGTGTTCCCGAGGGTGCTGATCGAGCAGGGCCACAAGCTCGTCGACGATGCCATCGTCACCGTGAAGGGACGGATCGACAAGCGCGACGAGTCGCGGGTGGGGTTCATGGCCCAGGACGTCACGATCCTCGAAGGCCTCGACACCTCGTCGTCGTCGCCGCTGCACCTGAAGGTGCCGGCCGCGGCGTTGAGCGAGCTGAAGATCCATCAGCTCCGGCGCATCCTGCGTGACCACCCGGGTGATTCGGCGGTGTTCCTGCACATCGGCCAGGGCAAGATCCTGCGCCTGGCCGACGACTTCTGCGTCGATCTCGACCGGGTGGTGCCCGAGTTGCGCGTTGCGCTCGGCCACGATGCGGTGATGCTCTGACGGTTTGCGCCCGCGCGGCCGGAACGTTCTCGGCTGCCGTGAGCTGGGAGAAGCCACGCTGATCGGGCACGACTGGTGGAACCCCCGCCGCGAAGTGGCAGAATGGACCACTCACGTCAACCCGCCCGCCGAGCCGGCGATGGTGGATTCTCTCGCGACAGGAGCTTCGAGCAATGGCAATCCAGGTGGAAACCAGGGACTGCGCAGCGCTCACCGACGCCGACCTCGATGACATGGCGTCGATGGGGGGTGCATTCGACATCGGTGTGTTGTCGAAGGCGAAAGAGGATTGGGTGCTGTGCGCCACGGCTCGGGTGGACGACAAGCTGCACGGCTTCTCGTTCTCCACGCTCGAGCGCATCGGTGGCACACCGTGCGTCCTGATCGGACTCTTGAGTGTGAAGCGCACATCGAAGCGCGACCAGGTGCTGAAGGCGCTGATGGGCGAGTCGTACCATCGTGCACTGATGGCCTTCCCCGATGAGGATGTGGTGGTCGGATCACGTTTCGTGCGTCCCGACTCGCTCGAGGGAATCAAGGCACTCGACGAGATCATCCCCCGCCCCAAGCACCGCGCCGTCGGTGAGGAGCGGGCCTGGGGCCGTCGTCTGGCCCGTCGTTTCGGGGTCGATGCCAACTACGACGAGCAGTCGTTCGTGGTGAAGACCAACGGGCAGAGCGGGTTCATCGACCACGAGTCGTCCAAGCCCGAGAAGATCTCCGCCGACGTGGTGGCGATGTTCGAGACGGTCAATGCCGCCAAGGGTGGATCGCTGATCGCGCATGGGTGGACCATGGCCGAAGACCTCGTCAAGCTGGGCGCGCGGCAGCTTTCGTGAGCGAGTTCGACGCCGTGGTTCGGCGTCGGCGAATGTGCCGGTCGTTCCGGCCCGATCCTGTCGATCCCGATCTGGTCGATCGACTCGTCGATCTGGCCAGTCGCTCGCCGAGCGCTGGCAAGACGCAGGGGTGGCACCTCGTGGTGCTGGAGGGTGAGCAGACGGATCGATTCTGGCGCCACGCGTTCCCCACCGAGCGACGGGCCGGCTTCACCTGGCCGGGCCTGTTCGGTGCGCCCGTGATCCTGCTGCCGTTCGTCGATCCCCAGGCCTACGTGGCGCGTTATGCCGAGCCCGACAAGGCTCGAACAGGCCTTGGTGCCGGGCCCGACGCGTGGCCGACGCCGTACTGGACTGTCGACGGGTCGATGTCGGTGATGACGCTGCTGTTGGCGGCCGAAGACGCCGGTTTGGGTGCCCTGTTCTTTGCCGTGTTCAACGGCGAGGGCGCGGTGCGCGCCGAGCTGGGCGTCCCTCGGGGCATGCAGCTCCTCGGGGCGGTCGCGCTCGGCTGGCCATCTCCCGAACCGAGCCTCGGCGCCAGCGCCACCCGTGTGCGCCGCTCACCGAACCAGATCATCCACCGCAACGGCTGGTCACCCCGCGATGAGAGATGAGTGCCTGTGGGCCACCTATCTCTCATCACGCCGTCGCACAGCCCATTGGCGATGAGAGATGAGGGCGGCAGGGGCACTCATCTCTCACCGCTGGTTGAGGCGAGTTGGGCGCGGAGGGTGGTGGCGTCGGTGGCGGGCTGCTGGCAGGCGAAGTCGCGGCAGACGTAGGCCAGGCCGTCCGCGCGGGCGTGCCACAGCGGCGACTCGTAGGGCTCACCCCACGCGATCACCGAGTTGGGCCGCCAGGTCTCGAGCACCACGGCCAGCAGGTCGGGCCGGTCGCCGACGACGGCGATCTCGGTCGTGCCGCTCGAGCGAAGGTCGATCGCGGCGAGGGCGTTCGAGAACGCGGTCGGGGCCTTCGGGATCACGGTGGCCAGCAGGCGCAGGATCTGGTCGGCGAGATTGGCGTAGCGCTGCTGGCCGGTGAGCGCCGCCAGCCGCAACAGTGCCATCGCTGCGACCGAGTTGGCCGACGGTGTGGCGTTGTCCATCAGGTCCTTCTGGCGGACCACCAGCCGCTCGGCGTCATCGGCCGTGGTGAACAGGCCGCCGTGATCGAGGTCCCAGAAGTGATCGAGCAGGGTGTCGGCCGTCGCACTCGCGTGTTCGATCCAGCGCGCCTCCCCGGTCGCTTCGGCCAATCGGGTGAACGCATCCACGACCGCCGCATGATCGTTGGCGAGTGCGGCGTGACGGGCCCTCGGTTCGCCGTCGGCCTGCCACGAACGCGACCAGCGACCGTCCGGAGTGCGCAGCTCGCGCAGCAGGAACTCGCCGTTGGCGATCGCTGCGTCCAGCCAGTCCGCACGGCCGAATGCTGCAGCCGCTTCGGCCAGGGTGGCGAGCATGAGGCCGTTCCACTCGGTGAGCACCTTGTCGTCGAGGCCGGGCTTCGGCCGATCGTTTCGCGCTGCGAGCATGGCGATCCGGGCGCGCTCGACGGCCTCTGGCCGGCGCAAGTCGCCGCGGTGGAACAGCCGGGCCGGGATGACCTTGCCCTCGAAGTTCCCGTCCGCGTTCTCGGGTCGGGTGAACTCGTACCAGTCGAGGGCTGCGTCGGCAGCTTCCACATCGTCACCGACCGCGGCACGCACCTCATCGGCGGTCCAGACGTAGAAGGCGCCCTCGTGGCTGTGTCCCTCGGCATCGAGCGAGTCGGCGTCCTCGGCCGAGAAGAACCCGCCGTCGGGATGGCGCAACTCGCGCACCACGTAGTCGATGGTCTCGCTCGCCACTTGGCGGTACACGGGGTCGTCGAACACGAGGGCCGCACGAACGTAGATGCGTGCGAGCAGCGCCTGGTCGTACAGCATCTTTTCGAAGTGAGGCACCAGCCAACGGTCGTCGGTGGAGTAGCGGGCGAAGCCGCCGCCGATGTGGTCGTACATGCCGCCGGATGCCATGGCCTGCAACGTGGTGTCGACCACCGTTCGAGGGTCGGGATGGCCGGTGCGGAGGTGAGCGCGCAGCACGAGCTCGATGCTGTTCGTCGACGGGAACTTCGGTGCCGTGCCGAACCCGCCCCACTGCGAGTCGAACGACCGGGCGAGCTGCTGCAGGCCGAGGTCGATCTCGGTCGTGCCGGGGATCTCCTTCGCTGCTTCGACGGTGCGAGTGCGGTCGATGGCCTCCATCAGCGCACCGACGTTCTGTTGCACGTCGGCGGGCTTGTTGCGCCACACGTCGTCGATCGCCGCGAGCAGCTGGAGGAACTGTGGCTTGGGGAAGTAGGTGCCGCCGAAGAACGGCTTGCCCTCGGGCGTGAGGAACACCGTCATCGGCCATCCGCCACGCCCTGTCATCGCCTGCACGGCGTCCATGTAGATGGAGTCGACGTCGGGGCGTTCCTCGCGGTCGACCTTGATGCTCACGACCAGGCGGTTGGCCACCTCGGCCACCTCGTCGTCCTCGAAGCACTCGTGCGCCATGACGTGGCACCAGTGGCAGGCGCTGTAGCCGACGGACAGCAGGATCGGGACGTTGCGTTCGCGGGCAGCGGCGAAGGCCTCCTCACCCCAGGCGTACCAGTCGACCGGGTTGTCCTGGTGCTGGCGAAGGTAGGGGGAGGTCTCGTTGGCGAGGCGGTTGGCCATGGGCGTCACCGTAGGGGAGCGGGTCGCCCGCCCGGGCGTCGGTGCCATGTCCCCCCGGTGTCGGCGCAGTGACGAACCGGCGAAGCCTCCGGAGTCAACTCGTTGGCGCCGGGTCGGCGGGAAGCGGGGAGGGCGCCGTGTCGAGGCGGGTCCATGACTCGAGGTTGCTCGAGTCTGGTCGGGCAAAGTGTAGACTTCTTGTATGACGAATGGCTCTACGACGATTCGGGTCAGTACCGACCAGCGGGAACGACTCCGGCGGCTCGCGGAGGATCGCAACGCCACGATGGCCGACACCTTGGATGCAGCGCTCGAGTCCCTGCGCCGTGAGCGGTTCTACGAGGAGATGGCGTCAGCGGAGCAGCAGCTCCGGGCCGATCCTGCGGCGTGGACCACCTATGTACGCGAACGCGATGCGTGGCTCAACCCCGATCTGGCGTTGTCGTGAACTTCGGTGACGTCGTCACCGTCGACTTCGGCACGCCGATCGGATCTGAAGCTGGGTTCACGCGCCCGGCCGTGCTCGTCACCGCCGATGCGTTTCTCCGGTTTCGGCCGTCCACCGTGTTCGCCGTTCCGATCACCAGCACCCCACGGGCGTTCCCGAGTCACGTCGGCATCGAGCCCGACGAGCGCAACGGGCTGACGTTGTCGAGTTGCGCCCTGGTCGAGCAGATGCGTGCCGTGGCTGTCGAGCGGTGCTCCGCTTCCCAGGGCAACCTCGGGCCAGTCGTGTCGCACCAGATCCTCGACGTGTTGGCGATGATCACGGGCATGCCATGACTGCGGACGACGTACTGAGGGTTTCACCGCTCCATGCGGTAGAGGCGCCAGGCGCCGTCGATGCCTTTCAGTTCGTGCTCGCCCTGGTCGGTGAACACCACCGAACCGCCGAGCATCATGTCGCGGACCGTCGAGGTCACCCACAGGAATCCGGGCTCGCCCGAATGCTCGACGCGGGAGGCAAGGTTCACCGCAATGCCGGAGATGTCGCCGTCCTCGCGGACCTCGACCTCGCCCGCGTGGATGCCGGCCCGGATGGAGATGCCGATGCCGGCGAGCGACTCGATCAACCGGGCACTGCATTCGACCGCCTGTGAGGGCAGGTCGAAGATCGCCAGCAACCCGTCGCCCGTACTCTTGATCAGCCGGCCGCCGTTGACATCGATGAGTTGACGAGCAATCCGGTCGTGGCTCTCCAGGAGTTCACGCCAACGGGTGTCACCGACGTCCGCCGAGGCGCTGGTGGAGTTCACGATGTCCGTGAACAGCACCGTCGCGAAACGGCGCGTTGCAGGCGACTGCACAGGACGACCCAGCACGAACTCGAGGTACGTGTCGAGCAGTGGCGCCCAGTGCGGCATGCACCAGGCGAAGTGGTCGTTGCCGGGCAGCTCCACGAAGCGGGCATCAGGGATCAGATCGGCGAGCAGTCGTCCCGCGGCCACGGGGATCACTGCGTCGCCCTTCACGTGCGAGACATGTGTGGGCACGGTGATGCGTTCCGGAGCGTCACCCGGGTCGAGCTGGAACACGCTCTCGATCTGGCGGCGGAAGTCGCGCGGGCTGCACGACAACCGCTGCAGCCGCCCGAACCAACGGATGACCGACTCGTTGCCGGACTGGCTGGGGAGGAACCAGTCGACCATGCGCTCGGGGTTGGAGGGCCAGTCGTCGGCCATCTGGAGGAAGCGGGGAATGACATCTGCCGGTTCGGGATCGTCGTCGTGCCGGTACTCGGCCCCTCGGTTCCAGTACCTCGGACTGATCGACGAGTTGAGCAGGCCCAGGCTGAGGACCCTCTCGGGGTGTTCGGCGGCGAAGTGCTGCGCCATCAGGCCGCCCTCGGACATGCCGTGGATGTGGGCCTGCTCCCAGCCGACGGCATCGAGCACGCTGATGATGTCGCCGATGCGCTGATCGGCGGTCGGTGCGTCGTCGAACCGATCCGACAGGCCGACGCCGCGCTTGTCGAACAGCACGGCCGTGACGTGCCTGCCGACTCGTTCCAGCGTTCGACGGAACAGTTCGTGCTCCCAGGTGATCTCCACGTTGGACAGCAGCCCGGAGACGATGAGCACCGGTGGCCCGTCGCCGAACATCTGGTAGGCGATTCGCGTGCCGTCGGCATCGGCGTACTGGGTGTCGGGGACGCGCACGGCCGGATTCTTGCATGGTCGTGGCGAAGCCGCTGCGCCGTGCCGTCGATCACAAGTCGCCTTGCAGTCGTTCGCACAACAGGCCGTGATCGCGAACGCGAGGTTGTTCACCGATCTGGGCGAAGCGCTCGAGATGCAGACTGCGACCGGCGACGTGTTGGCACTGATCAGCGAGCATCCGGGGGATCTGGCGGCCGTCGTCCAGGGGATCATGGAGCAGGCCAACCGGCTCTGCGATGGCGATGCATCGGGGGTGTGGCGGCTGGGTCGAACGGTGCTCGACATCGACGGCAGATATCTGGCAGATCGTCAGTTTGGGGCTGGTATGTCGTCAGTTGGAGGCTGGCAGATCGTCAGTATGAGGGGATAGAGTCCGAGCATGACGTACCGTCGGCGCCATCTCGAAGGCGTGATTGCTGAAGCGCTGACCGACACGCGTGTCGTGATCGTCAATGGGGCCAGGCAAGCCGGAAAGAGCACCGTTGTGCATCGCTTGGTGCGTGATCGACCTGGAGTGCTCGAACGCAAACTCGACCGACCCAACGATCTCAGCGCCGCTCGGCTCGACCCGACGGAGTTCGTCGTGCACGACGGGCTCCTCGTCATCGACGAGGTTCAGCGAGCACCCGAGCTGATCTTGCCCATCAAGGCCCGAGTTGATGCCGACAATCGGGCTGGTCAGTACCTCCTCACCGGGTTAGCACGTCTCCTTGGCCTGCGAACGCTGCCTGATGCTCTGGTGGGGCGCTCCGAGACGGTCGAACTGTGGCCGTTCGCCCAGGGTGAGATTGATGGTTCACCCGATCGATTCGTCGACACCGTCTTCGCGGCAGCGCCGGCCCTGGCCACCGCCGCAGCACTCACCCGTTCGGACTACCTCGACCGTGCCGTCCGCGGAGGCTTCCCAGAAGCAGTCGAACGGAGCGGCAACCGACGAGCCCGCTTCTTCCAGTCCTATTCGCGCGACCTCATCGATCGCGACGTGACACAACTCGGTGAGATCCAACGGCGCGATGACTTGGCTCGGCTGCTCTCGATCCTCGCCGACCGGACGGCCAGCACCCTCTCCGTCGAGGGCATTGCCAACGGACTCGCCATCAGCAAGAACACCGTCGAGCGCTATGTCGCACTGTTCGAGGAGGTGTTCCTCGTGAAGCGCATACCCGCCTGGACGAACTCCGCAACGAACCGGGCGACTCGACAACGGAAGTTGATCTTCGTCGACTCTGGAATGTGCGCCCACTTGGCAGGCCTCAGCCTTGAGCGGCTCCATCGCGATCCTTCGCGAAGTGGTTCGCTCATCGAGTCGTTCGTCGTCAGCGAGATCATGCGACAACTCGAGTGGTCCGACGAGTTTGCCCGCCTCTTCCACTACCGAACGAGGGACGGCGCCGAGGTCGATGCCGTGATCGAACATCACGACGGTCGCGTGGTGGGTATCGAAGTGAAGGCGTCGAGTTCGATCTCGGCCGACGACCTGCGACATCTCGGCCACCTTCGAACCAAGGCTGGCGAGCTCTTCCAACTCGGAGTACTGCTCTACACCGGCACAGAGGTGCTCTCCTTGGGCGACCGTCTGATCGCTGCGCCGATCGACTCGCTGTGGTGCAGCGGCTGACCGCTCGACGCCGAGTTGGTGGGCAACGCCAATCACGCGATTCGGGACGTGCCATGGATCACGGCGCGTCGACGCTGATCGCCGATCTATGGTCTCGCCACACCGGGCGATGGGGGCTGCGTGGCGGAGGATTTTGATGCACTGCTGACGGCCGCTCGTCGTCGAGAACTCGCGCTCGCCGCGGTGCTCAGCGCGGTTACCTCGGGCAACGACCTGCAGACCGTGCTGCTCGACATCGCGGCGGCGGCGTCCGATTTGTTCCAGGCGATGTCCGCAGGCGTGTTCGTGCTCGAAGGCGACGAGATCGGGATGTACGCCGAGTTCGCGACGCCTGATGGCGAGCTGCGGCGCCGGGGCCGGCGGCCGCGCCCGAACGACCGGACGTCGTCACTGGCGGAGGTGTTGCGCGAGCGCTCGGTGATGCGCTTCGACGACCAGTCGGCGCTCGGCGACGAGTACGCGCAGTCCCGCGACGCAGCGACCGCACTGGGTATCAAGTCGTCGGTCTACGTTCCGGTGCCGACCGGAGGCGCAGCGGTCGGCATGTGCGTGTTCCGCGATGAGGTCGACCCGTTCACCGACGACGACGTCGCGCTGCTGCAGTCGTTCGCCTCGCAAGCGGCCCACGCGGTGGAGAGCGCTCGCCGAGCCGACGAGTTGCGTGAGTCGCTCCAGCTGCAGACCGCCACGAGCGAGGTGCTGCGCCTGATCAGCGATCACCCGGGCGATCTGCCGGCGGTGATGCACGGTCTCGTCGAGCGGGCGGTCCGGCTCGTCGATGGCGACACAGGTGCCGTCGCACGGTTCGACGGCGACACGCTGACCCTCCTGTTGGACACGACTCAGCCCGACATGGCGGGCGTTCGAGCACCGCTGTCCCGCGAGTTCAGCGATGCCATCCAGGCCGGTTCGTCGACCCCGGCCCGGGTCGACGACATCCAGCGTCTCGTCGGTGCTGGTGGCGTCACGCAGGAGATGGTCCGCGACATCCGCAGCTGCATGATCGCCCCGTTGCACGCCGACGGACGGCCGTTCGGCATGCTCCTCATCGGCAGATTCGAGGTTCGTCCCTTCGACGAGCGCGACGGCGAAGTGCTGCAGACGTTCGCCGAGCAGGCGGCGATCGCGATCTCGAACGCCCGGCTGTTCAACGACCTCGACGCGGCGTTGGAGCGGCAGACGGCGATGACCGAGGTGCTCGACGTCGTGAGCACTGCACGGGTCGATCTCCAGCCCGTGTACGACGTGATCGGTCGGCAGGCGATGCGGCTCCTCGGGTACCCCGTGCTGCTGGCCATCCGCGACGGCGATGAACTCGTCGAGGAGACCCCGACTGGAGCGGTGAGTGACTCTGCGGCACGCCTCAGCGAGCCCGGCATGCGTTGGCCGATCGACGAGCGATCCCCCGTCGGGTACGCGTGCCTTCACGGTGAAGTCGTTGATGTCCGGGATTGGTCGACGATGCCGGCCGACGTGTTCCCCGATGCCCGCGGCCGCGTGGACGACTCGAAGGCGTCGTTGGTCGTGCCGATGCTTCGCAACGGCGTGGCCGTCGGCATCGTGGGCTCGATGGGACCTCATGTCGCCGACCTGTCGGATGCACAGGTCGCGCTCTTGCAGACGTTCGCCAACCAGGCGGCGATCGCGGTCGACAACGCCCGGCTGCTCCGTGAGATCGAGGATCGCAACGTCGAACTCGGTGAGTCGTTGGAGCTGCAGACAGCGACAAGTGAGGTGCTGGCATTGATCAGCACGAGCCCTGGCGATCTCGACATCGTGCTGTCGGGCATCCTCGAGAAGGCAGCTGCGATCTGCGACGCCGAGGTGGGCGCGGCGATGCTGCGCAGGATTTCGGGTACCGGTCAGGAGGTGGTGCGGGCGGAGGCGGTGTTCGGCGGCGACACCGACTCGATGGGCAACATGGAGTTCCCGCCCATGCGCACGACGCTGGAGGCCCGCCGCAGCCGTCAGCCGGTGATGGTCGACGATCTCGCCGTGTTGGAGTTGGAGGCGTCGGTGGCCGGCGCCATCCGCGAGTTCGGGCTCCGTTCGCAGGTGAGCGTGCCGCTGTTCGACGGCGACGACTGGATCGGCAACCTCAACCTCTACCGGCGCGAGGTCCGTCCGTTCGAGCCCCAGCACGCCACCGCGCTGCAGCGGTTCGCGGACCAGGCGGCGATCGCGATCGCCAACGCACGGTTGTTCAACGATCTCGACGAGGCGCTCGCGCGGCAGACGGCGATGACCGACGTGCTCGACGCAGTTGCGACGGCACGAACCGACCTGCAGCCCGTGTTCGACGCGATCACACGCCATGCGTATCGCCTGGTCGGTCATGGAACCGCCAGCCTGTTGGTGAAGCAGGACGACGGGTTGGCCCGTGTCTCGTTCGAGGCGACCCCGGCCGCGAGAGCCGAGCTCGAGGCGAACCCAGGGCTCGCGGGTCTCCCATCCGTGCTACCGCTGGCTCCCGGCTCGAGCCCCCACGCCGATGCCGTGCTCACCGGGGAGATCGTGAACCTCGCGGACTTGTCGTCGCCGCTGGAGCAGTATCCCGACTTCGCGCCGCTGTGGTCGGTTGCGGTCGGCGCGGTGGTGCTGCCGCTCCTGCGTCACGGTGAGGCCGTCGGTGCGTTGGCGTTCTCACGGTCGATCGTCGGCGCCTACACCGACGCCGAGATCGGGCTGCTCCAGGGGTTCGCCAACCAGGCGGCGATCGCGGTCGACAACGCTCGACTGCTCCGTGAGATCGAGGATCGCAACAGCGACCTGGCCGAGTCGCTGGAGTTGCAGACGGCGACGAGCGAGGTGCTTCGGTTGATCAGCGATCATCCTGGCGACCTCGACAAGGTGTTCGACGGGATCGTCAGACAGGTCGCGATGCTGTGTGGCGCAGACGCCGGCGCGATTCTCCTTCGCGAAGGCGACGAATTGGTCCAGTCCGCCACCAGCATCGACGCGAATCGATCACTCATCGGTCAGCGGTTTCCCATCACCGGCTCGATCGATCTCACCGAACCCGTCTTCGTCGACGACCTCGACGGACTCCTGGGACGCCAGAGTCCCGTGCCCATCCGCAGTCTGCTGTCCGCTCCGATGGTCGTCGACGGTGTCCACGTCGGGCAGTTGAACGCTGTCCGGAACGAAGTCCGACCCTTCGATCAGAGGCACGCCAAGATCGTCCAGGGCTTCGCCGAGCAGGCGGCGATCGCGATCTCGAACGCCCGGCTGTTCAACGACCTCGATGCCGCGTTGACCCGACAGACGGCCAACGCTGAGATCCTTCGCGTGATCAGCACCTCGCCGGGCGACCTCGGCCGGACGCTGCCCGAGATCGCGCTCGCTGCGCGTCGACTCACGTCGGCGTTCGACATCGCGATCACGTACGGAGATGACAGCGGGATCTCCGTGTGGGACGAGCCCCGAGGCTTCCGAACGATGGACGCTGCGATTCGTGTGCCGGGCTCGAACCAGTTGCTCGACTCGGTTCGTGCCACGCGTCGGCCGGACCAGTTGGTCGGGCCCGTCGAGCAGTGGTTCGCCACGGACCCGTTCCTCGCGTCGTTGGCGGAGGCCGATTGCATCGTCGAGGGGGTCGTCCTGCTCGTCCCGATGCAGGGCTCGATGGGCAAGACCGGTTTCATCCTGGCTCGTCGCAAGGTGCCAGTTCCGTTCTCCGCCGAGGAGATCGCGATGCTCGAGGAGTTCACCGCCCAGGCGGTGATTGCGTTCGACAACGCCGACTTGCTCGCAGCGCTGGAGTCTCGCAACAACGACCTCGCCGAATCGCTCGAGCTGCAGACCGCCACCAGCGAGGTGCTCACCTTGATCAGCGCCAACCCCGGCGACCTGCGGGTGGTGCTCGACGGCATCGCCGAACGGGCAGCAGCGTTGGGCGGTGCGGCCACGGCGCAGCTGATGCTCGTCGACGGCGATGTCTTGCGGTTCGAAGGCATGTGGTCGATGCGCGACGACCTTGCTTCGGTTGTCGGGTGGGAGGTGCCGATCTCGCTCGCTGGTTTCAACCTCCAGGCCCGTGATCGCCGCGTTCCGAGATTCGTCGACGACTTCGCCTCGTGGGCCCACGAGCGCGACGACCCGACCGCGCAACGGTTCGACGAATTCGCAGTTCGCAGTTTCGTCTCCGTCGCGCTCCTGCGCGGTGACGACTGGCTCGGCAACATCAACCTCGGCCGTTTCGCCGTCGACCCGTTCGACCCCAAGGTCGGCCCGATGCTGCAGGCGTTCGCCGACCAGGCGGTGCTCGCCATCCAGAACGCTGAGCTGTTCACCACGCTCGAGGCCCGCAACCGCGAGGTGAAGGCCGCGCTCGAGCAGCAGATAGCGGTGGGAGCCGTTCTGCAGACCATCAGTCGGTCGGCGTTCGATCTCGGCGCGGTGCTGAACGAGCTCGCCGAGCAGGCCAACCGCCTGGTCGGCGGATTCATGACTGCCATCTCCCTGCTCGACGGTGTCTCCTTCGTGCACCCGTCGGAGTTCCGCACCGGCGATGGTCGGGCCGATGCGCTCTACAACGGGCTGACGACCCCTGACGTCATCGCGTTCTACCGTCGGAGGAAGCGACCGTTCTACCCCACGTTCGACACGCCCGAGAGCACGTCCGCGATGGACCCGTCGATTCGGTTGCTCTTCGACCGGTTCGGGCCGTTCTGCAACGCGAACGTCCCGCTCATGCAGGGGGAGAACGTGCTCGGCATCATCGCGATCGGCCGGCTCGGCCTCGATCAGTTCGCCGACGCCGAGAAGCGTTTGCTGCAGACCTTCGCCGATCAGGCGGTGATCGCTGTCGAGAACGCTCGGTTGTTCCGTGAGTTGGAGGAGCGCAACCGTGAGGTGAACGAGGCGCTCGAGCAGCAGACGGCGATCGCCGAGGTGCTCGAGATCATCAGCAGCTCGCCGACCGATCTGGAGCCCGTGCTGAGTCAGGTGCTCGGCATCGCTGCTCGGTTGTGCGAGGCGGAGTGGGGTCTGGTGTGGCAGGCGCGGGGTGAACGCTTCGAGGTCGGCGCAACTCACGGCTTCACCGATGACGAGGTCGCCTCGATGGGGGACATCGTGTACCTCGTGGGGGAAGCACACGTGGTGCAGCAGTGCGCCGACGGAGCGACACGACGGGCCGACATCTCGGTCGAGGTGATCGACGGGCTGGACGTCGTCAACAACGATCCCGCCACGTATCCCACCAACGTCTTCATCCAGCGATTCCGAGCTCAGTCGTATCTGCTCGTGCCGCTCACGCGGCCCGGCAGCTTCTCCGGTGTGTTCTCACTCATGCGCAAGGACCAGCGTCCGTTCACCGACCGCGACGAGGCGATCGTGCAGACCTTCGCCGATCAGGCGCTGATCGCGATCGAGAACTCGCGTCTGTTCCATGAGTTGGAGGACAGCAACCGCGACGTGAAGGCGGCCCTCGAGCAACAGACAGCGGTGGGCGCTGTGCTCCAGACGATCAGCCGTTCCGCCTTCGATCTCGGCGCGGTGCTCAACGAGCTGGCCGAACAGGCGTACCGCCTCGTGGGCGGCAGTCAGACCGGCATCGTGCTGGTCGATCGCCAGGAGTCGTACGCGTTCCCGCCGGAGATCCGAACGGCTGATGGTCACGCCGACCCGCTCTACAACTCGTACTCGAGTCCGGCGGTCATCGAGTTCTTCGTTCAGCTCCGAGGTCCGTTCTACGTGACGATCAGCGCCGACGACCCTGCATGGGCCGACGACCCGATCGCGCAGCGATACCTCGAACTGAACGGCACGTACACGCACGTGTCGCTGCCGCTGCTGCAGGAGGATCGCATCGTGGGCTTCCTCATCATCAACCGCACTGGAACGACCGGCTTCAACGACTCCGAGAAGCGCCTGCTGCAGACGTTCGCCGACCAGGCCGTGATCGCGATCGAGAACGCTCGTTTGTTCCGTGAGTTGGAGGAGCGCAACCGAGAGGTGAGCGAGGCGCTCGAGCAGCAGACGGCGATCGCCGAGGTGCTCGAGATCATCAGCAGCTCGCCGACCGACCTGGAGCCGGTGCTCAACCAGGTGCTCGGCATCGCCGCCCGGCTCTGCGATGCCGACATCGGCCTGGTGTGGCAGCGCGGCGCCGATCGCTACGTAGTCGGCGCGAGCCACGGGCTGAGCGCGGAGCAGGTCATTGGCGCCAACGACTCGAACTTCGAGGTCGGCGTACCGCACGTCGTCGAACTCGTCACCGAAGGGCGGTTGTTGCGCTTCGACGTCGACCTCGACGAGTTCGTGCGCGCCCGAGCTGGCGCCGGCCGCGTCGTCCTCGCCGATCGCTCGACACTCACGGGCGACGAGCAGGCCGGACGCCCCAGCATCGAGTTCGTCCGACACGTTCCCGCCAACGGATATCTCATGGTGCCACTCACCAGGCCGGGCAGTTTCGCCGGTGTGTTCTCGCTGATGCGTTGGGACCGCCGGCCGTTCAGCGAACGCGACGAGGCGATCGTGCAGACCTTCGCCGATCAAGCCCTGATCGCGATCGAGAACTCGCGCCTGTTCCACGAACTCGAGGAGAGCAACCGCGAGGTGAGCGCTGCGTTGAATCAACAGACGGCTGTGGCATCGGTGCTGCAGACCATCAGCCGCTCGGCGTTCGACCTCGACGTGGTGCTGAACGAACTCGTGGAGCAGGCCCACCGGTTGGTGCCGAGCATCCACGTCGCCATCCGAAGCTTGAGTGGCCGCGACTACGTCACGACGTACGTCTACCCGGCCGACCATCACGACCACTACGAGACCTCCGGGACCGCGGTGCTCGGTGAGTTCGAGGAGTCCGTCCTTGGACGGAATCGGCTGATCGCGACGACGGTGCGGGAGACGGATCGAGGCGTGTCCGCACTCGCTGACGCCGGCCTCACGCGGTACGGGTCGCATTCCGTGGCGTGCGTGCCGATGCGCAGCAGCAGCGGTGTCGTCGGTCTGATGAGCGTCATCCGCGAGGGCGAGAGCCGGTTCACCGACGCGGAGAAGCAGGTGCTCCAGACGTTCGCCGACCAGGCCGTCATCGCGATCGAGAACTCACGCCTGTTCCGTGAGCTCGAGGAGAGCAACAGCGAAGTGAGCGCCGCGCTCGAGCAGCAGACCGCCGTCGCCGCCGTCTTGCAGACCATCAGCCGCTCGGCCTTCGACATCGACACCGTGCTCGACGAACTCGCCACGCAGGCACACCGCTTGGTCGGCGGATTCTCCACGGTCCTGAACGTCTACCGGGACGGCGCGCTGGTTCCGGCGGCGACCGTCGGTCATACCATCCACGCCGTGGCCGAGGCCGCTCTTGGTCTCGTATCGCTCGTCATCGAAGGACGACGCCCTCGCTACTTCACTGCGCAGCGTGACGATCCGTCCGTGGCTGCTGCGTTCCCCGCGTTCCATGCGGAGATGCACCGGCTCGACCACACCGCCATGTCGGTGGCGTTCGTCCCGCTCATCAGCGGTACCGACTGCATCGGTGCAGTGTCGGTGACTCGCACAGGCGATGCACGGTTCACCGACTCGGAGAAGCAGCTCTTGCAGACGTTCGCCGACCAGGCGGTGATCGCGATCGAGAACGCACGCCTGTTCCGTGAGCTCGAGGAGAGCAACCACGAGGTGAGCGCCGCGCTCGAACAACAGACCGCCGTCGCCGCCGTGCTGCAGACCATCAGCCGCTCCGCGTTCGACCTCGACACGGTGCTCAACGAACTGGCCGAGCAGGCCCATCGGCTCGTCGACGGCTACGCCACGGTCTTGAACGTCTACCGGGGCCAGGAGTTGGTCCCAGCCGCCGCGTTCGGCGACGTCGATGAGGCACTCCTTCGCGAAGGGCTCCCGTACGTCTCACAGGTCATCGACAGCGGTCGTCCGTCCTACGTGGTCCGTCGGCAGGGCGACGCCGCGTTAGAGCGCCCGGTGCTCGAAGCCGGGATGGTCGAGCGCGGGCACCATGCGCTCTCGACGGCCTGCATTCCGTTGATGGGCGGCGGTGGCGGTCTCGGTGCTGTCGTCGTCGCCCGCGCCGGCGACACGAGTTTCACCGACGCCGAGAAGCAGTTGCTGCAGACGTTCGCCGACCAGGCCGTGATCGCGATCGAGAACGCTCGTCTCTTCAGCGAGCTGCAGGCCAAGACCGAAGAGCTCGAGATCGCGTCGCGGCACAAGAGCGAGTTCCTCGCCAACATGTCGCACGAGCTGCGCACGCCGCTCAACGCGATCATCGGCTACGCCGAGCTGATAGCCGAGGAGTGCGCCGACCTCGGCACCGAGGAGTTCCTGCCCGACCTCGGCAAGATCCAGTCGGCCGGCAAGCATCTGCTCACGCTGATCAGCGGCATCCTCGACCTCGCCAAGGTGGAAGCCGGCCGCATGGACCTGTTCGTCGAGCGCATCGACATCGCCGCGATGGTCACCGAGGTCGACCAGATCGTGCGCCCGCTGGTGGAGAAGAACCGCAACACACTCGTCCTCGACTGCCCGCCCGGCATCGGCGCCTTCGACGCCGACCTGGTGAAGGTGAAGCAGGTGCTGTTCAACCTGCTGTCGAACTCGGCCAAGTTCACCGACGGCGGCACGATCACACTGGCGATCAGGCGTCACGCGGACACGGTCGACTTCGCGATCACCGACACCGGCATCGGCATGAACGACGAGCAGATGGGCCGGCTGTTCGAGGCGTTCAGCCAGGCCGACGTGTCGACCACCCGCAAGTACGGCGGCACTGGTCTCGGCCTCGCGCTCAGCCGTAGCTTCTGCCAGAAGATGGGCGGCGACATCACCGTCACCAGCGACCTCGGCGCCGGCTCCACCTACACCGTCACCCAGCCCGGCGCCACCAGCGCGCAAGCGGTCGAGTCGTGAGCCGACGGACGTGTTGTGCGCTATGGAGCGCTGGGCGCTCCACAGCGCACAGAACGTGCCGGGGGAGCGGGCGTCACACCGACCCGTCAACGTGTGACCCCATGCGGGACACACTCACCCCCTTCCAGATCGACGCCGCGTTGCGGCGTCTTGCTCGGCCCCAGCTCGGGCTCGTCACGGTCACACAAGCAGCGAAGGAAGGCATCGGGCGCTGGGCGCTCGAGCGGCGACGAGAGGTCGGATCGCTGGAGACCGTGTTCGCCGGCGTCATGCGGCACACCTCCACGGCGGCCACTCCGGAGCAGCGAGTTCTCGCCGCAGCGCTGGCGGTGCCCGCTGCGACCGTCGCTGCGACATCGGCCGGAATCGTCTTCGGGATGCCGGTCGGCCCGACGGCGGGTGAGCCGATCGTCGCCGTTGGTCCCTCCCGGTCGGCACGGACCGCCGGCGTCACGACAATCCGCCAGCAGGTGGCGCTGCCGAGCCGACCGTGGCACACGGTCCGTGTCACGACCCCTGATGCCACGCTTCTGCTGCTGCCTCGGTTCGTCGACGAGGGCACGGTCGAGCGCTGCCTCGATCACTGCCTGGTGCATCGCCTCACCACGGTCGCAAGGGTCCGGTCGCTGATCGACGAGCTCCCGGCCCGCTCCGTCGTCGGTCGCCGTCTGCTGCTCGACTTCCTCGATCAGCGCTCGTCCGGCATCGGACACCGCAGCGGGCTCGAGCAACGTGTCGGCCGCTGGCTCACCGGGGCCGGGCTCGGTGGTTGGCGTCGCAACTTCGAGGTGCCCGTCGCGGGGGATCCCGTCGAGGTCGACTTCGCCTGGCCCGACGCCAAGGTCGCGCTGGAAGTGAGCCCGTTCTTCACCCACGGCACACGAGCTGCGCAGGAGCGCGACATCGAACGCCGTCGCCTGCTCACCGCCGAGCGCTGGTCCACGGTCGAGGCCACCGGCCCCGACCTCGAGAGCCGACATGCGTTCGAGGCCATCGTCGTCACCCTGCGAGATCTGATTCGCCCGACGTCTTGTGCGCTCCGGAGCGCCCAGCGCTCCACAGCGCACAACACGTCGTCACCTCTACCCGAACTCGAGACCCGGAAGGCCTCCTGACATGCCGAAGATCTTGATCGTCGAGGACAA
>JANNQK010000145.1:0-38161 GCA_031400715.1 Actinomycetes bacterium | reverse complement strand
CGAGCCCTCGGTGGCGGACACCGTCGAGGGAGCGGTCACCACCGTCGGCGACCTCCTCACCGAGGACGAGGTGGCCGAGGTGGAGCGCGCCCTCGACGAGCTCGACGCGCTGCTCGGAGCGATCGACGCCGATCTCAGCGGTGTCCCCGATCCCTGAACAGGGCAGAACCCGGCAGAACAGGGCAGAACCCGGCAGAACCCGGCTAAGGTTGCCAATCGCTGGGCCGAGGTGCTTTACTTGCAGCCGTGCGCGCCCACTTCGCCCTGACCCGTCTTGTAGTCATCGTCGTGTAGACGCTCGCGCTCATACTTCGCGTGCGTCCAGGCCTCCCGATCGGGAGGCCGTTTGATTTTTCGGCGCCGGTCCAGCCGCCACCAGCACTGCCAGCACTGCAAGCACCGCCATCATCCGCCAGACACCAGTTCCAGGAAGTACCAGGAGTCACCCATGAACCAACCAGGGATGAAGATCACCGGGGCCCAGGCCCTCATCAAGAGCCTCGAGATGGAAGGCGTCGAAGTGGTCTTCGGCCTGCCGGGCGGCTGCATCCTGCCTGCCTACGACCCCTTGCTCGACAGCACCATCCGCCACATCCTGGTGCGCCACGAGCAGGGCGCCGGCCACATGGCCGAAGGGTACGCGCACGTCACCGGTCGGCCCGGGGTTGCCTTGGTGACGAGTGGCCCTGCAGCCACCAACATGGTCACGCCGCTGATGGACGCGTACATGGACTCGATCCCGATGGTGTGCATCACGGGACAGGTGCCCACGACGGCGATCGGCACCGACGCGTTCCAGGAGTGCGACACGGTGGGCATCACCCGCAGTTGCACCAAGCACAACGAGCTCGTGATGACGGCGCAGGACGTGCCGATGGCGGTGCGTCAGGCCTTCCACATCGCCACCACCGGCCGGCCCGGCCCCACGCTCATCGACGTCCCCAAGGACGTGCTCACGTCGACGATGGATTGGTACTGGCCGACCGACGAGGAGGTCGTCGCCAGCCTGCCGGGCTATCGACCCAACGTGAAAGGTCACCCACGGATGATCAAGGAGGCCGCGAAGCTCATCCTCGAGAGCGAGCGCCCCATCCTCTACGCCGGTGGCGGCATCCTCAAGGCACGAGCCGCTGACGCGTTCCGCGAACTGGCCGAGCTCACGGGCATCCACGTGGTCACCACCCTCATGGCTCGCGGTGCCTTCCCCGACAGCCACCCGCTGTGTCTCGGCATGCCCGGCATGCACGGCAACGCCACGGCCATCACGGCCATGCAGAAGGCCGACTTGTTGATCAACCTCGGCGCGCGTTTCGACGACCGGATCACGGGCAAGATCTCGGGCTTCGCGCCCGAAGCCAAGATCATTCACGTCGACATCGATCCCGCGGAACAGGGCAAGGTCCGCCGGCCCGATGTGCCGATCGTCGGCGATGCGAAGTACTGCATCGAGGAGATCATCAAGGCGATCAAGGAGCTCCTTGCAACCGGCACGGTGCAGGCCGACATCGGCGCATGGAAGAGCCGCATCAGCGGGTGGCGCGAGCAGTTCCCCCTCAGCTACGAGCCGAGCGAACCCGGCGAGGCGCTGAAACCGCAGTTCTGCCTCGAGCAACTGCGCGACAACGCCCCTCCGGGAACGATCCTGGTGAGCGGAGTCGGCCAGCACCAGATGTGGAGCAGCCAGTACTGGCGCTTCGAAGAGCCGTACACCTGGGTGAACTCCGGCGGGTTGGGCACGATGGGTTTCAGCGTGCCCGCGGCGATCGGCGCCAAGGTGGCGCACCCCGACAAGACGGTGTGGGCGATCGACGGCGACGGATGCTTCCAGATGACCGCGCAGGAGCTCGTGACCGCAGCCGTCGAGCGGATCCCGGTGAAGGTCGCGATCCTCAACAACAGCTACCTCGGCATGGTCCGCCAGTGGCAGGAGATGTTCTACGACGAGCGATACAGCGAGGTGTACCTCTCGCCCGACGTGCCCAACTTCGTCATGTGGGCCGAGTCGATGGGCTGCGTCGGCATCCGCGTCGACAGTCCCGAAGAGGTGCAACCGGCCATCGACAAGGCCAACAGCATCAACGACCGGCCGGTCGTGATCGACTTCCGTGTCGATGCCCGCGAGAAGGTGTTCCCCATGGTCCCTGCCGGGTTCAGCAACGACGACGTGCTGTTGCCGGCATCACAGGAAGAGCGTCGGAGCGCACTGCGATGAGCACCACCAACAGCGCCATCAACCACCACATCCTCTCGGTCCTCGTGCAGAACCGGCCCGGCGTGCTCGCGCGAGTGGCCAGCCTGTTCGCCCGCCGCGACTTCAACATCTACAGCCTGGCCGTCGCTCCGGCCGAAGAAGACGGCTTCAGCAGGATCACGATCGTGGTCGACGTGGAGTCCACATCGCTCGAGCAGATCACCAAGCAGCTCTTCAAGCTGATCGAGGTGGTGAAGATCAGCGAGCTCGATCCGCGCCGATCGGTGGAGCGCGAACTGCTGCTGGCCACGGTGCGGGCGAGTGCCGACCAGCGTGGCCAGGTGGTCGAGCTCGTGAACATCTTCGAAGGCAAGATCCTCGCGGTCGGGGTCGAGGCGATTACCGTGTCGCTCGACGGCCATCCGGACAAGCTCGACGACTTCGAAGAGCTGCTCTCCGGCTACGGCATCGTCGAGCTCCAGCGCACCGGGCGCGTGGCGCTACCCAAACTCGATCGTGAGGCCCGCCTCCGCGCGGTCTCGAACAAGCAAGGAAAGGCTGGCTGAGATGGCCGCACAGATGTACTACGAGGCGGACTGCGATCCGTCGATCATCAGGGGTCGCAAGGTGGCCATCATCGGCTACGGCTCGCAGGGTCATGCCCATGCCCTCAACCTGAAGGAGTCGGGCGTCCAGGTGGTGGTCGGTTTGCGCGAAGGCTCGAAGTCTGCCGCCAAGGCCGAGGCCGCCGGCCTGAAGGTCATGGGGCTGAGCGAGGCTGCCAAGTGGGCCAACGTGATCATGCTCACGATGCCCGACACCGAGCAGAAGGCGACCTACGAGGAGTTCATCAAGCCGCACATGCGCAAGGGCAAGGCGCTCGTGTTCGCTCACGGTTTCAACATCCGCTTCAAGCGCATCCGGCCGCCGAAGACCGTCGACGTGATCATGGTCGCCCCCAAGGGTCCGGGTCACCTTGTCCGACGCACCTACACCGAGGGCGGCGGCGTACCGGCGCTCATCGCCGTTCATCAGGACGCGACCGGCGGTGCCAAGGAGCTCGCGCTCAGCTACGCCGAGGCCATCGGAGGCGCACGCGCCGGTGTGATCGAGACCACGTTTGCCGAGGAGACCGAGACCGACCTGTTCGGCGAGCAGGCCGTGCTGTGCGGCGGTGTCACCTCGCTGGTCCAGGCCGGGTTCGAGACGCTCGTCGAGGCGGGCTACCAGCCCGAGATGGCCTACTTCGAGTGCTTGCACGAGGTGAAGCTCATCGTCGACCTGATGTACGAAGAGGGCATCGCCGGGATGCGGTACAGCATCAGCGACACCGCCGAGTACGGCGACCTCACCCGCGGCCCGCGCATCGTGAACGCGAAGACCAAGCTGGAGATGAAGAAGATCTTGAAGGAGATCCAGACCGGCAAGTTCGCGAAGGAATGGGTGGCCGAGAGCGAGGCGGGCCGTCCGAAGTTCACCGAGCTCCAAGAGGCGGGTCGTACACACCAGATCGAACAGGTCGGCGCGCAGCTGCGTTCGATGATGCCGTTCCTCGGTGCGGGCAAGCAGAAGGTGTCCGACGTCAGCTGCGGCTGATCCTGGTGATGTCGCGCTGATCGTTCTGGTCGCGCATCGTTGCGCTCGTCGCATCGATGCGCGACCAGTTGCGTTTTCCGCCAGCGTCCAAAATCCGACTTGTTGAGTCGGAAATAGGACCAGTAGGGTGGACCCCGCCAACACGACGGCAGTCACTACCGAGGGGAAGACAGATGTCGCAGGAGTGGGGTTTCGAGACCCGTCAGATCCATGTGGGCGGAGAGCCGGATCCGGCTACCGGTGCCCGCGCCGTGCCGATCTACCAGACCACGAGCTTCGAGTTCCGTGACTCGGCGCACGCCCAGAACCTGTTCGCGTTGGCCGAGATCGGCAACATCTACACCCGCATCATGAACCCCACGCAGGGTGCGCTCGAGGCCCGTCTGTCGAGCCTCGAAGGCGGGGTCACGACAGCGGTCGGTCTGCCCGGTGCGCTCGTGGTCAGCTCTGGCCAGGCGGCCGAGACGCTGGCGATCCTCACCCTTGCCGAGGCCGGCGACCACATCGTCTCCAGCCCGTCGCTGTACGGGGGTACCTACAACCTCTTCCACTACACGTTGCCGAAGATGGGCATCGAGGTCACCTTCGTCGACGACCCCCACGATCTCGAGCAGTGGGCCTCCGCCGTCCGGCCGAACACCAAGGCGTTCTACGGCGAGGTGCTCGCCAACCCGAAGAACGATGTGTTCGACATCGAAGGCGTGAGCAAGGTCGCCCACGCGAACGGCGTCCCGCTGATCGTCGACAACACTGTCCCGACGCCGTACCTCATCCGTCCGTTCGAGTGGGGCGCCGACATCGTGGTGCACAGCCTCACGAAGTTCATCGGTGGCCACGGCACCTCCATCGGTGGCGCGATCATCGACGGCGGGACGTTCGACTTCGGCGCCAGCGGCAGGTTCCCGAACTTCACCGAGCCCGACCCCAGCTATCACGGCCTGCCGTTCTGGCCGGCCCTCGGCGCCGGTTCGTACATCATCAAGGCTCGTGTCCAGATGTTGCGCGACCTCGGTTCGGCGATCTCGCCGTTCAACGCGTTCATGATCCTGCAGGGCCTCGAGACGCTGAGCCTGCGCATGGACCGCCACTGGTCGAACACCGACAAGGTCGCCGCGTACCTGTCCGGCCGCCCCGAGGTGGAGAGCATCGCCTATGCCGGTCTGGAGAGCAGCCCGTGGCACGAGCGTGCGAAGAAGTACGGCGGCGGCAAGGGCTATGGCTCGGTGATCGCGTTCAACATCAAGGGCGGGCGCGAGGCCGGCCAGAAGTTCGTCGAGGCGCTCCAGCTGCACAGTCACGTGGCCAACATCGGTGACGTGCGCAGTCTCGTGATCCATCCGGCCAGCACCACGCACAGCCAGCTCACCGAAGAAGAGCAGGTCTCCGCCGGCGTCTTCCCGGGTCTCGTGCGCCTGAGCGTCGGTCTCGAATCGATCGAGGACATCCTCGCCGATCTCGACCTCGGCTTCGCCGCTGCCGCGCAGTAGCCCTGCAGCCGCATCGCCTTCCTGCGAGCCGGGCCCGGCGCGCGTCCACGTGACGTCGCCGGGCCCGTGCGCGTCGGCGGGCTGATCGGGTCGAATCGGGCCGGACGACCCTGGCCTCTGCAGCGAGGTCGTGCCTACCGTCGAATCGCTCCGCTCGTCGGTGTGAGCGAGTTCGAGGGGGTCGTCGAGATGCATGCATGGCGTTCGATCGGACAGTGGTTGAGCCGGCGCACGATGGTGGTGCTGGTGGGTGTGCTCGCGGTGACGGCCGTCGCGACGCTCGGTCTGGCGCGACTCGACTTCGCCACCGGCCAGGACAGCTACATCGACCCGGCTTCCAAGGTGGCGAAGGACAACGAGCGCTACCAATCGCTCTTCGGTGGCGAGAACATGGTCGTGCTGTTCACCGTGCCCGAAGGGCGCACGGTGGTCGACCTGTTCACCCCCGACACCGTCGCGCAGCTCGACGAGGTGGAACGGCAGTTGGCGCAGAGCCCGACGGTGCAGGCGGTCGTGTCGCCGGTGACACTGCTCACCTGGACGCAGGACCTGATCACCTCCGGCACGGCGAGCGAGATCCTGTCCCGAACGATCGAGCGCGAGCCCGACCCCGCGGCGCAGGATCGTCGACGCGTCGACGCCACGATCACGACGTTGCGCCTCGGTGCGGCGGGCGAGCAGAGCTTCGCCAACCCGGAATGGGTGCGGTTCCTCGTGTTCGGCAACGACGGTTTCACGCTCGGCGCCGACGGTGCGCTGGTTGCACCGCCCGATGATGCACTGGTGGTGCGCACGGCGCTGCGAGCCTTCGTGCCCGACCCGCGCCATGCCGTGCTCGCTGCGGTGCTCCCGGGCAACGCGTCGCTCGACGACCTCGCGGCGGGCTCGCGCGCGGTGCAGGACGCGCTCGCAGGCCGTGAGTTCGCCAACGCCACGGTGACGGTCACCGGCACGCCGACGTTCCTGGTCGACATCAACGAGTACCTGCAGGGCGGCATGCTCACCCTCGGAGCGATCGCCGTCGGGGTGATGATCGTCATCCTGTTGGTCGCATTCCGGGTTCGCTGGCGCCTGCTGCCGCTCGCTGGAATGGTGATCGGCGTGCTGTGGGGCTTCGGTGCGTTCGGTGCCACAGGCACGATGCTGTCGCTCGTCACGATCGCGGGCCTGCCGATCCTGATCGGTCTCGGCATCGAGTTCGCCATCCAGGTGCAGAACCGGATCGAGGAAGAGCGCGGGATGGACCACGACCCGTCGCCGTTCGCCGAGACGATGGTGCATCTGGGCGGTCCGTTGCTCACCGCGACGGTCGCAGCGGTCATCGCGTTCCTCACCGTGCGCATCTCGAAGGTGCCGATGGTGCAGGACTTCGGTGTGTTGTTGTCGATCGGCATCGTCGCCCTGCTCGTCGCCGGTGTCGTCGTGCCCAACGCGATCCTCGGAGCGCGGGAACGTCGCTCGCCGACGACGGTCGCGCCGCGGCTCGGCTGGGTGGAGCGCACGGTCGATCGGCTCGGCAGCCTCCCGCATTGGACCGTGTGGCCGCTGGTGGGAATCGCCGTCGCGATTCCGGTACTCGGTCTGGCGCTCGAGGGTGGAACGAAGATCGAGAGCGATCCGGTGAACTGGGCCGACCCTGCGAGCGCTTCGATCGTCAATGCCCGGACCCTCGAGCGCGAAACCGGGTTCGCCTCGACGCTCGGCGTGTTCGTCGAGACCGAGAGCGCCCCACGCGACAGCGTCTTCACCGATCAGATGGGCGCGTTCGTGTTCGACCTGGTGATCCGCTCGCTGGACGAGAACCCCGAGTTGGCCGAGGCATCGAGCTTGGCGTCCACCGTGGGGTGGCTGGCCGAGGTGCCCGACACCACGGTGTTGCCGCCCACGGGGCTCGACATGCTGCAGGCGTTCCGCGTGGCGCCGGCATCGCTGCAGCGTGTGCTCGTGAGCGACGACGGCAACGCGACCCAGGTGCTGTTCCAGGTGGGACCGTCATCGCTGGAGCAACGGGCCGTGGTGCTCGACCGGGTGGAGGCTGCGATCGCCGATCCAGGCGAGGGCGCGATCCTGCCGGCCGCCTCGTCGGCCACCCCGGGCGGCCTCGCCGTCGTGGGCGTCGGTCTGTTGGCGAACATCACCGCCAATCGGGCGCAGCTCACGATCGTTGCGCTCGTGTTGGTGGCCGCGTTCTTGATGTTGCTGTATCGCGACGTGGTGCGAGGCCTGCTGACGATGGTGCCGGTGTTGTTGGCCGCTGGCGCCTCAGCAGTGCTCGTGCGCATGCTGGGCATCACCCTCAGCCCGCTCACCACCGTGAGCGGTCCGCTGGTGGTGGCCACGTGCGCCGAGTTCTCCGTGCTGCTCGTGGCTCGCTACGCGGAAGAGCGCACGAGGGGTCTCGACCCGGCCGAGAGCACGCGGGTCGCCGCGGAGCGCACGGGTCGTGCGTTCTTCACGTCGGCGCTCACCACGCTCGGGGGATTCGCGGTGCTGATGTTCTCCAGCCTGCCGTTGTTGAGCGACTTCGGCATGGTGGTGACGATCAACATCGCCGTCGCGTTGCTGTCCGCGTTGGTCGTGGTCCCGCCGCTGGTGCAGGAGGCCGACCGGCGCGGCCTGTTGATGATGGGTGAGCGGGCGACCACACCGCACCGCTCGCGGGCCACCGTCGGCGTCCTTCTCGGGGTGGCGCTCGCCACAGCAGGCGCCGTGCTCGTGGCAGGAGCGGTCCGCGACGACGAGATCGCCATCGCGGCACCACCGATGATGCAGACGGTGGAGGCACCCGCCACCATCCCGACGACCACGACTCCACCGCCGACGACCACGCTCGCTCCAGGCAACACGTTGCCGCCGGGGCCTGCCGAGCGGCCGAGCGGTCTGGTGGCCGGCGCCTTCTACGACGCCCTGGTGGGCTCCGGTGTCGACCCAGGCGTCGCCCGGTGCGCGGCCGACGATCTGCTGGGCGCGACCAGCGAGGCCGACCTGCTGGCCCTCGGGATCGCGAACTCGCCGCGACCGCCGGAGGTGGAGGCACTGCTGCTCGCTGCCGGCCTGAACTGCGGTCTCACCGAGGAGCAACTGGCTGCCGCGGGCGGTTGACCGACCGCATCATTCGACGAGTGCCTCCAATGTCGGCACGATCTCGCCAGGCGTCGGCATTGCGGCGATCTCCGCCGCGACCGATCGGGCGCCTTCGTCGCACGCGCCTGCCAACAGCTCACGCACCATCAGCACCAGGTCGTCTGCGTTGCGTTCGTTCATCTCTGCCAGCTCGCCTGCGTTGGCGCGGGCGAGCGCGTCGGCGTTGTCCCACTGGTCGGCGGCCATCGGCACGCACAACTGCTGCACACCGGCTGCGGCAGCAGCGATCAGCGTGCCCGCCCCAGCATGTGAGACCACCAGGACGGCGCGTTCGAGCAACAGCGACTGTGGCACCCATGTCTCCACACGCACGTTGCTGGGCATGACGCCGAGCACGTCGGCGACGGCGGCGTTCCCGGTCGTGGCCACCACGTCGGCATCGATCGCGCCGAGGGCGGTGAGCAGCGGTTGCCAGGGGGCGTGAAGTCCCATCTCCGTGCCGAACGTGACGTAGATGCCCGGCCGGTCGCGGCCGAAGCTGTCGAGCCAGGATGGGCGATCGGCGGAGGCGGCAGGAACCGCCACCGGCCGCATCGGCGTGAGCTGTGCGTGGGGAGTGCTCATCGACCGCGGGAACGGGTGGAGATAGACGTGGTCGAACCAGCCGGCGTCGCGGGGCGGCGTCAGCCCTTCGTCCATCCACAGCGGGGCCACGCTGTCGGCGACGCGTGCGGCGACGTCGGGCGCAACGACGCCGCTGAACGCCACAGTGACGTGCGGGATGCCGCGGGCGCTGGCGAGTGGAGCGGCGGCCAACTCGGCGACTTCGTGGATGACGAGATCGGGACGAAGTTCGTCGAACAGAGGCCGGAGCGCATCGCGCATCACCGGTGCAGAGAGGTTGCCGAACATGATCGGCATCGCCTCGCGGCGACGGTCGCGGGGCGCGAGCTGTGAGAGGTGCCCGGCCAGCGCTGCGAAGCGGGCGTTGCGCGGCCCCACGTCCGGCCCCGCCGGTCGGGTCTCGATGTCGAACGCCTCGATCCCACGACACGAGCTGGGACCCGTGGCCCAGACGAGGTCGTGGCCGCGGGCCTGCAACGCAAGCGCAAGCGGCAGCACGGGATGGATGTGGCCGGCGCCCGGCGTGGAGGTGACGAGGATGCGCATCGACGCTCCTTTCCCCGCAAGCATGGCCGACCAGGCTGTCGGGCGCCATCGCGCGCCGCCGTCAGGGGGTGTCGAGGTTGCCCTGCTCGCCCTGATCGCCTTGGTCGCCCTGCTGGCGGAGGAAGCGCTCGAAGTCGGCTGCGAGGTCGTCGCCGGTGGGCAGTGATGCTTCGGCACGACGGTCGTACTCGGCTTCGAGCATGGTCAGGTAGAGGCCGGCCTGGCGATCCTCGGTCACTGCTTCATCGTGGAGGAGGCGCCAGCGGGCGATGTCGTCGTTGAACCGTGCGTGACCCGTGGGCACGTCGAGCACGTGCTCGAGATGCTGGAGCAAGGCGACGGACGACTTCGGGTGGCGAGCGTTGCCCAGATAGTGCGGGACCCCGACGCGCAGCGACACCGCGGGGATACCGGAGGTGTCGAGACGCTCTTGGAGCACGCCGACCAGACCGGTGATCCCCTGATAGGTGGGTCGCGCCAGACCGAGGGCACGCACGAGCCCGTCGTTGGTGCTGCTGCCCACGACCAGCGGTGGCCGAGTGTGCGGGAGCGCTTCGGCCGCGGCCCCGACGGTCACCACCACGCTGCAGTTGAGGCGCCTTGCGACGGCGATGATCGAATCGGCGAAGGTGGCGAACCGCAGATGCGGCTCCACGCCCGACAGCACGATCAGATCGTGGGCGCGGCCGGGGTTGCGGACGAGGCGGAACTCGTTGGTCGGCCAGCGCACGTGGCGTTCGTCGTCGTCGTCCAGATAGACATCGGGTCGCTCCTGGGTGAAGTCGAAGAACGGGTCGGGGTCGATCGAGGCGACCACTGGCGCCACACGGTCGCTCAGCAACTCGTCGAGGGCGCCCGTCGCGACCTCGGCCACGTCGAACCAACCCCGGAGCGCGACGACCATGATCGGTGCATGGAGCGGCCCGAACGAGTTCATCTCGTCGAAGGCGGTGGTGAGTACCTCGTCGACGTTCATGGCGCCATCATCTCAGTTCCATCTCAGGATCATCTCAGGACGGTGGGCACGCATGTCGGAGCGGTGCTGCCGTGGCGCTCACTGCAGCACATCGACCACGTAGTCGATGCTCTCGGTGAGCTTGACCACATCGCTCGGTTCGATCGCAGGGAACATGCCCACGCGCAACTGGTTCCGGCCCAACTTCCTGTAGCTGTCGGTGTCGACGATGCCGTTGACGCGGAGAGCGGCGCAGACCGCGGCGGCGTCGACCCCTTCGATGTCGATCGTGCCCACCACGTCGGAGCGTTTGTTCGGATCGGCGACGAAGGGGTTGGCCCACGACCGTCGGTCGGCCCACGAGTACAAGGCCTGGGCAGACTCGCCGCACCGGGCTGCGCACCAGCTGAGTCCGCCGTTGTCGAGCATCCATCCGATCTGCTCGTTCAAGAGGACCAGCGTGCCGAGCGCCGGCGTGTTGTACGTCTGGTTGGCGACGCTGTTGTCGAGGGCGATCTTGAGATCGAGCGACGCGGGCACCCATCGCTTGGCAGCGTCGATTGCTCGGATGCGATCGAGCGCTCGAGGCGAGCACGCGGCGAGCCACAGTCCACCGTCGCTCGCAAAGCACTTCTGCGGCGCGAAGTAGTAGACGTCGACCTGCGCAGGGTCCCACATCAACCCACCTGCAGCAGACGTGGCATCGACGACCACCAGGGCGTCGTCGCCGGCCATCGTGGGCCGGCGCAGCCGCATGGCCACACCGGTGGACGTCTCGTTGTGGGTGAGCGCGTACACGTCGGCGCCTGCGATCTCGTCGAGCAGCGGATGGTCGCCCGGTTCGCAGCGGTTCACGATCGGCTCGCCGAGATGCGGCGCCGCCGTGGCCGCTTCGGCGAACTTCGACGAGAACTCACCGAACACAGCGTGTGCGCTCACGCGATCGATGAGCGAGAACGTCGCCGCATCCCAGAACAGTGTCGATCCGCCGTTGCCGAGCAGGATCTCCCACCCGTCCGGGAGACCGAACAGATCGACCAGACCCGAGCGAATCGAGCCCACCAACTGCTTCACGGGCGCCTGGCGATGGGAGGTGCCGAGCAGGTTCTGGTTCGCCTTCGCGAGGGCCAGGGCCTGCTCGGGGCGTACCTTCGACGGACCGCAGCCGAATCGACCGTCGACGGGCAACAGGCTTCGGGGGATCTCGATCGTCAGGGGGTCGATGCTCACCCGACCAGTCTGCCCGCAGGGTGGCCGATGCCAAAGCCGGATCCGTGTCGGGAGCGATCTGTTCGGGAGATCGGTCGGTGAGGTGTGACAGATGCGGGCGTGACGATGCACGCCGGTGCACGCTGGCGCACGCAGGTGCACGCAGGTACAGGGAAAGTCCGCTCGTCGTGCCGAGACCCGTCGGTAGGATCGAGGCCCGTGAACCGAACCTCCGCACGTCTCGCTGCCATCGCCGAATCCGCCACGCTGGCCGTTGATGCCAAGGCCAAGGCGCTGAAGGCCAAGGGCGAGAACGTCATCGGCTTCGGAGCGGGCGAGCCCGACTTCCCCACGCCGGACAACATCGTCGAGGCCGCCGTGCGTGCGTGTCGCGAGCCCAAGCACCACAAGTACTCACCGGCCGCGGGGTTGCCGGAGCTCCGCGAGGCCATTGCGGTGAAGACCATGCGCGACAGCGGTTTCGAGTGCCTGGCCAGCCAGGTGCTGGTCACCAATGGTGGAAAGCACGCTGTGTTCACTGCGTTCGCAGCCCTGTGCGACCCAGGTGACGAAGTGATCTGCCCCGCCCCTTACTGGACGACGTACCCCGAAGCCATCACGCTCGCCGGAGGCGTCCCGGTGGTGGTGCAGACCGACGAGACCACCGGCTTCAAGGTCACCATCGACCAGCTCGACGCTGCGCTCACGCCCCGCACCAAGGTGCTGCTGTTCGTCAGTCCCGACAACCCGAGCGGGGCGATCTACTCTCCCGCCGAAGTGGAGGCGATCGGTCGATGGGCCGTCGCCAAGGGTGTGTGGGTGCTCACCGACGAGATCTACGAGCATCTCGTGTACGGCGACAACCGTTTCGTGTCGATGCCGACGGTCGTGCCCGAGCTGGCGAACCAGTGCATCATCGTCAACGGCGTGGCGAAGACATACGCGATGACCGGCTGGCGAGTCGGTTGGATGATCGGGCCGAGCGACGTGATGAAGGCCGCGATCAACTTCCAATCGCACTCCACGTCGAACGTCACCAACGTGGCCCAGGTTGCCGCGCTCGAGGCCGTGAGCGGCGACCTGAGGGCTGTGGCGATGATGCGCGAGACCTTCGCTCGTCGCGCCGTGACGATGCATCGCATGCTGAACGAGATTCCTGGTGTGTCCGCGATCGTGCCGCAGGGAGCCTTCTACTGCTATCCGAACGTCTCGTCGCTGCTCGGCCGTCCGCTCGGACCGAAGGGAACGATCAGCGCCACGACGCTCGAACTCGCCGACGTGATCCTCGACCAGGCGAAGGTTGCCTTCGTGCCGGGTGAAGCCTTCGGGACGCCGGGCTACGCCCGGTTCTCGTTCGCCATGGCCGATGCCGACATGGAAGAAGGCATCCGCCGGATCGCCGAGTTCGTCGGGGCCTGATGGCGGACGCCGTGGCAGATCCGTACGGGTTCGACTCGGTCGACCTCGACTGGCTGCGCGCCAAGAGCGGCGCGAAGTGGCACAAGCATCCCGAGCGCCTCAACGCGTGGGTGGCCGACATGGACTTCGCTCCGGCGCCGGTGATCCTCGACGCGCTGCGCGAGTGCGTCGAGCGTGCCGATCTCGGCTACGCCGATTGGGGCTACCCCCGCCCGCAGTCGCCTGCGTGTCGGGTGTTCGCCGAACGTTCGGCGCGCAGGTACCAGTGGCACGTCGACCCGACCCAGGTGCGCGACTTCTGCGACGTGATTCAGGCGGTGCAGCTCACGTTGCACCTCGCCACGGAGCCCGGCGATGCGGTGGTGCTGCACACGCCGTCGTATCCGCCGCTGTGGAAGAGCCTGCGCGACATGGGTCGCCGCCAGATCGACGTGCCCGCCCGCGTCGACGCGGCCGGGGTGCACTTCGACTACGACGAGCTGGAACGCCGACTGGTGGCAGAGCCGGCCAAGGTGCTGCTGCTGTGCCACCCGCACAATCCCACCGGCCACCGCTTCGCGATCGACGAACTGGTGCGCCTCGTGTCGATCGCGGAGCGCTTCGACCTGCTGATCATCAGCGACGAGATCCACGCCGACCTCACCTACGACGCCATGCACGTGCCGATCGCGTCCATCGCCGGTGCGGCCGACCGCACCGTGTCGGTGCATTCGGCCTCGAAGGCGTTCAACCTCGCCGGGATGCGCCACGCCGTCGCGCATGTCGGTCCGGCGCACCTCCGCGCGGCCATGCTCGGCCTCCCCGACCACCTCCTCGGTGCGATCAACCGGCTGGCCGCGGAGGCGACGGTGGCCGCGTGGGAACACGGTGACGACTGGCTCGACGCGGCGGTCGCGCACCTCGATCGCGTGCGGCTGCACGTCGCCGATCTCATCGCCGAGCACCTGCCGGCGGTGAAGTACCGGCCGCCGGCGGCCACCTACTTCGCCTGGCTCGACTGCCGCGGCACGGGCCTCGGCAACGAGCCGGCGCACGTCTTCGCCCTCGCCGGCCTGGAGCTGAGCGACGGCAACGACTTCGGTCCCCTCGGCATCGGCCACGTGCGCGTGAACCTCGCGACCAGCACCGCGATCGTGGAGCAGATCGTGGCAATGATGGCCTCGGTCGTTCCCGCGGGCTGATCACTCCAGCCGTCATGTCGGCGACCGACGGATCCGGCACCTCGCCTGGTCGTTCGTCGGGGTCAGCGCCACCAGAGATCGTGGCGCAGCGCGAGGGCGCCCACGAGCACCAGCACGGCGCACTCTGCGACTTGTTCTGCGGCTCCCAGCACGTCACCGCTGATCCCGCCGATCTTCTGCCGCGCCAGCGCGCCGACGAGGTACGCCCCAGCAAGCGCCACCGCCAGTGCCGGCGCGACCCACCAGCCGACCGCGATCGCGCCGATCGCTGCCGCCACGGTGAGGGCGATCGCCCCACGGGCGCGGCTGGTGGCCTGGCCGTAGTCGGATCCCAGCCCAGAGTGTCGGGCGAGCGGCACGGTGGCCATCAACGCGACCGCTGCGCCTCGGGCGACCACGTGGGCGGTGACGAGCGATGCGAAGGCGGCGGCCGGCCCTGGCATCGAGCCCACGGCCGCGACGCGGATCACGATCGTCGCGCTCATCGCGGCGACGCCGTAGGTGCCGTGTCGTGAGTCCTTCAGGATCTCGAGCCGACGCTCGACCGTGTCGCCGCCTCCGAATGCATCGGCGATGTCGCCGAGTCCGTCCTCGTGGAAGGCCCCGGTGATCAACATGCCGGCGGTGATCGCCAGCGATGCCGCGATCAGCGGCGACGTCCATTCGAATCCGGCAGCGGCGATGCCACCGACGAGCGTGCCGATGACCAGCCCGGCGAACGGGAACCAGACGACCATCGCAGCCATGTCGGGTGCCGACCGGAGACGGATCGGCAGGCGTGACAGGAACTGCAGGGCCGCCAAGGGTCCGATCGCCGGAAGCCCCGTCACGTCCTGGCGGCCGATGTCGGCCTCGCTCTCGGCCTCGCTCTCGGATTCGCGGTCGGATTCGCGGTCGGATTCGCCGGCGCTCAGCCGAACCACTCCTTGAACGTGGGCACCTCGGTGATGCCGGCGCACGCCATCGCCACGAGCGGCACGGCCGCCATTGCGCCGGAACCCTCGCCCAGGCGCATCTCGAGATCGAGCAGCGGCTGCTTTCCCAGTCGCTCGAGGAGCCGCCGGTGGCCCGGCTCCGACGAGCAGTGGCCGACGAGGCAGTGGTCGAGAGCATCGGAACGGCTGGAGGCCAACGGCATCGCGGCTGCGGTCACCACGTATCCGTCGATGAGCACCGGCAGTCGGCGGTGGCGGGCTGCCACGATCGCGGCAGCCATCGCCACCAACTCCGCGCCGCCCACCTCGCGCAGCACCTCGAGCGGATCGAGGACGCCGGCGATGCGGTCGACGGCGCGTCGGACCGCCTCACGCTTGCGGTCGAGTCCTTCGTCGTCGAGACCGGTGCCCCGGCCGACCCATGCCGCCACCTCGCCACCGCCGAGCGCTGCGGCGACGGCGGCGGCCGCAGTGGTGTTCCCGATACCCATCTCGCCCAGCACCAACAGGTCTGCGTCGAGCTCCTCGACCGCCTCGCGGCCGGCGCGGGCAGCCTCTTCGAAACGCTCAGCCGACATCGCCGACTCGAAGCGGATGTCGCCGGTGGGGCGCCCGACGCCGACGTCGATCGCGTCGACGGTCGCTCCGGCAACGGCAGCGAAGGCGCTCACCGTGGACTTCCCGGCGCGGTACGCGGCCAGCATCGCTGCCGTCACATCGACGGGATACTTGCTCACACCTGCAGCCGTGACGCCGTGGTCTGCCGCGAAGATGAGCGCTGCTGGTCGATGCACGGCAGGACGAGCCGTACCCTGCCATTCGGCCACCCAAGCAGCCACGTCGTCGAACCGAGCGAGCGCGCCCGCCGGTCGCAGGATGTCGGCGGCGCGCTCGCGAACGAGTGCACCGGAGGCGGCATCGCCTGCAGGAAGATCGGCGAGCGCCGTACGGAGCCACGTCATGACAGGACCTCCCAGGGGTCGACCAGCGGCAGCGCCCGACCGGCCACGAGGAACAGGGAACGATCGGCCACGGAAGCCAACCGTTGGTTCAGGCGGCCGAGGTCGTCACGGTACTCGCGTCCGAGGGAGGTGTCGGGGACGAGCCCGAGCCCTACCTCGTTCGACACCACGACGGTCGGCGCCCCTCGTTCGGTCAGTGCCGCGACCAGTTCTTCGACAGACCGAGCCCGCAGAGCGGCATCGGGGATGTGGTGGAACAGGTTGCCCATCCACACGGTGAGGCAGTCGACGATCAGGAGCGCTCGCACGGGCGCGGCGATGATCGCTGCGGCGAGCGCAACCGGTGCCTCGACGGTGGGCCAGTCGGGACGCTCCTGGCGATGTGTGGCGACACGAGCGCGGAGGTCGTCGTCGAACGGCTCGGTGGTGGCGACGAACACGACCTCGCCACCTGCGGCCGCGTGTCGCTGTGCGATCTCTACGGCCAGCGTGCTCTTGCCGCTCCGGGCACCACCGACAAGGAACGTGAGCATCAGTAGTCGATGCCGCGCTTGGCGGCGATCCCCTCGTCGTAGGCGTGTTTCACCTTGCGCATCTCCGTGACCGTGTCGGCGGCAGCGATGAGCGCCTCGTTGGCGTCGCGTCCGGTGACGATCACGCTGACCGTGGGTGGGCGGTCGACCAGCGCGGCGATGACGTCGTCGGCGTCGACCCACGACCAGTTCATCAGGTAGGTGAGCTCGTCGAGGATCACGAGGCGGTGTTCGCCCGCGGCGATGATCTCGGCGGCGCGGGCCCAGCCCTCGCGGGCCAGCGCCTTGTCGTGTTCGAGGTCGTTCGAGTCCCACGTGAACCCATCGCCGGCGTTCACCCACGTGACACCGAGATCGCGTCCCACCTTCTCTTCGCCCACCTTCCAGTCGCCACTCTTCACGAACTGCACGACGGCCACCTTCCACCCGCGGGCGATGGCACGCACCATCACGCCGAACGCCGCGGAGCTCTTGCCCTTGCCGTCGCCGGTGTTCACCAGGAGCAACGAGTCGGCGCGACGCAGTCCGTCGGGACGTGGATCATCGATGGGCGGTTCGACGGTGTCGAGGTGAGGATCCTGGGACGGCTCGTCGTCGGGGAGTTCGTTCATGGGACTTGGGATGGTAGCGAGGATGCGCTATGGTCGCGGCGCTCGAACCCAGCGAAGTCCGGTTGAACTCCGGCACTGTCCCGCAACGGTGAAGCGTGCGAGTCGAACCTGGCGACAGGAACGCTCGACACGACAAGTCCGGTCGCCTGGCTCGGGCGCGTAGACCACACCCTCGAGGCAAGGGCGGCTCGCGACGGGGAGTTCCCCGTTCGAACCTCAACTTGTCCTCCCGCTTGGAGGACCCGGTGTCCTCCAGAGAGCTCGGAGGATCCAGATCCAATGAAGCAGTTCCGCAGAGCCATCGCGCTCATGTCCGTGTCCCTCGTCGTCCTCGCCGCATGCGGCGATGATTCCGTAGAGGTCGCCGCCACCGATCCCACCACAGTCGAGACCACGGAACCGGCTGCAACAGAACCGGCTGCGACGGAGCCCGCTGCGACGGAGCCCGCTGGAACCGACCCGGGCGCCGAGGCGCCTGTCCCGTCGGCGATCGTGAGTCTGTCGCCCACCGCGACCGAGATCCTGTTCGCGATCGGTGCCGGTGATCAGGTGATCGCCGTCGACGACCAGAGCAACTACCCGGCAGAGGCGGCTGCGAAGTCGACCGATCTGTCGGGGTTCGAACCGAACGTCGAAGCCATCGCCGCGTTCGAACCCGACTTGGTGGTGCACGACGGCACCACCGATCTCGCGACCTCGCTCGACACGCTGGGCATCCCGAACTGGGTGGGCGCAGCAGCGACGTCGTTCGACGACATCTACGCCCAGATCGAGCAGCTCGGCGCAGCCACCGGCCACGTGGCCGAGGCTGCCGAACTGGTTGCCCAGATGACCGCCGACATCGACGCGGCCGTCGCGTCGATCGTTCCTCCGAGCGTGCCGCTCTCGTTCTACCACGAGCTCGATCCCACGTTCTACAGCGTCACGTCGAACACCTTCATCGGTCAGGTCTACGGCTTGTTCGGCCTCCGGAACGTCGCCGACACCGCCGAGGGAACGAGCGACTACCCCCAGCTCAGCGCCGAGTTCCTGATCAGTCAGAGCCCTGATCTGGTGTTCCTCGCCGACACGAAGTGCTGCGGCGAGACGCCGGGGACCGTGGCGGTCCGTCCCGGTTGGGATGCGATCGCTGCGGTCGCCAACGGCAACGTCATCGCGCTCGACGACGATGTCGCGAGCCGTTGGGGACCTCGGGTGGTCGAGTTGGTGCAGGTGATCGCGGCCAGTGTGAACGCGATTCCGATCGCGGCGGGCTGACCCCTCGTGCTCGCCGACCCACTCGCCCGAGCAGCGACGGCACCACGTGCCGTCGCGCGCTCGGGCCGGTGGTGGCTACCGGCCTCGCTGGCGCTGCTCGCGCTCGCGCTCTTCCTCGGCGTGATGGTGGGCCCGGCAGGCAACTGGGGAACGGCCGATTGGAACATCATCTGGAACGTGCGCCTGCCGCGTGTCGTCCTCGCCGGGATCGTCGGGTCGATGCTGTCGTTGTCGGGCGCCAGCTACCAGGGTGTGTTCCGGAACCCACTCGTCGATCCGTACCTGCTCGGGGTCGCGGCTGGCGCGGGTCTGGGGGCGACGATCGTGTTCGCGATCGGTCGTTCGACCACATCCGGTTGGCTGGTCGACCCGCTTCCGTTGGCTGCCTTCGTCGGCGGACTGGCCGCCGTGATGCTGACCTATCTGGTCGGCGCGTCGTTCGGGGCTCATCGCAACGGAGTGACGTTGGTGCTCGCCGGCGTGGCGGTCACATCGCTCGCGACCGCGATCCAAGCGTTCGTGCTGCAGCGCAACAGTGAGGTGATCCGCGAGGTGTACAGCTGGATCCTCGGCCGATTGACGTTGGCGAACTGGGCCGACGTACGACTGGTGCTGCCGTACGTGATCGTCAGCAGCGCGGTGCTGCTCATGCATCGTCGTCATCTCGATGTGCTGCGCGTGGGCGATGACGAGGCGATCTCGCTCGGCACGCAGGTGACCCGGGTCCGCCTCGTGGTGGTCATCGCGGCCACGCTCGGCACGGCTGCCGTGGTGAGCGTGAGCGGGCTGATCGGGTTCGTCGGCATCGTCGTGCCGCATGCGATCCGTCTGCTTGCGGGAGCGTCGTATCGACGGTTGCTGCCACTCAGTCTGGTCGTCGGCGCTGCGTTCCTCATCCTCGCCGACATCCCGGGGCGAGTGCTGCAGGATCCGGCGGAAACGCCGATCGGGGTGGTGACGGCGTTGCTCGGGGCGCCGTTCTTCATCCTCGTCCTGCGCACTCGCGGCAGGTCGATCGGATGAGCTCGCTCGCCTACACGAACCTCGGGGTGCGCTACGGCAGGCGCGATGCGATCGTGGGCTTCACCGACACCGTTCGCCCTGGCGAGTGGCTCTGCCTCATCGGTCCCAACGGCGCAGGCAAGTCGTCGATCCTGCGTGCGACCGCGGGTCTGGTGTCTCACACCGGGGCGATCGAGGTCGATGGATCGCCGTTGTCGTTGCGAACCTCGCGGCGTCGAGCCGAACTGGTGGCGTATGTGCCGCAGAGCCCGAACCTGCCGGACGACATGATCGGCTCGGAGTACGTGCTGCTCGGACGGAACCCCTACATCGGCTACTTCGGAGTCGAGAGCCAACACGATGTGGCCATGGTGGCGAGCGTGCTCGACCGTCTCGATCTGGCCGACCTCGCGGTGCGGCCCTTGGGCACCATGAGCGGTGGCGAACGGCAGCGCCTCGTGATCGCACGGGCGATCGCGCAGGAGGCCCCGATCCTGCTGCTCGACGAGCCCACGAGCGCGCTCGACATCGGGCACCAGCAGCAGGCGCTCGAACTGGTCGACCGGCTGCGTCGTGAACATGGTCTCACCGTCGTGAGCGCGATGCACGACCTCACGCTTGCCGGGTTGTACGCCGACCGCCTGGCGTTGTTGCATCAGGGCCATGTCGTGGCGACCGGTCCTGCGTCGAGCGTGCTGCGCCCCGAGACCTTGAGCGAGTTCTACGGCGTGAGCGTGCGCGTCCACCACGAAGACGACGGCACGGTGGTCGTCGTGCCACGACGAACGCACGGCTGATCGTCACACACCCGTTCGCGTCGGGGTGCCTCCGATACCGTCGGGAAGGTGAACGCGCCCCGCCTCGTGCTGCACATGTCGTACCACCCGTGCCGTCTCGACGAACGCACGATCGCGACCAACGCGAAGTTCTTGGAGGTCATGCTGGAGTACGGGCAACGCTGGCCCGGCCAGATCGACCTCCTGCTGGAACGCAGCACCGAGCGTCGACCGATCGAGGTGGTCGAGATGCCGCTCGCCGATCTTCCCGTGAACGTGGTGGAGATCGACCGTGATGCGCTCCACCCGGGGTTGTTCCCTGAGGACGCGGTTGCCTACTGCGTGCTCGAAGGAGGCTTCCGCCACTTGGCGCGGTACGTGTCGAACGCCGACCGTCGCCTGGTTCGTGGCTGCGATGTCCCGGGAAACGTGACGGCTGAGTCGCTGGCCGCGGAGCCCCGTTCGCCGGCCCGACGGTTGCGGGCGGCGATGTGGGTCCGGCGAGAGATCCGCGATCAGCGGCGCGAGGTGTCGGAGGCGGCTGCACTGCACAGCAACCAGTACCCGGCGTACGACTTCTTCGCCGAGCAGGCTCGGGCAAGACACGTGTTCATCGACAACCCGTTGCGATCCGGCGACCTGCCGAGCGCCGCCCAACGAGCGGCGCGGATCGAGCGCCTGACGGCCGGTGGGCCGCTGCGGCTCGTCTTCTCCGGCCGACTCGACTCGATGAAGAACCCGCTCGACCTCGCCGCGGTCGCGAGAGAGCTCCGGGCACGTGACGTGCCGTTCGAGTTCGACGTGTTCGGCGATGGTCCCCTACGCGCCGAGCTGGAACGAAGGGCGACCGCCGACGGCCTCGGTTCGCAGTTCCGTGTGCACGGCTTCGTCGACTTCCGGAGCGTGCTGCTGCCGTTCCTCCACGACACGGCCGACGTGTACGTGTGCCCGCATCGCCAAGGCGATCCGAGCACCACCTATGTCGAGATGATGTGTTCCGGTGTTCCGATCGTGTCGTATCCCAACACCGCCGTCCGGCTCATGCGCGAGCATCACGGCATCGTCACGCTCGCATCGGCGATGACCCCTGCCGCGCTGGCCGACCAGGTGCAGCGCGTTCACCGTCAGCGCGCCGAACTGGTCGCTGCGTCGAAGGATGGCTTCGAGTTCGGATCCACCCACACCGTCGAGGTCTGCTACCAGGGACAGGTGGATCACCTGTTGAAGGTTCACGAGCGGGCGATGCACCACAACGGCTGAGTGCATCCCAGCCGTCGTCAGGTCGGATCGAACCAGTGGTCGCCGCCGAGGATGCGATCGGCCTCGGCCGGGCCCCACGAACCACGGAAGTAGGGATGGACGGGGCCTGGCTGATCGAGCGCGGGCTGGATCACCCGCCACGTCTGCTCCACCACGTCTTCGCGGGCGAACCGTCGCGACGAGCCCGCGATCGCATCGTCGAGGAGACGCTCGTACGCCTCTCGCCGTTCGCCGAGTGCCGCCGCGAAGTCGACCGAGAGGTCGACGTTCTGGCTGTCGAGGTGCGGGCCGGGCGTCTTGGCCTGCACCGTGAAGGTGACGCCGTCGTGCTTGCCGAGTCGGAAGCGCACGAGGTTCCGATGCGGGGCGGGGCCGCCGGCTTCGTCGAACAGCAGTGCCGGAGGTTCGCGGAACTCGACCACGACCTCGGTGGCGGACTGCGTCAGCGCCTTGCCACACCTGACGAACCACGGAACGCCGGCCCATCGCCACGAATCGATTTCGAGACGAGCGGCGGAGAAGGTGTCGACCTGCGAGTCCGCGGCCACGCCCGGCTCGTCCCGGTAGCCGACGTACTGGCCGCGGACCAGGTTGGCCGGATCGATCGGGCGCATCGCCGCGAACACCTTGGCCTTCTCGTCCTGCAGGAAGCCGGCCTCGGGCCCGACCGGCGGTTCCATCGCCACGAGCGAGAGCACCTGGAGGAGGTGGTTCTGCATGATGTCGCGGATGGAACCGACACCGTCGTAGAAACTGCCCCGGCCCTCGACGCCGATCGTCTCGCTCATCGTGATCTGCACGCTGCGCACGTAGTTGCGGTTCCACACCGGTTCGAGCAAGGTGTTGGAGAAGCGGAACACCAGCAGGTCCTCGACGCTCTCCTTGCCGAGGTAGTGGTCGATGCGGAAGATCCGCTCCTCGGGGAACACGGAGTGCAGCGTCGTGTTCAGCTCGGTGGCGCTGGCGAGGTCTCTCCCGAACGGCTTTTCGACAACGATCCGACCGCGCTCGTTCAGGCCCACCGAGGCGAGCGACTCGGCGACGGTGGGGAACATGGTGGGCGGGATCGCCATGTAGAACACGGCGTTCTTGCTGCCGTGGCGATCGAGGGCGTCGCGCAGGCCCTGCCACGTGGCGGGATCTGCATAGTCGCCCTGGATGAGGTCGAGCCGGCGCATGAGCGGTTCGATGGCCGAGGCGAGGGCGTCGGGGACCGATTGCAGGATCGCATCGTGGGCGTGTTCGCAGAACGCGGCGTCGGTCCAGTCGCTTCGCGCAACGCCGATCACGGGGATCTTCAGCAGGCCACGGTGCTCGAGGTGGTAGAGCGCAGGGAAGAGCTTGCGCTTGGCGAGGTCGCCCGTGGCGCCGAACAACACCAGAGCGTCGGCCACCGGCTGGTGTGTGGGGGTCACTGGCCTGGAACCTCGGGGCGGCGCGCCGGCACCTCGTGGTGTCCGCCGAACTGTGAGCGCATGGCCGACAGCACCTTGTGCGCCACGTCGCCGCGATCTCTCGAGTAGAAGCGATCCCACAGGGCCGACGCCAGGGTGGGCACCGGCACGCCCTCGTCGACCGCAGCGTGGAGGGTCCATCGACCTTCGCCGCTGTCGCTGACCCGGCCCGCGAAGGCATCGAGCTGCGGGTCCTGCACGAGTGCCGTGGCGGTGAGGTCGAGCAACCAGCTCGACACCACGCTGCCGCGGCGCCAGAGCTCGGTGATCGCGCCGAGATCGAAGTCGTAGCGGTAGTACTCCGGGTTGCTCAGCGGAGCGGTCTCGGCGTCCTTGGCGTGCGACTCCATGCCGATGTCGGCCTTGGCGAGCACGTTGAGGCCCTCGGCGTACGCCGCCATCAACCCGTACTCGATGCCGTTGTGCACCATCTTCACGAAGTGCCCAGCGCCGTTGGGTCCGCAGTGCAGCCAGCCGAGCTCGGCGGTGCTGGGCTCTCCGGTCCGCCCCGGCGTTCGTTCGGCGGTGGCGATGCCGGGAGCCAGCGTGTCGAACACCGACGACAGCTCGGCCACCGCATCGTCGTCGCCGCCGACCATGAGGCAGTAGCCGCGATCGAGGCCGAACACCCCACCACTCGTTCCGACATCGACGTAGTGGATTCCGTTCGCGGCGAGCGGCGCGGCGCGGTCCACATCGTCGCGGTACCAGCTGTTGCCGCCATCGATGATGGTGTCACCGGGCGACAGCAGGGGTGCCAGTCGATCGACCGTGCTGCCGACGAATGCGGCAGGCACCATGATCCACACGTGGCGCGGCGCTTGGAGCGACGCGACCAGCTCCTCGAGAGAGTTGACGCCGATGACCGGCGGAGCGCCCGCCGCACCGTCGGGGTCGTCGGCCACGATCGCAGCGACCGCATCGGCGCTGACGTCGTAGGCGACGCAGTCGTGACCCCCACGCTGGAGGCGGCGCACCATGTTGGCGCCCATGCGGCCGAGTCCGATCATCGCAATCTGCATGCCAGCAGGTTGCCACGTTCTGAAGCCGCCCGCGGGCGTCGTCGATCCGAAAAGTAGAGTTCATCCGATGACCTCAGGAACCGATCCGCTGGCCCCGATCCAGCCGGCGGAACTGCGTCGGGACATCGCCGGTGCCACGGAGGCTCACGCCCGCCTGGTCGAATCCGTGTCCGGGTTGTCCGATGACGACCTGCGCAAGGCGTCGCTGCTCCCGGGGTGGACCATCGGACACGTGCTGGCTCACGTGGCGCGCAATGCCGACAGCCACGTGCGCATGTTGGACGCAGGCGCGCATGGTGAGGTCGCCGACCAGTACGAGGGCGGTGCCTCCGGGCGCCAGGCCGAGATCGAGCGAGACGCGTCGGCTGATGCAGCGTGGCTGATCGCCGATCTGTCGCGGGCGAACCGATCGCTCGAACAGCGCTGGTCCACGATGTCGGCTGCCGGATGGGGCGGCGAGGGGCGAACGCTGATGGGACAGGTTCCGTTGTCCGACCTGCCGTTCCGACGGTGGCGCGAGACCGAGGTGCACCACGTCGACCTCGCTCTGGCCTACGTCCCCGAGTCCTGGCCCGGCGCGTACGTGAGGCTCGAACTGGCCCGCCTCGAACGACAATGGGCCGCCCGTCGACCCATGGGTCTCACCCGATTGCCCGATGCCGCGCTGGCTGCGCCTCCGGCCCGTCGGCTCGCATGGCTGCTCGGCCGTCACGAGATCGCAGGCCTCGACGCGGCGGGCATCTTCTGATGTCTGTCCGCGCCCGAGCGATCGGTCCGACGCGACGCCTCGAGGTTGCCAGGCGAGTGGCGCTGGGGATGGTCTGCGCATCGATGGCGGGCGTCGCTGCGCTGCCGGCCGCGCCGGCGCTCGCCCACGCCTCGCTGGAAGCGAGCACGCCGGCGCCGAGTTCGGTGCTGGAGGAAGCACCACAGGCGATCGTCCTCGACTTCGACGAGGCGATCGAAGCCGGGTTGTCATCGATCCAGCTGTTCGGCGCGGGTCAGCGTCTCGTCGAGATCGGCGAACCCGAGGCGGCCGGTCGAGACGACAGCATCGTCACGGCGGAGCTTCCCGAGCTCGATGACGGCATCTACGCCGTGGTGTGGCGCGTGGCTTCCGCCGACGGCCACATCGTCGACGGCGCGTTCGGGTTCACGGTCGGCACCAGCAGCACGGGTTCGGCGAGCGCCGGCCTCGTCGATCAGGTGCGTGGCGGTGCGGTCGCCGCTGAGTCGGTGCGGCGCACGGCGGACGTCTTCCGCTTCCTGACCTTCGTCGGGCTCGTGCTGCTCTTGGGATCGGGGCTGTGGTCGCTGTTGGCCACCGACGCCGCGATCACCGGAGTCCGTCGCCGCCTCCCCGTGATCGGATGGGCGCTGGCCCTCATCGGCACCCTGGCAGGCTTCGGGCTGTACGGCTCGATCGCCGTTGCCGGCACGCTCGGCGATGCGTTGTCGCCCGAAGTCTGGGGTCGCGTCGACGGCACCCAGACGGGCCGGATGGCGCTCGTTCGGTTGGCGCTGCTCATCGTGCTGGCGGTGCTCGTGCGACGGCGCTCGTCGAGCGGAGCTTCCTGGTGGCGACTGGTGGCAGTGAGCGCCGGGATCGGCGTGCTCGTGACGTTGCCGGCAGCCGGCCATCCGTCGGCGGCGAGTCCGAAGGCTCTCTACGTCGTGCTCGATCTGGCGCACCTCATCGCAATCGTGGGCTGGATGGGCGGGCTGGCGCTGTTCGCGCTCGGCAGCCGATCGTGGCTCGACACCGAGCCGGTGTCGCGCACGGTGCACCGCTTTTCGCGGTCGGCGACGGTGCTCGTGCCGGTGATCGTGATCACCGGCGCGTTGCAGACCTATGAGCTCGCCGGTGGGATCGACACACTCACCGAGACGTCATGGGGTCGCACGCTGTTGGTGAAGCTGTCGATCGTGAGCGTCGTGATTGCGATCGGGGCTGTTTCACGTTGGCTGTTGCGGAACGTCGGAGCGGGCTCGGTTCGTCGTACCGTCGTCGCTGAAGCCCTGCTGGGAACGGTGGTGCTCGCCTTCACCGCGAGCCTGGTGACCCTGCCGCCGGTTGCTCCGACGGAGGCGAACATCTTCAGCGCCTCGTTGGCTCAGGCGGGGCTGATCGCCGATGTCACCATCACACCTGGCCGGGTGGGCTCCAACGAGATGCACCTCGTGATCACCCCTGCAGGTGGAAGCATCCAACCCGTCACATCGGTGCAGGCGCGCATGTCGTTGCCAGACCGCGAGGTGCCGGCCACACCCGTGTCGATCGTGGCTGACGGTCCGAACCACTACACGGGCCCGATCACGCTCGCCTTCGCAGGTGACTGGACGCTCGAGCTGATCATCGAGGTCACCCCCGGCAACACGCTGCTCATCTCGACCACCGTGCCCATCCCGTAGCCGGCTCGGCGCGCCCCTGGCCCGGCTCGGCGCTGGCCTCCGGTGGTCCGGTGTTGCGGCATCACTCGCACAGTTGAGCGTCGGACAACGGATTGGCGAAGGCGAACAGCACCGCGACCAGCGCGTTGTGTGTTGCTGCGTCGGTGATCGGCTCGAGTCCGACGATGAACTCGTGCAGTCGGTCACTGGTCTCACGGGGCGTGCACGACGAGTCGCCCTTGAGATCGTCGAGGTGGAGATCGTCGAGTGTGTCCGACGGGAGGTCGCCTCGCTCGACCGCCGCGCCGACGATGCCCACGATCGCGATCACCGCAGTGTCGACCGCTCGATCGCCCAGCGTGGACTGCGCCTGCGCTCGGGAGCGTTCGGCCGATGGGGCCACGCCCCAGCGATCGAGGGCACCCAGCGCGACGGGTGAGAGGAGTGCAACGCCCACGTCGGCGGTCACGCCGATCGTGCCGCCCGGAACCGCGGCCGAGATGATCAGCCCCGCCGTGGTCACCGATATCTCGGTCATCAACGCGTCAGCGGCGGCATCAGCGATCTCCGCGTCGCGCAGCGCGACCTGCACCTGGGCGAGGCTGCTCGCCAACTCGCGCAGCAGGGTGTCGTCCACGCGGCCATCTGCTTCGAGCAGCGGCGCATCGGTCAGCTGGGCTTGTCGGGCGGCCATCGCGTCGGCCATCGACCGACGTGCCGTCGGGTCGTCGAGGAGCCATCGAAGCGTGCGATCGCCATCGTCGAAGGTCCAGCCCCACGAGGTCGCCCGCGGCCCGAGTGCAGCAAGCCAGGGTGCCGTCGCCGCAGCAGTGACGGCCACCGCCGATGCGGTCACGCCGTCGCTCACTGCAGGCAGTTGGTTCGTCTGCAGCCACTCGAGCAACGGCCGCAGCACCGTCCCAGCCGTGGCCTCGTCGACGTGATCCGGTGAGGTACCGACGAGCAGCAACCGGGCGACGGCGTCGTCGAACTGCGCCGACAGGAACAGATCGGTGGGCGACACGCGACGAAGGAACTGGGCCGCGGCCGCCGGTCGTTCGGACAGGGAGCGGAACAACACGTCGGCCGTGTTGTCGCCACCGACGTAGGAGTCGGGCCAGCGCTCGCCGTGCTCTCCGCCTTCCCGCCAGCGATGCAGCACGAGCGCACTGATGTGAGCGCGCACTCGGTTGTCGAGGTCGAGGTGGCGCAGCACCAGCGCCGCCGCGAACGGCGACATGTCGAGCAACGCGACAGGGAACCAGCGCACGTGACCGTCGCTCGGCGCCGCGGCCGCGTAGCCGAGTGCCGCCGCTGCGATCTGGCGATCGAGCGCCGCGAGTTCGGCACGGGTTGCCGCATCGTCGGGGTCGTCCACGAGCAGTTGACCGATCGCGAGCCGACGGGCAGCGAGGTCGTCGAACGTCGAGACCCACATCGCATCGGGGATGCGCTCCTGGGTGGACACGGCTCGGTCGGTGTCTCGCCCTCCCCGCATCGAATCGACCGACCACGAGTCCACGTTCGACGCGGCGGCACCGAGTGGATCATGGGCGAGCACACCCCCGACCGCTGGGAGCCAGGTGAGCTCGAGCATGCGCTGGACGTCGCGAACCGATGCGATCGCGGGACCCGCCAGAGGATCGTCCGTCCGAATCGCCGCAAGTCGGTCTGTCGCCAGGCGGAGTTGGCGCCGCAGAGCGTCGAGCAGGAACAGGTCGTACCCCAACACCGTCACGGCGAACCGCCGAACGCCGCCGCGGCGATGCGCATCTCCGTCTCGTCGGCGCGTCGCTCCATCAGCATCGCGTGGAGCCGCAACTCGTCGGCCGCCGAGTCGAGTCGGCATTGGGCCATCGCGAGGTCGTCCCGGCACCGATCCGCGAGCGGTCCTCGCCAGACGTCATCGCCTGCTCTGCGTCGCAGATCGGCGACGGATCGCTCGGCCAGCAGGCCTGCAAGCCGTCGCAACAGCTGGGCCCGAGCGCGAAGTCGAACGACGTCGGTGGTCCCGATGGGTGAAGCGGTCGACATCACCGCCAAAGAGGGGTGGCGTCGCGACCCCGTCGGAAATCTAGAGCCGAGCGATCACGACGTGGTGGGGGAGCTCGGTCACGGTGTCGACGAAGCCCTCGCCGATCACACCGAACCCCTCGCGCTCGTAGAACGCGAGCGCGCGGTCTCGGGCATTGGCCCACACGGCGACGGCTCCGATCCGTGTCGCATGCGCTCGCCCCGCAGCGATCAACGAGGCGCCGATGCCCATCCCTTGCAGACGCGTTGCCGTCGCCATGCCGCGCAGCTGCACGGCAGGTGACGTGCCGTCGGGTGCGTCGCACGGCACCCATGTGCTGGTCGCCACCAGCTCACCCTCGAGCCACACGCCGAGGTGGACCGCGCCCGGTGCCTGGTCCTGGGGGAACGACACCTCCCTGGTCGGGGTGTCGGAGCGCAGCACGGCGAGGCGCACCGCGTAGGTGCTCTCGGTGGAGACCGGCACGACCTGCCAGATCGTGGGTCTCGTCGGATCGCCCGTCGGACTGCCCGTCGGACTGCCCGTCGTGCTCATCTCGTCACGCGCACCAGCTCGCCACCGCAGGCGGCCGACCGATACATCGCGTCGACGATCCGGTGGGCGTGCACGGCGGTGGCGAAGTCGGGGTGGGCGGGCCGGCCGCTCGCCACGGAGCGCACGAACTCGGCATCGGGGTTCATCGAGCCGTCGAGCAGTGGGAGCGCCGCCTCCTCGAGCGCGTCGCCCTCGAGCGAGCCGGTGACGCCGTCACCGTCGGTCCACTGGACCGGTCCGTACCAGTCGTCCCCTTCGATCACGATGTGGCGGCGCTCGCAGAACACTTCGACGCGGCGAAGGCTGGGCCGGGCGAGGTTGTCGTGCCACACGCTCGTGAGCGTGCCGGTCGCGCCGCCGACGAAGCCGATGGAGGCGCTGGCGACGTCCTCGATGCCGTCGTACCCGTGGAAGTTGGCCGTGTTGGCGCTCACCCGGTCGATGTCGCCGACGAGGAACCGGAGCATGTCGACGTCGTGGATGCTGTGCTCGAGGAGTGTGCCGGCACCGACGAGCGCCTTGTCGGCGCGCCACGCGGAGGCATAGTGACCCTGGATCGGGATGAACTGATCGTCACGGAAGACCACGGTCATCACCCGGCCCGCCTTCGGGTCGTCGATCAGGTGCTTGGCCCAGTTGTAGGCCAGCGAGCGTCGGAGGACGAGGCCCACCTGATTGATCAGCGCCGCAGCGAACACCTGGTCGGCCATCGACTCGGCGATCTCGGTGCTGACGGCGAGCGGCTTCTCGCAGAAGATCGCGCGACCGCGCTCGATCGCCTTGGCCACCTGGCGAGGGTGCTCGCTGGTCCACGTGCAGATGTAGATCGCGTCGCAGCCGTCGAGGACGTCGTCCTCGGAAACGCACACGTGGGGGCCGGAGGCTGCGGCGAACGCCTCGGCTCGGTCTCGATCGGGGTCGAACACGCCGGCTCGGACGACGCCGAGCGACGTCTCGACGCCGCTGCGGCGAAGGCTCTTCGAGTGGTACGTGGCGATCAGGCCGGCGCCGAGAAAGCCGATCCGGAGGTCGTTGCTCATCGCCGGCTGACTCTACGCGGCGCCATCCGAGAGTTCGGCAAGCGTGACCACCCGATCGGCGATGGCACGGGCTTCGGCCGGATCGTGGGTGACGATAAGCGCCGTGGTGCCGGTGGCGCGCAGCACACGATGCAGATCATCGGCGAGACGGTCGTGGAGCGCCACGTCGAGACCGGTGAGCGGCTCGTCGAGCAGCAGCAACGGGGGTGCGGGAGCGAGCGATCGTGCGAGCGCGATCCGCTTCGCCTCGCCGCCGCTGAGCGATGTGACGGAGCGGCGGCCGAACCCATCGAGACCGACGAGCTCGAGCAACCCGGCCACGCGTGCCGCCCGTGCCGCACTCGGCATCCTCTGCATCCGGAGACCGAACTCGATGTTCGCCGCCACGTCGCGATGGGGGAACAACTGATCGTCCTGGAACACCAGCCCGATGTGCCGCCGATGGGGTGGGAGCGCAGTGATGTCGTGGCCGTCGAGTTCCACCGCACCCTCGTCGGGTGCCAGCAGACCGGCGATCACGCGGAGCAACGTGCTCTTGCCGCACCCCGACGGACCTTGCAGGGCCGCGATCTGTCCGTCGGCAAGCTCGAAGTTGATGCGGTCGAGGATGGTGCGCGCGCCGAAGCGCACCGACACGTCACGAACGGCGAGCATCGTCACCTCCAGAGTGTGCCGGGGACGAGGGTGTCAGGGACGAGCGTGCCGGGGACGACGAACGATCGAGCAGCTCGATCCCCACCAGGACGACCGTGGTGGCCGCGGCGAGCACGAGCGCGAGCGCCGAGGCCTGGGCCCGCGGGATGTCGCCGGCGCGACCGAGCAGCCGAGCGATCGCAATCGGCAGTGTCTCCTCGCCGCTCCGACTCAAGAACGTCGTGGCCCCGAACTCGCCGAACGACACCGCGGCGGCAAAGCATGCGCCCACCAGCATCGGCCGGCGCAACATGCGGACGTCGATCTCCCACCAGGCACGAATCGGTGATGCTCCCAACACCGCCGCCGACTCGCGCCAGCCCAGCGGGCGGGCGCGCAGCACCGGGAGCGCGGCGCGCACGACGAACGGCACCGCCACGAGGGCATGGCCGACGGGCACGAGCCATGGCTCGCCCCGCCAGTCGACGGGCGCGTGGTCGAACGTGATCAGCATGCCGAAGCCGATCGTGACCGCCGAGGTGCCCAGCGGCAACATGGAGCCGATGTCGAGGAAGCGACCGCCGGCGCGTGTCGACGCGATCGCAAGTGCGGCGAGAGCGCCGATGGCCACGGCCAGGACGGTCGCGAGCACAGCTGCGCGCGCCGAGGCGCCGAGCGCGCCGAGCGCATCGACACCGAGATCTGCACCTGGTCGAGTTGTCGGGCGTCCGAGGTCGCGCCAAGCAACCAGCGACCACTGGCCCCCTGGTTGTACCGACGACACCGCCAGCGAGATCATCGGTGCGGCGACCAGCGCTGCGGTCGCGACCGCAGCGGCGAACACCGCGGCTCGAGCACGAGCGGTACGGGGTCGCGGTGTGGCCTGGACGCGCAACCCGATCGACACCGCGGCGCGTCGCTGGGTGCGCGCGGAGAGACCGACGATCGCGGCCAGCAGCGCGAGCTGGATCACCGACAGCACGGCAGCACCGCCGACGTCGCCGAGCTGGGTGGCCAACCGGGCGATCTCCACCTCGATCGTCGCTCGTGCCGGGCCACCCAGGATCTGGACGACTCCGAAGGAGGTGAACGTGAACAGGAACGCGATCGAACCTGCGGCAACGAGCGCGGGCCGGAGCAACGGCAGCGTGATCTCGCGCGTGGCGCGCCAGGGGCTCGCGCCGAGCACTCGCGCAGCTGCGATCAGATCGGTGGGCAGTTGGGACCACACGCCACCCACGACACGCACCACCACGGCGACGTTGAAGAACACGTGAGCGAGCACCACGGCGAACGCCGATCGCTCCAGTCGATCGGGCAGCAACGCGATGAAGGCGGCACCGACCACCACCGTCGGCAACAGGAAGGGCACGGTGAGCAACGCGATCAGCACTCGCCGCCCCAGGAAGTCCCATCGGGCCACGAGGTAGGCCGGTGCCAATCCCACGGCGATCGTGCACGCCGTGCTCACCACGGCCTGCCAGCACGTGAACCACAACACCTGGGCCAGCCCGGGTCGTCGCAGCGTGGCCACGATCGTCGAGCCGTCGACGACCTCGGCCATCAGCGTCAGGAGCGGCCAGGCGTAGAACACGCTCAAGAACGCGAAGGGCACGGCGAGCAGACCGACTCGCACGGCCCGCGGCAGGTCGATGCCCACCGGTCGGCGGGTCAGCGCACGACGATCTGCGTCCACGCGTCCACCCACTCCTCGCGGTTGCTCTCGATCTCGGCCGGATCGACCGAGAGCGGGGAGTCGACGACAGCGGCGAAGTCGGTGAACGCCGTGGGGAGTTCGACGTCGGTGCGTGACGGCCACACGAACAAGTTGAGCGCCACCTCGCGTTGGAACTCTGCCGACGCCAGGAAGTCGACGAGCTGTCGGGCCTGGTCGGGCTGCTCCGTGCCGGCCAGCACCCCGGCGAACTCCACCTGCCGGAAGCACGTCGCGGTCATCGCCGATGTCGGCGCGTCGTCGCGCGGCGGGTCGGCGAAGATCACCTCGGCCGGAGGGCTGCTGGCGTAGCTCACCACGAGCGGCCGAGGGCCATTGCCGCTCGACCCGCTGAAGCGCTCGTAGTACGCGGTCGTCCACGATTCCACGACCTCGACGCCGTTGTCGCGCAGGTCGGCCCAGTACGGCTGCCACCCGTCGGCGCCGAACTCGGCCACCGTCGCCAGCAGGAAGGCCAGACCCGGCGACGACGAGCCAGGGTTCTGCACGGTGAGCAGATCGGCGTAGATCGGATCGACCAGATCGGCAAACGTCGCGGGCGGATCGATGCTGCGTTCGGCGAACCATTCGAGATCGACGTTCACGCACACGTCGCCGAAGTCGACCGGGGTCAGTTCACCGTTCGGGACGAGTTCGGTGAGGCGTGGATCGATCGCGCCGAGCTCGGTGCTCAGATACGGCTCGAACGCAGGCAACGCACGCGAGAGCAGGGTGTTGTCGACGCCCCACATCACATCGCCTTCCGGATTGCCGGCCGTGAGCACGGCCTTGCTGACCATCGCTCCGGTGTCGCCGGCGATCACGAGATTCACCTCGATGCCGGTGCGGGCGGTGAACGACTCGAGAGCGTCGTTGAGGGTGGTGCCCTCCCTCGGGAACGAGTCGTAGGCAACGAGGGTGACGGTCACCGGTCGGCTCGTCGTGGTGCCGGCGTCGTCGCTCGCGCATGCCGCAGCTCCCAGCGCCAGCAGTCCGCCGATCGCGACGGCGCGACCGCCGTGGCGGCGGGTCGAGGTGCCACGACGGTGGAGATATGAGGCGGATGTTGCGTTCACGAGCGCTCCGTGGAGGCAACGGTGGCCGTGAGGTCGGCGCTGGGTCGTGGCACGATGATCGTGAGCACGCCTGCGGTGCACGAGATGCGGATGTGGCGACCGAGCGATTCGTTGCTGATGCCGCGCGTTGTGCCGATGTCGAGCACCGCGTCGCGGAGCGGCCAGCGAGCGTCGAGCACCTCCACACCACGGCACGCACCGTGCATCGACACCAGCGAGAACACGTGCTCGCGCGGCAGGTCGAGTGTGACGGATCGACGAGGATGCACAACCGAGACGGTGCTCGCGCCGAGGTGAGCGGTGATCGACTGCAGGTTCGACAGCACTGGATCGCCCAGCGCGACCACGGTGCCGATGAGGTGATCGAAGCGGTCGATGCCCACGCCGCCGAACAGCACGAGGTGGTGGGCCCCGAGTTCGGTCGCCTTCACCAGTGCCAGCGCCGTGTCCGTGGCATCTTTGTCCGTGGGATGGCGTTCGACCGGCACGCTGTTCGCCTCGGCCCATCGGAGACCATCCGCGGAGATGCTGTCGAGGTCGCCCACCAGGTGCGTGGGGTGGAAGCCGGCGGCGAGTGCGACATCGAGGCCGCTGTCGGCCGCGATGACCGCATCGAACTCGCGGTCGGGTCCGCGCACGGGTCCACCACCGATCACGACTGCGACGCTCCTGGCGTCGGAGATCGACGTTTCCATTCCCATCCCTCCGCTGGCATTACCCAGATCAGGTTCGTGGGTCGGTGGCGGTCGGCCACCCTCTCAGCCCGCCGTTCCCGCGAGCTCCCCAGGTGTGTTTGATGCAGATGTCGTGTGCCCGTAGGCGGAACAGAGTCTATCCCGTCGTAGCCCGTCGTAGCCCGTCGTAGCCCGTCCTAGCTCTCGGGGAGCGCGGGAGCGTCGACGGGGGCGAGCGCTCGACGGCTCAGGGTGACCACGGCGGCCAGACCGGACAGGACGAGCGCCATGCCGACCACCTGCACCGGGCGGATCGTCTGATCGAGGATGAGGTATGCCCACACGACGGCCAGCGCCGGTTGGGCGACCTGCATGATGCTGATCGTGCCGACGGGCACGGTGTGCTGCGCGTAGACGATGAAGCCGTGGGCGGCGGTGCCGGTCATCACCGCAAGGAGCATGACGTAGGGCACGGCGTGCATGGTCAGCCCGTCGAGGTTCCCACTGAACAGCGCCAACGGGAAGACGGTGACCGAGGCGATCATCATCACGGCGGTCAGGATTGCCTGCACCGACATCTCGGCCCTCAGCCGTCGGCTCGTGAGCAGATAGGTGGCCCACGAGAACATCGCGCAGACGATGATCAGGTTGCCGGTCCAGGTAGCCGCTCCATTGGATGGCACGTTGAACAGCACCAGCATGAGTCCGGCGAACGAGACCATCCCGAACCACAGCGCGCGGGTGTTGATCCGCTCCTTGAACAGGATCGCGCCCGCCGGCACCAGGATCACCGGTGTCAGCGCTCCGATGAACTCGGCGTTGGCGACGCTGGTCTTGGTGACCCCGGTGAAGAACAGGGTGATGTTCAGACCGAAGACGATGCCGGGCACGAGTGCCTTGCGCAGTTCGGCTCGAGTGATCCATCGCTGCTCGGTGCCGCGCAGGATCACGGTCCACAGACCGGTGGTGAGCAACATCCGATAGAAGGCCATCGTCGGGCCGGGGATGCCGGCTTTCTTCACGATCGTCGAGCCCAGGCTGAAGAACAAGATCGCGCCGCATATGGCCAGCAGTCCCAACGACTTGACCGACCCGCGCCGATGGAGCCGCGTCCGTGGAGAGGTGGTGGGGATGCTCACGCGCTGAGACGACGGATGTCGGGCTCGATGTAGATCGTCATGTCTGCCGCCGGGGGACGGCGATGCCCAGGTTGGCGAAGAACGCTGCGATGATCGCCTTCTTGCTGCCTTCGTTCACTCGTCTAGGTTGCCACCGAGGTCGGTGACTTCCACACGGGTGGGACACAGGGCGGACTCGTGGGGAGTGGTCATGGGACAGTTGGACGGTCGGATCGCATTGGTGTCCGGTGGCGGCCGAGGCATCGGGCGGGGGATCAGCGAGTTGCTGGCGGCCGAGGGCGCCTCTGTGGCGGTGAACTACCGCGCTGACAAGGCGGCCGCTGACGACACGGTGGCTGCCATCGAACATGCCGGCGGCGTGGCCCGAGCGTACAAGGCAGCGGTCGATGATCCGGAGGCGTGTGCGTCGATGGTCGCAGCCGTGGTGGCCGACTTCGGGGGGCTCGACACCCTCATCTGCAACGCCGGCATCGCTTCGCGGGGCCGTGCGGTGGTCGACACCGACCCGGACGAGATGGTTCGTGTGGTCGCCACGCACGCGTTCGGGCCGCACCACATGTCGCGGGAGGCATTGCCCCACATCAGGACCAGGGCCGCGTCCAACGGCGGGCGTGGCGACATCGTGATGATCTCGTCGGTGGCCACGTCGTCGATGGGCGCCAACGGCGCGCCGTACAACATGGGCAAGGCTGCGATGGAGGCCCTCGCGTTCACGTTGGCGAAGGAGGAGCGGCCACACGGCATCCACGTCAACGTGGTCGCCCCGGGTCTGGTCGAGACCGACATGGGGGTGCGTCTGGCGCGAGCGTTCACGGGGAACCGTGACATGCCGGACCTGCGTGCGCTCGACGCCGGCTCGCCGTTCGGGCGGGTGTGTCAACCGCTCGATGTCGCCAACGTCGTGCTCTGGCTCTGCAGTCCCGGATCGGGCTATGTGACCGGCCAGCGGATCGAGTGCAACGGCGGAGGGTGATCGGAGTCTGATCGGGCACGATGACGGACACGATCACGGCCTCGACGCCCGCCATCGACGCGAGCCACCGATAGCCTTCGTGACGTGAGCCCCCTCGCCCCCGAGACCGACACGTCCACGAGTGCCCTGATCATCTCGGTCACTGCCGAGGCCCATGCCGAGCTCGTGCAGCTGCGCGATGACGAGCCCGATGGCGATCGGCTCGGCCTCCGCCTCGAGATCGTGAGCGGTCCGGGGGAGGACTTCCGCTACGACCTCAGCTTCGATGTCGTCACCAAGGCTGCGTTCAGCGACGAGGTTCGTACGCACGTCAGTGCAGCCGGAGCCGAGCTCAAGGTCATCGTGCCGGCCAAGGATCTCGACTCCTTGCAGGGTGCGGTGCTCGACCGCAGCGACAGCCAGGGTCTCGTCATCCGCAACCCGAACAAGCCCCTCGTGCCCACCGTCGAAGGGCTCACTCGCGACGACGAACTGAGCGCCGAAGTGGAAGCCGTCGTCGTCGGTGAGGTCAATCCGGCGCTCGCGGCGCACGGAGGCTTCGTCACCTACGTCGGCCATGACGGCGAAGGCACCGCCTACCTCACCATGGGCGGGGGCTGCCACGGTTGCTCGATGAGCCGGATGACGATGCTCGACGGCGTGCAGACCATGCTCGTCGAACAGGTGGCCGGCATCGAGCGCGTGAAAGACCTCACCGATCACGCCAGCGGCGAGAACCCCTTCTACCACTGAGTTTCTCACTGGCCGTCGCTCGCTGACGACCTCGCTGACGACCTCGGATGGTCAGGTCAGCGCGGCGCCCGCACCTCGGTGGTCTCGACGGTCGGGTCGGCGGCGATCTGTTCGGGGGTGTACCGGATGGCGCGCAGCGAGCCGCTCGCGTAGATCGCAGTCTGCGATGTGAAGTTCGGATCGGTCGCCTCGTCCGGCTGGCCGTAGGTGAGCACGGCACGAGCGCTCGGACCATCCGGGCCGTAGGCGACGACCATCATGAAGCTGTTGCCGGTCGTGACCGGATAGCCACCGTCTCGCAACGACAGCACGTCGCCGCGCTCGCCAGGGTCACCGACCGGTCCGAGGGTGTTGCCCCCTGCGCAACAGCCGACCACGCTGGCCGTGCCGTCGGTGCCGGTGCCGCCGGGGATGCCGACAGGGTCGTCGACCAGCCTGCCGTCGACCTGCAACTCGCCCAAGGGAGTGTCGAGTTCGATCCCGATGGCGGTCAACGCCTTCGCGACGACGCCGAGGTTCTGCAGGAGGTCGACGTCGCGCCGATCGTTGACGTTGTTGGGAGTGCCGACGGGGTCGGCCGGATCGAACGGGTCGAGATAGAGAGCGCCCGCATCGAGCCGGTCGTCGCGGGAGAACAGACTCAGGTACTCGCGCCACAGCACCGCGCCGCGGGCCTCTGCGGTGTAACGCCCGTCCCACTGTGAGAGCACCGCGCATGCTGGTGCGACGTCGTACGGCTTGCCGTCCACGAGCACGAGTGTGGTGCGGGCGCACGCCTTCAGCACCCCGGGGAGCAGCAGCTCGGCATGCATCGATCGCTGCGACATGATCGCTGCTTCCACCTCCGCCGCCGACAGCAGGCCGTCCTCGCCGCGCACCGCCGGATCGGTGAGCAGGACGGCGTTCATGCGGGTTCGCGCTGTCTGAGGCACACCCTCAGCACCCGTCAACGGCGAGTACCCGGTGAGCAACTGCTCTGGGTTGGCCAGCCAGTGCGAGTCGTTGGCGTTGAACACGTAATCGGCCCGTTCGAGCTGTGGTTGCTGATCGAACGGCAGGATCCCGGGTCGCGTGGCCGCCGGGTCATCGACCCACTCGTTGGCCGGATTCGATCCG
>JANNQK010000144.1:0-35700 GCA_031400715.1 Actinomycetes bacterium | reverse complement strand
GGCGAAGTTGTCGTCCAGCAACACGATGGTCGCTGCTTCCCGTGCGACTTCCGTGCCGCGTTCGCCCATCGCGACGCCGATGTCGGCGGCCCGAAGCGCTGGCGCGTCGTTGATGCCGTCGCCGGTCATCGCCACCACGTCACCGGATGCGCGCAGTGCGGTGACGAGGACATGCTTCTGTTCGGGACGAGTGCGGGCGAACACGTTGGCGGTGGCGACGAGTCGCTCGAGGTCGCCGGGCGCGCCTGCCACGGCGGTGTCGAGGTCGGTGCCGGTGGCGATCACGTCGCCGTCCTCGCCGCCGTGCGGCAGCTCGAGCCCCTCGGCGACCGCGTGAGCGGTCGCCGGATGGTCGCCGGTGATCATCACCACGCGCAGACCGGCCGCGCGGCACTGCCGCAAGGCATCGGCGACCCCTGGTCGGACGGGATCCTCGAACGCGACGAGCCCCACGAGGTGCAGGTGTCGTTCGTCGTCGCCTCGATCGGTCGAGACCCGCTCCGGGGTGCCGGCAGCCACAGCGATGAGACGCATGCCAAGATCGGCCAGCCGCTGATGTTCGGCGGCCAGAGCGCCGCGTCGGGCCTCGGTGGAGATCGAGTGGTTCGAGATACCTTCCAGCGAACCCTTCGCCACGGCGCGCACGCTGTCGTCGTCAGCGCGCCACACATGGGTGAGATACGCGTCGGTGGTGTCGAACGGCCAGTCGCGCTCGAGGTGCATCCGGTGGAGGGCGTCGACATCGACACCCCGGGTGCGCGCGAACGCAACCAGCGCCACGTCGAGCGGGTCGTACGGCTCGGGTTCGCAGGCCAACACCGCCGCGACGAGCAGGTCGGTCTCGTCGATGCCAGGGGCCGCGACCAGACCCGAAACAACCAGCCGGCCAGCGGTGAGCGTGCCGGTCTTGTCGACACAGATCACCGTGGTCGACCCGAGCGTCTCCACTCCGGGCAGACGGCGGACGAGGGCGCGTTCACCGGCGAGACGCCATGCTCCGAGGGCCAGATACAGCGCGTAGACCATGGAGAACTCTTCGGGGATCGCCGCGATGGCGAGGCTCACCCCGGCGATGACGGCCTGACCCCAACCATCGCCGTGGAGCAGTTCGGCCGCCATGACCGCGACGCAGAACACTGCTGCCACGACACCCAGCCAGAGCACCAGCCGACCGAGTGCCTTCTGCAGCGGCGTCTTCACGGTGTCCGTGTCGGCGACGAGCCGGCCGATGCGACCGTACCGGGTGTCGCCGCCCGTCACCTGCACCCGCGCAGCGCCGCGGCCGGACAGCACCGTGGTCCCGGCGAGCAGCTGAGCATCGCCGGTGCTCGATTTCGTCACGGGATGGGACTCACCGGTGAGCGACGACTCGTCGACGACGACCAGCGACCGGTCGGCCAGCACGACGTCTGCCGGCACGATGTCGCCCTCGCGCAACCACACCACGTCGCCGATGACGAGATCCCGGGCCGGCACCGTGGTGTTGCGGCCGTCGCGCCACACGACTGCCGTCGGATCGAGCACGCTGCGCAGCCGTTCGAGGGTGTGCTCCGCGCGCCACTCCAGCACCCAGCCCACGGCGGCGATCGGCACCAGCGCCACCATGGCGATGATCGCGTCAGTGGTCTCGCCGAGGGCCATGTAGGTGGGCGCGGCGACGAGCAACAGTCCGATCATCGGGTCCTTGAACGGGTCGAGGAGCCGGCGCCATCCGTGCCGTCGACCCGTCGGCACCACGTCGTTCGGGCCGTTCCGTTCGAGACGTGCGACAGCTTCGATGTCGCTGAGGCCGTCGACTCCCTCCGGCGGTGCGCCGAACCCCTCGACGAGCGCAGTATCCGGGTGCAGCGAACTCACTGTTCTCAGCCTTCACCCCTGGAATGCTCGGGGCCAGGGCCGAAGTGCTCAGGGTCGCGTCCGGGTCATCGTTGGGCGCCGCTCGTGTCTAGCGTGATCGCGATGTCAGGCCTCACCGATCCCGCCGTGCAGGACGATCCGTTCGACTACTACGCAGGTCGCCTCGCCTCCTGCCCCGTGTGGCACGAGGACGACATCGACCTCTGGGTGATCGGCGGTCTCGCCGAGGCGCGCGAGGCGTTGCAGGACATCGCCACGTTCTCGAGCACGCCCGCCCGGTCTCGACGTGCCAGCGCGGCTCAGATCGCCTACCACCAGGCCTTGGTCGAGCAGGGGTGGCCCCGCCAGGCCACGTTGCAGCGCACGGACCCACCGGTGCACACCCGCTACCGCAAGCTGTTGAACCGTGTGTTCACTCCCGCGGCAGTGCGTGGTTTCACCCCGCACATCGACGAGATCGCCCGCGAGCTCGTCGATGCCATCGCCGAGCGGGGCGAGTGCGAGTTCGTCGCCGACTTCGCGCTGCCGCTGCCCGGCATCTTCATCGCCGAACAACTCGGACTCGATCGTGCTGACTACCGCACGTTTCGTCGGTGGGCCGACGCGATGCTGGCGCTCGCCAACCGACCGCAGATGTCGGTGGAGGAAGCGATGACAGAAGCCGCGATCGAGGTGGAAGCCCAGCGGTTCCTGGCGGTCGAGTTCGACCGTCGTCGAGCCGAGCCCAGCTCCGACCTGATCTCGATGCTCGTCCATGCTCACGGCGACGACGAAGAGCCGTTCACGATGCACGAGCTGCAGGACCTGATGCACCAACTGGTCACGGGCGGGTTCGAGACCACCACGGCGTCGCTGTCGGCCGGCATGTGGCTGTTGGTTCGCCATCCCGACCAACAGCGGTTGTTGCGCGAGCAGCCGGAGCTGATGGGCAACTTCATCGAAGAGGTGTTGCGTTTCGACGCCCCTGTGCAGGGACTGTGGCGTCAAGCGATGTGCCCGGCTCAGGTGGCGGGAGCCGAGATACCCGAAGGTGCGAACGTGATGATGCGCTTCGGTGCGGCCAATCGTGATCCGAGGGTGTTCGACGAGCCCGACCGATTCGACATCACGCGAGGCAACGCTCGGAACCACGCGGCGTTCGGCTTCGGAGCGCACTTCTGCGTCGGCGCCGCACTCGCTCGTCAGGAGATGGCGAGCGCGTTCACTGCGATCCTCGACCGGTTCGCGTCGTTCGAACTGGCCGAGGAGATGCCGTCACCGGTTCACGAGCCCAGCATCTTCCTGCGGCCGATGAAGCGTCTGCCGTTGCGGGTGGTCAGCTCCTGACCTGCCTGACCTGCCGGAAGCGCCGGAAAAACGTGCGGATGTCGTCGACCAGCAGTTCGGGTTCTTCCATTGCGGCGAAGTGACCCCCCGACGGCATGTGCGTGAACTGCTGCACGTCGTACACCTGCTCGCACCACGAACGCGGTGGACGGTACAGCTCGTGGGGGAACATCGCGATCGCCGTCGGTACGTCGACCCGCCCGGTGAGCGCCCCGAGCCCACCGGCCCGCATCGACTCGTAGTACAGCCGGGTCGACGAGTTGATCGTGCCGGTCACCCAGTAGATGGTGATGTTCGTGAGCAACCGATCGCGGGAGAAGGCCGAGAACACGTCGCCTCCGCAGTCGCTCCACGTGCGGAACTTCTCGAGGATCCACCCTGCGAGGCCGGCAGGGGAGTCGTTGAGGCCGTAGGCCAAGGTCTGCGGCTTCGTCCCCTGGATGCGTTGATAGCCGGTCTCTTCATCGCGGAAGCGAGCCATGTCGGCGAGACCCTTCATCTCGTCCGGGAGCACGCCGGCCATCGGATCACCCTCGGGAGGGCGGGGAATGGCCATGTTCACATGGATGCCGCAGAGGTGCTCGGGGTCGAGCTGGCCCATGTGTGCGGTGGCGATCGCACCCCAGTCGCCTCCTTGCGCGGCGTAGCGGTCGTAGCCGAGCTGCGCCATCAGCGCAACGTTCGTCGCCGCGACACGGCGGATGTCGACTCCGGCGACGGTGGTCGGACCACTGAATCCATAGCCCGGCATGGAGGGGGCCACGACGTGGAAGGCATCGCGGGCATCGCCGCCGTGCGCGGTCGGGTCGGTGAGCGGACCGAGCACCTCCATGAACTCGCTGATCGAGCCCGGCCATCCGTGGGTGAGGCAGAGCGGGATCGCTGCCGCGTGTGGGCTGACGGCATGGATGAAGTGGAGGTGGATGCCGTCGACGTCGGTCGTGAACTGTGGCCATCGGTTCAGCTCGGCCTCGGCCGCCCGCCAATCGAACGTGGTGCGCCAGTACTCACAGAGGTCCTGCACGGCGCCGATCTCGGCGCCGTAGTCCCATCCCGTGCCGGGGATCTGGTCGGGCCAACGGGTGCGGCTCAATCGATCGCGTAGGTCGGCGAGGACGGTGTCGGGCACAGCGATCGTGAAGGGCTGCATGCCGTGAGTCTGGCAGGGAGCGTCAGGGACGAAGTGAGCGGAGGGTGGCGAGGGCGTCGGCGGCGATCTCGTCGTCGGAGACGTCGACGAGATCCCATGCGGGCGTGCCTGCGGTGAATGCGACGACGACGGGTGAGCCGACGTGGTCGGTCAGGTCGAGCCACTCGATGAACAGGCCGTCGTCGCGGGTGACACCGAACAGGTCGGTGCCGGTGTCCCAGGTGCGTTCCGGCGCCGCCACGATCACCTTTTCGAGCAGGCCCATTCCCAAGCGAGCGATCGCCGCTGTGTGGGTGGCCGGAAGCGGCGGATCGAACGTGACGGCGCCGCTCTGCAGCACGCCGAGCGGGAGGGTCACGATCACCGCGGCGCCGTCGACCGTCTCGCCGGTGACGGTGGTGACCGTGGCTGCGCCGTCCCGCATCGAAACGACTGCTACGGGTGATGAGAGCCGTACATCGATGCCCGTCGCGAGTGCGTCGATCAGAGCTCCATGGCCGCGCGGGAGCACCGCTTCGTCACCGCTGATCTCGTCGCCCTCGTCGCCCCACCACGTGCTCAGCGCGTCGAGGTCGGCCGCCATCTCGTGCTCGACGATGCGGCGGATCTCCATCAGCACCAGGGCGCGGGTGTCGTCGTCGAGCTCGCCGTCGTCGACCAGTTCGTCCAGCACGACATCGACCATCGAAGCCACGTCGACATCGGCATCGAGTTGCTCTGCGCGGTCGGCAGCGTCCTCGAGCGTTTGAACGGCCACCGCACCGAGGGCGATGTCGATCACCCGATCGATCGGTGTGCCGGACGAGTCGAAGGTGACGTGGGTGTCGAGGTCGGTGACGGACCACTCGATGCCGAGCGACGTCGCCAGCTCGGCAACCGGGTTGGCGTCGACACCGTGGATCCATGCCGCGCCCAGATCGATCGGGGTGCCGAGCGATGCGTCGGTGTGGATCCTGCCGCCGAGTCGATCGCGCGCTTCCAACACGATCACGTCGACGTCGTCGTCGACGAGCGCACGCGCCGCACCCACACCGGCCATCCCGGCGCCGATGATCAGCACGGGCCCGGCGACGCCCGATCGGAGCAGTTGCTCGGCGGCTCGGCGGCCGCTCGCGAGTGCACCGTGCACGGTGGCCGGCGCGTCGACATCGGTGTGTTCACCGGCCAGCACCAAGCCACCGAGCACGGGCTCCTGCAGCACCAACCGGTCGTCCGGCGCGGCGCCGACGGGGAGGTAGGAGTACGACCCGCGGGCGTACGGGTCGGATGCCCAGCGGGTGACGATGGTGCGCGTGTCGCTGCTGGGTGGGCGATCGGTCGGGTCGTCGGTCGTGTCGTCGGTCGGGCCGGGGTCGGCCGATGGTGTTGCGTCATCAGCGCACGCCCCGATCACGACCATGGTGCTCGCGACCAGGAACAGGCGACGGCTGATCGGACGGCGACGAGTCTGCCATCGGTGCGCGTCGCACCCGGCGATGCGGCTCAGGAGTAGAGGAGTGACACCAGATCGATCGCAAGGTTCGTGCCGTCGAGGCGGAGGTGGCGCGGATTGAACCCCTCGGCGCGGACGGACACCACGAGCCGGTCGGTGGTCAGGTTGCTGGGGGTCGCGAAACCGAAGAGGCCGTTGTGGTCGGTGGTGCCGCGGGCCACGAGGCGTGGCTTCCTGCCTGGCTCGTGGGTCTCCACCAACACGACGGCGCCTTCGACGGGAGGCTGCTCGTCGTGGGGGTCGCGGTCGAGCTCGGCGACCGTCACCCGACCGGTCCGGCCATCTGCGGCGCGCTCCACCTCCACCGCGACATCGAGCAACCAGATCATCGGCTCGGCAACCACCGCGGCCAGGCCGGCGTCGAGCACGTGCGCGGTGGGGTTCGCGGCGAGGCCCACGTCTTGCGGCGCCATGCCGTGGTCGGCGCTCACCACGAACAGGGTCTGGTCGTACAAGCCCCGCTCGTCGAGCATCGCGAGCACCGTGCCGATGCGCCGATCGGTCTCGTCGAGCGCATCGCGCAGCCCGTCGGAGTGAGGCCCGTACTCGTGGCCGGCACCGTCGGTGAGTGCGAGTTCGTGATACACGAATCGTGGCAGCGGTTGATCGGCACGGCTGAAGAGCTCGAGCACCTGCGCCAGCCCGCGGCAGTCGAGGAGCGATTCGGCGGCCACGGAGGCGTGTTCGAGCGCCCAGCGCGGGTTCATCTCCTCCGAGAGCTCGGCGGTGAGCAGCTTCACCGTCGAGCGATCGCAGAGGTTGCGTCCCTCGAGCACCGCGTGATGCGCGGATCGACCGAACGGCGCGTGGATCGCAGCGGTGAGGTCGTGGGGGTGCACTCGGTGGAACGCTTCGTAGATGCTCTCGACCGATGTGTTGGCGAAGCGCTCCGTGCCGATCTGGAGACCCTGCGGTGAGATCGTCTCGCGCCGATCGCGGAGGTAGTAGCTCGGGTTCACGACGTCGTGATGGCCGCACCACGTGCCGGTGCCGATCGCGGTGTGGCTGGGCCACGTGATCGACGGGAAGTTCACGATCGAGCCGCCGGCCAGCACGGCGGCATGTTGGTGGAGACGGCGCAGGCTGGGGAGCGAATCGGGTTCGGTTGCGAGACGGTGCTCGAGTTCGGTCTGGTGCATGCCGTCGAGCAGGAACACATACAGGTGCGTCGGCGCAGGATCGGAGAGATCGATCACGTCGACGAGCACGCTGCCGTCCTGGCGGGCGAGCAGGACATCGGGATCGACGCCGCGTTCACTGCTGGTGCGACCGGTGGCGTCGGCGCCGTCGACCAAGGGGAACCGCAGCGCGGCGAGGCACGTGGGTGCGATGTCGATCGAGCGGGCCGCAATCGGGTGACGGCCGGGCACGATCCCGGGTCCGCTGAACCACAGTGGTGCGCGCGCTTGGCGGACGTGGAGCCCGCCGTGTGTGCCGGGTGACGAGCCCGAAGACCAATCGCGGGGGCTGACCGCGAGATCGGGTGCGTTCGGTGAGTCGAACAGCTGAGCGATTCGTTCGTGGGCGAACGGGTAGCTCTGTTGCTCGGGGGCGATGAATCGGCGAGCCGGATCGTCGGCATCGAAGCCGCCCTCGGCTGCGGCGTCGCGTTCGGCGGCGAGGGTGTTGAGCGCAAGTGGATCGCGGTTCGCGAGCGGATCGACCCCATGCACCTCGAGCGTCTCGAAGTCGAGCACACCGGTTGCTCCGGGCGCCCGGGGCGAGGTGATGACACGACGGAAGCGCACCATGCCTCGGCGCGACCACGCCTCGTACGCCGCTGGGCGATCGCCGTCGGCCTCGCGCCACGTGAGCACCAGATCGACCTGCTCGCCGACGATGGGGTTGGTGAGCAGCAGAGCGATCGCCCGGTTGCCCGACTCCTCCTGATGCCGATCGAGGCCCTGACCCTTCGGGCGTTCGGGCCCGTGCTCGACGACCCGAGTGTGGGAGGTGACCGTCATGAGGGAGAACGCTAGTTCGCACTCGTGTGGGGTGGAATTCGCGGTGGTTGCTGCTTGAGTGTTCGGCGGCCACCGGGGTACGGCGGCGAGCAGTCGACCTTCACCGGCGACTTAGCGGTTCGACTCCGTGCTTGGCCACCGAATCGTGACCGCGGTCGTCGCCGCGAACGTGCCTGGCCGTCAGTGAGCCGGCATCGTGCCGCCGATGTGCGCGTAGGTCTTGTTGGTGATCCACCACCGGCCATCCACCCGCGCCACGGTGAAGTAGTCGACGAAATCGCAGCCGGAGTAGTCGTGCTCCACCAGCACGGCCATTCCTGCGTCACCGACGACCTCGACGGACCTGACGTCGGCGATATAGTTCGGGCTGGCCATGCTCGGGCTCGACTCGACCATGCCGATGAAATCGCTGATCGGCACGTAGGTGTCCATGTCGCCGATGTGTCCGAACATGCGGGCGTCGGGATGGAACGCCTCCTTCAGCTTCGGCGCGTCACCGCTGGCCCCATCGATGTAGAGCTGGATCACGGCTCGCACGTCCGCGATGTCCTGCAGTTGATCTTTCATTCGACTCTCCCGTTGTCTCACGAAGTTGTGCGGACGAATCGTCCCACATCGGCGGGCACGTCCTGACCGGCGTGTCGCGATCTACTGTCGTGGCCATGGATCTCGTGCCCGTCATCGACATTCGCGCCCCGGGGAGCACCTCGCTCGCCGCGCTCGACACCGCCTGTCGCGATCATGGCTTCTTCCTGCTCGAGGGCCATGGCCTCGATGCGGTGATCGACTCGACGTTCGCAGCGGCGCGCCGGTTCTTCGATGCGGACCCGGCCGTGAAGGATGCGGTGCGTCGTGACGCAACGAACCCGATGGGGTACAACGATCGAGAGCTGACCAAGCGCCGCCGCGACCACAAGGAGGTGTTCGACCTGCTCGATCCCGACGACCCACGCGCCGATGGCCACAATCGTTGGCCGGACGGCATCGCCGACTTCCGCGACACGATGGCCGCGCACTTCTCGGCGTGCAGCGAGATGGCTGAGCGCACGCTCACCCTGGTGCTCGATGCGCTCGAGCTGCCTCGGTCGCTCGCGGATGCACACCGCGGCGACCGGACCACGTCGAGCATGCGCCTCAACCACTACACGATGGGCGATCCGGTGCAGACGGACGACCGCGAGTCGTTGGCCGGTCTCGGAGACGTCGCGCTGGGGCAGCACACGGACAGCGGCGTGCTCACGCTGCTCATCCAGGACGAGGTGGGTGGCCTGCAGGCGTACTCCGAGGAGCACGGTTGGATCGACGTGGAACCGCGGGCCGGAACGATCGTGGTGAATCTGGCCGACTGCATGCAGGTGTGGACCAACGATCGCTATCGCGCCGCGCTGCACCGCGTGCTGCCGATGACCACATCGACCCGGATGAGCGTGCCGTACTTCTCGAACCCGACCCACGACTGCATCGTCGCTCCGATCGCCGACGTCGCATCGGGAAGCCTGCGCTACCGGCCGTTCGCGTTCCGCGACTTCATCGCCGCGAGAGGCGCCGACAACTACGCCGATCTCGGCGCCGACGACACCCAGATCAGCGACTTCAGGATCTGACGACTTCAGGATCTGGGCTCCGGTGCCCGACCCGGGCTCGTCGCAGGGTCCTTGAGGTCGGAGAACACATCGAGCAGATTCGCCGGCATCGGGATGGCCACGATCCACACCGTGCGCTGGAGCACCTCGCCCTCTGCATGGATCGCTCCCCGCGGCAGCACCAGCTTGTCGCCAGGGCCGATCTCGATCCGCTCGGAGCGCTCGTTCAACAGGTACGTACGGCCCTCCAGCACGTAGCCGACGTCGTCGAAGTCGTGCCAGTGCAACGGCAGTTCCTGCATCCGCTCCGACACGTAGGTGGTCGGCCAGAAGCCGAGCGACGTCACGTCGTCGAGCACCTCGGCCAACGTGGAGAACGCCCCGCGGATCACCTGCATCGGGCCCGGTTCGAGTGTCATGGGTGGCCTCCTCTTCCGTCGCCCACCGTACGCCGGGCTGCACCGGGGACGCCCACTAGCGTCGTGGCATGGTGATGACCGTCACGGGTACCCGGCTGACTCGGGCGAACGAACTGACGAACAAGAGGGCGACGGCGGGAGCGTTCGTGCGTTCGGGGTCGGGCCGGGTTGCGGTGACCGCGGTGATGGTGCTGGTGGTGCTGAGATTCATCGTCGGCGACATCGGATGGAGGGATCTCGTCGTCGCGTTCGTCGTCGTGGCGATGACCGGTCCGGTGGAGTGGGTGCTGCACCGCAACGTGCTGCACGCGCCCGTCGAATCGTTCGCAACCCGCCGTCTCGGTCTCGGTCTCGGCCACCGTGAACACCATCTCGACCCACCGGAGATGCGCTGGTTGATGCTGCGCGGGAACGAGATGGCGATCTTCGTCGCGATCCTGGCGGGGTTCACCGCAGCGTGGAGCCTGCCGCTGGCGTGGGCGATCGGAGCAGGTGCGGCCGGGTCGTATCTCACGGCGTTCGCGTTCACTGCGGGCGCGGCCGCCCACTACGAATGGACCCACCTCCTGGTGCACACGGCCTACCGGCCGCGATCGCGCTACTACGCCCGCCTGGCGCGTAACCACCGCCGGCACCACTACCGCAACGAGCAGTACTGGCTGGGCGTCACCACGAACCTCGGAGATCGGCTGATGCACACGCTGCCTGCGAACGACGAGACCGTTCCCCGATCGGAGACGGCCCGTACACTGTCGGCTTGACGCAGTGACTCGGGTTCAGGGTTCGACGAGCTTGAAGAAGCTCATGAACACATCGAGGTGATCGAAGATCGACCCTGCGGCCGAGACGTCGCCGTCGACGGTGGCGTCGCCCGCGTCCACAGAGGCGGCGAAGGTCGTGGTGCCCTCGATCACGTGCTGCAGCACTCGCTTGGTCAGCGTGAACGTCACCGCAGCGGCAGCGTCGTGTCGGCCGCCGACCGCGTGCAGCGTGCGGTTCGAGAGTGCCAGCACCCAGCGTTCGCCCAGATCGGTGAAGGTGAAGTTCACGGAGACCGCCATGCCGCCGACCTCCTCGCTCTTCAGCTTCACGGCGAGGCTGTCGAAGATCTGGTCGATCGTCATGGCATCGAGGTAGCTGTTGCGCGTGGCGGGCTTCGGGGCGGGCGTTCCGTTGCGCAGCTCCTGTGCCCCCATCAGGAATGCGTTGCGGAACGTGGCCGACTGAGCCTGGTAGCCGAGTTGCTCGAACGTGTCCGCCTGCAGTTCACGAGCGTCGATGTTGGTCGGGTCGGCGAACACGAGGTGGTTCAGCAGTTCGGCCACCCATCGGTAGTCGCCCGCTTCGAACGACGCTCGCGCTGCGGCCAACAGCGCATCGGGGCCACCCGCCAGTTCCACGTAGCGCGAACCTGCCTCCACTGGCGGCAGCTTCCAGAGGTTCGCCGGGTTGCCGTCGTACCAGCTGAGGTAGCGCTGGAAGACCGCCTTCACGTTGTGCACCAGGTCGCCGTAGTACCCGGTCGTGTGGCCCTCTGCCGCGAACTCGGGTGGCAATGCGAGCAGCTCGGCGATCTCGGTCGCGTTCAGTCCATGGTTGGCGAAGCGCATGGTCTGGTCGTGCATCCACCGGTACAGGTCGCGCTGGCGGACCAGGTACTGCAGCACGTCCTCGTTGCCCCACCGGGGCCAGTGGTGCGAGGCGAACATCAGCTGGGTGTCGGCGCCGAACAACTCGATCATCTCGCCGATGTACTTCGACCACTTCAACGAGTCGCGGATCAGTGCGCCACGGATCGGCACCAGGTTGTGCATCGTGTGCGTGCAGTTCTCGGCGGTGCACAACCAACCGTGATCGGGGAAGAAGAAGTTCATCTCCGCCGGCGCCTCGGTCTCGGGGGTGAGCTGGAAGATCACGCGAACCCCGTCGACGACGAGCTCCTGGCCGGTCGCGGTGATGTCCTCGGTCGGGGCGATCAGGCCCGACACCCACAGCGGGATCGCCTTGCCCAAGCCGCAATCGACGTGCTGGCGCGGGCCGGCCGGCAGCAGCGGTCCGAACTGGTACAGGGCGCGACGGGCCATCGCATAACCGGCGATCACGTTCTCGCCCACGGTCTCGCGCAAGAAGTGCTCGGGAGCGATGATGCGACAGCGGCCCGCGTCGACATCGGCCTGGGTGGTCACGCCCAGAACGCCGCCGAAGTGGTCGGCATGGGAATGGGTGTAGATCACCGCCACCACGGGACGCTCGCCGAGGTGGGCGTTGGCGAGCTCGAGGCACGCCTTGGCGCACGGCTCCACCGTCAACGGATCGATCACGATCCACCCGGTGTCGGCGGCGATGAAGGTGACATTGGAGATGTCGTAGCCGCGGGCTTGCCACACGCCCGGCGCGACCTCGAACAGACCGTGGATGCCGTTCAGCTGGGCTTGGCGCCACAGGCTGGGGTGCACCGTGTCGGGGTTGGTGCTGCCGCGCTCGACGAAGGCATGTCGGTGCACGTCGAACACCGGCCCGAACGGCCCGTCGATCACGCCGGTCGGGTGGGTGGCGAGCAAACCCCGTTCAGCCCGATCGAAGTCGGCCGGGTCGAAGTCGAACGATCGCGGCGCGTTGGCGGCTCGAGTGTTGGCGGTGGCGTCCTTCGGTGCAGTCCCCATGGTCCGAGAGCATCGCACGCGAGAAGTACGGTCCCGCGATGTGGACGCAGGTGTGACGGCTGGCCGACTCGTGCGAGTGCTGGTCGTGGGGTCGCTGGCGGCATCGTGTTCATCAGCCGCTCCCGGACGCGGCGGCGTGAACGGGTCGACCGCGGCTCCCTCGCCGTCGGCGACGATCGCCGTTGCCGCAGCACTGCCGGCTTTGACCGCCCCGACGACCACGACGGCGCCAGGCCCGACGGCCGCCCCGACGACCGCCCCGATCGCGACCGCGCCAGGCGCCGTGGCGCCGGTCCGGCTGCTGTTCACGGGTGACGTGCTGATGCACTCGCCGCTGTGGCGTCAGGCCGAACGCAACGGGGGCGGCGTGCACGACTTCATGCCGATGTTCGCTCACCTGCGTCCGCTCATCGAGAGCGTCAGCCTCGCGGTCTGTCATCTGGAGACGCCCATCGCTCCGCCGTTCGAGGCGTACTCGACCAGCCCGCGTTATGGCGTCCCCGCGGAGGTGGTGGACGGCCTGGCGGCGGTCGGCTTCGACCACTGCTCGACCGCCAGCAACCACACCTTCGATCGCGGTGTGTCGGGTGTGGAGGCAACGGTTGCCCGCTTCGCCGCGGCAGGCATCACCCAGCACGGCATGGCCGCCGAGCCGGCCGGGAGAGAGCCGATCCTGCTGCGGGTCGGCGATCTGGTCATTGGGCACATCTCGGCTACATACGGCTACGACGAGGGTGATCCGCCGCTGGGCGAGCCGTGGCGATCGAACCTGATCGACCCGGATCGCCTGATCGCCGATGCGCAGCTGGCACGGTTGCGTGGTGCCGACGTCGTGGCCGTGTCGCTGCACTGGGGATCGTCGACGTCGCACCGCGCCTCGCTGCAGCAGCGGGAGATCGCCGAGGCGCTGGCCGCTTCGGGGGTGATCGACCTCGTCGTCGGTCACCACGCACACGTCGTGCAGCCGATCGAGCAGATCGGCGGGATGTGGGTGGCCTATGGGCTGGGCAACTTCATCTCGAACATGCCGATCGTCGATGGCGACTTCGCAGGCGAGGCCACCCGCGACGGAATTGTGCTGGAGGTGACGTTCGGCGCCGACGATGCCGATCCCTCGCCGCACGTGCTGTCGCTCGTGGCGCGCCCGATCTGGGTGGATCGCGATGCCGGCTGGGTGGTGCGCGACGTGTGGAGCGCGCGGACCGAGCCGGACCTGCACGCCCGCGTGGGTCGCAACCTCGACGAGTCGTGGCAGCGCACCGCGGCCGTCGTCGGTCCGTTCCTGCCGACCTGATCAGGCAGTGCGCGGTCCTGGCGAGAACGCTCGGACGGCCTCCTCTTCACCGGATCGGTACGCGGTCGCGACGTGGAACCCACGGATCGACACGTGGCGCGAAGATTCGCACGATAGTCAACTGTTGACTATCGTGCGCCGGATGCACTACCGCACGCGCGTGCTCGTCTCGTCACTCGTCATCGCTGCGGTCGCCCTCGCTGCCTGCGAGTCCGCCAAGCCGGCAGGCGGCGGTGACGGCACGGTCATCGTGTTCGCCGCTGCATCGCTCACTGCTGCGTTCACCGAGATCGGTGACGCGTTCACCGCCGAGTACCCCGACGCCGACGTCGTGTTCAACTTCGCCGCATCGTCCGATCTCGTCGCCCAGATCGACGAGGGCGCGCCGGCCGACGTGTTCGCGTCGGCCGACCAGAGCAACATGACCAAGCTCACCGCCGCCGGCGGGAACGAGACCGAGCCGGCGCTGTTCGCCCGCAACACGCTCCAGATCATCGTCGGTCCCGGCAATCCGAGGGGGATCAGCGGCGTGGCCGATCTGGCGGACGATGATCTGATCGTGGTGACGTGCGCTCCCGAAGTGCCCTGCGGCGCGTACGCGGTCCAGATCTTCACCAACGCAGGTGTCACCGTCGTACCGAAGTCGCTGGAGGAGAACGTGAAGGCGGTCGTGACGAAGGTGACGCTCGGTGAGGCCGACGCCGGGATCGTGTACCGCACCGAGGTGACCGCAGCGGCCGCCGAAGCGGAAGGCGTCGAGATCCCCGAGGACGTCAACGTGGTGGCCGAGTACCCGATCGCCGTCGCCGCGGCTGCCCCGAACGCCGACGGGGCGCAGGCGTTCATCGACTTCGTGCTGTCGCAGCGGGGTCAGACGATCCTCGAGTCGTACGGGTTCCTCGCGCCATGAGCTCGGGCCGGCCCCGGGATGGCCGGGCACGTGTGCCTGTCCCGGCGCTGGCGCTCGCTGCCGTCGCGATCGCGTTCTTCGCCCTGCCACTCGTCGGGTTGCTGTGGCGGGCTCCGTGGTCGAGCGCGTGGGGCTACCTGACCGACGACGACGCGCTCACGGCGCTGCGATTGTCGATCGTGTGCTCGCTGTGGGCGACCGCGCTGTCGGTGGTGTTCGGCGTGCCGCTGGCATGGGTGCTGGCGCGCGTCGAGTTCCCCGGCCGCACGGTGGTGCGTGCGTTGTGCACGCTGTCGATGGTGCTGCCACCGGTGGTGGGTGGCGTGGCGTTGTTCTTCGCGCTCGGGCGTCGCGGCCTCGTCGGCCAGTACCTCGATCGTTGGTTCGACATCCGCTTGCCGTTCACGACCGCGGGCGTGGTGGTGGCCCAGACCTTCGTGGCCATGCCGTTCCTGGTGATCACGGTCGAGGCCGCGCTCCGCCAACTCGACCAGCGCATCGAGGATGCGGCGCGCACGCTCGGTGCATCGCGCTGGTACACGTTCCGCCGCGTCACCCTGCCCGCCGTGCGACCTGCGCTCGTGGCTGGCGCGGTGCTGTCGTGGGCCCGAGCGCTCGGCGAGTTCGGCGCCACGATCACCTTCGCCGGCAACTTCCCCGGCACCACCCAGACGATGCCCCTCGCCGTCTATCTGTCGCTCGAGACGAACCCCGAAGAGGCGATCGTGCTCGCACTGGTGCTGATCGCGATCTCGTTCGCGGTGCTCGTCGGTCTGCGCGAGCGGTGGTTCGGCACCCGGACGGCGGTGGCGGCATGAGCGTGTCGGCGCAGGTACGGGTACAGATCGGTTCGCTCGACCTCGACGCCTCCATCGACATCTCGCCCGGCGAACTGGTGGCTGTCCTCGGCCCCAACGGTGCGGGCAAGAGCACGTTGCTCCGGGCGCTGGCCGGGTTGCAGCCCATCGACGCCGGCCGGATCACGATCGACTCGACGGTGGTCGACGACGGCGACGCGGTGTTCGTCGAGCCCGAGCGGCGGCCGATCGGTGTGGTGTTCCAGCAGTACCTGCTGTTCGAGCACATGTCGGTGCTCGAGAACGTGGCCTTCGGTCTTCGGGCGAGAGGCACGCCGAAGATCGATGCCCGACGTGTTGCGCGAGAGTGGCTCGACCGGTTGGGCCTGGCCGAATACGCGTCGCAGCGACCTCGAGCGCTGTCAGGTGGACAGGCGCAGCGCGTCGCACTCGCCCGGGTGCTCGCTGCTGATCCTCGGTTGTTGCTCCTCGACGAGCCGTTGGCAGCGCTCGATGTCGGTACACGCGCGTCCGTGCGCCGTGACCTCCGCCAGCACCTCGCGTCGTTCGATGGCATGCGCCTCCTGGTGACACACGATCCGGTCGACGCCTACGCACTGGCCGATCGTGTGGTGATCCTCGAAGCGGGCCGGATCGTGCAGTCCGGCACGCTCGCCGAGGTGACCGCCCGCCCGAGATCGCGTTACGTCGCCGATCTCGTCGGTGTGAACCTGGTGCGCGGCATGGTGAACGATGGAGTGTTGCGTACCGCGGATGGCGCTTCTGTCGTGATCGCCGACGCGTCGCCCGGCGACAGCATCGCGGTGATCCGTCCGCATTCGGTGGTGCTCACCACGGAGGCCCCCACGTCGAGTGCCCGCAATGTCTGGCCGGGGACGATCGTCGATGTCGACCGCCTGGGCGATCGCGTCCGAGTCGCGATCGATGGACCGATGCCGCTCACCGCCGAGATCACCGCTGCGGCCCTCGACGCCTTGCACCTGAGACCCGGCGACCACGTGCACGCCGCCGTGAAGGCCACCGACATCGAAGCCTCACCGGAGTGACCGGATCACCGTCTCGCCACACGGTCGAGCATCGCGTCGACGTTCTGGTCGCGCATCGTCTCGCAGCACGAGAAGATGCGCGACCAGAAGCTCGGTGGGAGCGCGGCGTGACAGCATGGAGCCATGGCGAGGTCCTCCGACGACGAACTGCTGTTGGGGGAGTGGGCGTGCCTCGGCGTCCTCGCCGTGGCTCCGGCCCACGGCTTCGCGGTCGCCAAGCGGCTGGCGCCCGACGGCGATGTCGGTCGGGTGTGGTCGCTGTCGCGCGCGCTCACCTATCGCGCGATCGATCAACTCACGGCTCGGGGGCACCTGGCGGCGGTCGGTGAGGAGCCCGGCACCGCGGGCGGCACCCGAACCCTGCTGGCGCCCACACGGCGGGGCGAGGATCAGTTGCACCGCTGGCTCGTCACGCCCACGGCGCACCTGCGCGATCTCCGGAGCGAGCTCCTGCTGAAGTTGGTGCTGGCGGACCTCAACGCCGTCGGCACCCGCGAGCTCCTCGAACATCAGCGTGAACAGGTCGCTGCGATCGCAGCATCGAGAGCCGGAGCCGATCCGACCGACGTGGTCGCGCTGTGGCGCCGCGAGTCCGCGAACGCAGCCCTGCGCTTCCTCGATGCGGTGATCAGCGGCTGACGGGCACGTCGCGGAACGGCACGTCGCGATCGACCTCTGGCTCCTTCGGCAGGCCCAACAGGCGCTCGCCGATGATGTTGCGTTGGATCTGGTCGGTGCCGCCGCCGATCGAGAAGAAGTAGGCGTTCTGCTGCGAGTAGTTGGCGTCGCGCGATCGCGGGTGGTCGTCGCCGTCGAGCACCGCATCGATGCCGAGGATCGTCGCCTCGACCCGTCCGGCGTCGTGAAGGATCTGCGCGAGCGACAGCTTGCCGAGCGATGCGAGAGGCGACGACCCGCCAGCCTTCATGGCAGCCTTCGACCGCTCGGCGTTCCAGTCGTTCACCGTGCGGCGGATGTGCAACCTCGCCAACGCCTGGCGGACGGTGTGATCACCGGAGCGCCCCTTGGCCCGTGCGAGCTCGACGAGGGAGAGGTCGGGAGTGGGGATCCGCCCGTGCGACTTCGCCGTGGCACCCTCGCCCCCGCCGCTCGGCCCACGACGGGACACTCCCATCACGGCCCGTTCGTAGGCGAGGGCGGTCTGCAACACCCACCATCCCTTGTTGAGGTCACCGAGACGGTTGGCCTCGGGCACGCGGCCATCGGTGATGAACACCTCGTTGAACCGGGCATCACCGGTCATCTGGCGGAGCGGGCGCACGTCGACGCCGGCCTGTTTCATCGGGAACCAGAAGAAGCTGATGCCGCGGTGCTTGGGCTGGTCCCAGTCGGTGCGGGCGATCAGCATGCCGTAGTCGGCGTCGCGCGCTCCCGACGTCCACACCTTCTGGCCGTTCACCACCCACTCGTCGCCGTCGCGGACGGCGGCGGTGCGGATGCCGGCCAGATCGGAGCCGGCACCGGGCTCGCTGTACAGCAGGCACATCGCCACCTGATCCATCAGCAGCGGCTTGAGGAACTGCCGTTTGAGCTCGTCGGTGCCGGCGGAGAGCATCGTGGCGGCCCACAGGTTGTAGATGTCCTGCCCCGGGCCGGGCGCGCCTGCGGCGGCGAAGACGGCCTCGACCTCCTTCGCCTCGTCGTCGGCCAGATCTCGGCCGTACCACTCGACGGGCCACCGCAACGCTGCCCACCGCTCGTCGATCACCAGCTCCATCCACTCGCGACGGTTCACCCCCGGTGACCAGTGATCGGCGAGGAACTCCTGGGCTTCCTTCACGTCGACGCTCATGGGTCGAAGGTACTCCGTGCACCGGCGTCGCAGCCGGGCCGAGGTGATTTCACCCTGCCGACTCGCGAGGTACCGTGGACCCATGACTGCAACCGAACTGTCAGCGAGCACCATCGTCGAGCGGCCGCTCTCGCCCACCATCGGCGCCGAGATCCATGGCGTCGACCTTCGCGAGGAGCCGAGCGATCGAACCATCGCCGACATCCGCTCGGCGTTGCTTCGATGGAAGGTGGTCTTCTTCCACGACCAGGACATCAGCACGGAACAGCACATCGCGTTCGCCCGCCGTTTCGGTGAGCTCGAGATCCATCCGGCGACTCCGAAGGAACAGGCGAACCGCGAGGTCCTGCGGATCACCCATGGACCCGACTCGCGGGGGCGCGAGAACAACTGGCACTCCGACGTCACGTGGCGCGAGTCGCCGTCGCTCGGCTCGGTGCTGCGCTCGATCGAGGTGCCCGACGTGGGTGGCGACACCCTGTTCGCCGACATGGAGCTCGCATACGAGAACCTCTCGCCGGCGATGAAGGAGTGGGTCTGCACGCTGACGGCCACGCACGACATCGCCCGGGTGTTCGCCAAGCGGCTCGGCAAGACGGCTGAAGAGCTGCACGAGCAGTACCCGCCCCAACATCACCCGGTGGTGCGCACGCACCCCGAGACCGGGCGGCGCTCGCTGTACGTGAACACGGGATTCACCACCCACATCGACGGGCTGTCACCCAAGGAGAGTGATTGGTTGCTGGCTCATCTGTACTCGCAGGCCGCGCTGCCGGAGTACCAGTGCAGGTTCCACTGGCAGGCGAACTCGATCGCGTTCTGGGACAACCGCGCGTGCCAGCACTATGCCGCGAGCGACTACTTCCCGGCCAGGCGTGTGATGGAGCGCGTCACCATCGCCGGTGATCGGCCGTACTTCACCCCGTGATGCTCAGGCGCTGACGGTCGCACCGAAGAAGCTGCGGAGCGCTTCGCCCATCTGCTCCCGGTACGACACCCCGGACAGGATGATGTCCACCATCGTCAGCGATGTGTGCGTGTGGCCGCGTGCGTTGATGTGGTGGACCTGGGTGCCGGCATCTGCCAGCGCGTGTGCATAGGCGGTGCCTTCGTCGCGGAGCGGGTCGAACTGGCCCGTGATGATCGTGGCCGGTGGCAGGTCGGCCAGGTTGGTGGCCAACAGCGGGGACGCGAGTGGGTTCGTGCGATCCTCGTGGTCGACGTAGTGGTCGGCGAACCAATGCATCAGCGACGCGGTGAGCACGTAGCCCTCGCCGTTCTCGACGTACGACGCCGAGTCCGTGCTCAGGTCGGTGACCGGTGTGAGCAGCAGCTGACCGCAGATCGCGGGTCCTCCGGCGTCACGAGCGAGCTGCGCCGTGACAGCGGCGACGTTGGCGCCGGCGCTCCAACCGGCGAGAGCGATGGCGCCGGGGAGCCCGCCGAGCTGCTGAGCGTGCTCGGTGAGCCAGTGCAGTGCGGCCAGGCCGTCGAGCACCGCAGCAGGAAAGCGTGCCTCGGGTGCATGCCGGTAGTTGGCCGACACGATCATCGCGTTCGAACGCACGCACAGGTCGCGGCAGAACGGATCGTCGCTCTGGTGGTCACCGAACACCCAACCTCCGCCGTGGAAGTACAGCACCACGGGGTGCGGGCCTTCGGTGGCGGGGCGGTACAACCGGTACTCGAGCGGGCTGCCGTCTGCGGCCGGGAACGTTCCGTCGACGATCTCGCCGACCGCCGGTCCGGGCGGGCTCATGGCCGATGATGCGCGCACGAACTCGCGAGCCTGTTCGGGTGTCAACGAATCGATCGGTGGGAGCCCGAGCGTTTCCATCATCTGGAGCACCATGCCCACGTCGGGCATGATTTCGCGGATCACCCCGTCGTTGCACTGTCTGCCGTTCGGGCCATCGATCGCGAAGCCCAGCCAACCTTTGTCGACCACCTCGTCGCAGATGGCGCGGTAGGGGCCGACGCCGCCGATGTAGGGAAGGAACATGCGCGGCTTGCCGGGCACGTTCGCGCCCATGTACCACGAGTTGGCGACGGGGTAGAGCGTGATGTTGGCGCAGTCGTTCACGTGCACGCCCCACGCGGCCTGAGCGGTCTCGGTCGGCTCGATCGTGGCCCACCCCTGATCCCGGAGATGCTCGATCGCACCGGAAACCCAGTCGACGTGCTGTTCGATCGACACCGCCATGTTCGACAGCACCGACGGGCTGCCGGGGCCCGTGACGGTGAAGAAGTTGGGGAAGCCGACCGTGGTGAGGCCGAGGTACGTGGTGGGCCCATGCGCCCACTGCTCCTTGAGCGTGCGGCCGTCCTTGCCCGTGATGTCGACGCCCACGAGCGCACCGGTCATCGCGTCGAAGCCCGTGGCGAACACGATCGCATCGAACTCGAGAACTTCCGCCGCCCCTTGGCCGTCCGAGATCTCGATGGCGGTCTCGGTGATCGTGGTGATCGGGTTGGTGCGCAGGTTCACCAGACGAACGTGTGGAAGGTTGAACGTTGCGTAGTAGTTCGTGTCGACGCACGGCCGCTTGGTTCCGAAGGGGTGGTCCTTCGGGCACAGTGCCTCGGCGGTGACCGGATCGTTCACGATCGAACGGATCTTCTCGCGGATCAGTTCGCACAGGAGCTCGTTGGCTTCGGAGTTCACCATGATGTCATTGAACACCCCGAGCATCTCCAGGCCACCGATCGCCCACACCTCTTCGAATCGGGCGCAACGCTCCTCGTCGGTGAGCGCTCGTGCCGACAGCAGCGTCGGCTCGCCTGGCACGCCACCACCCGAGATCTTGGCGTCGGCACGGTACTTTGCGGCATCGGCAGCGATCAGTGCCAGGCGCTCCTCGTTGGCCGGACCGTTGTAGGCCGGGACCGAGAAGTTGGGGGTGCGCTGGAACACCGTCATCTGGGCGGCCTGTGCGGCCATCAGCGGGATCGACTGGATCGCGGACGATCCGGTGCCGATGACGCCGACGCGCTTGCCGGTGAAGTCGACCCCTTCGTGCGGCCAGCGATTCGTGAAGTACACCTCACCGCGAAAGCGATCGTGGCCCTCGATGTCGGGCACCTTCGGCAGCGACAGGCAGCCGGTGGCCATCACGTAGGTCTTGCAGGTGATGTCGTCGCCCCGGTCGGTGTGCACGTGCCAGCGTTTCGCCGACTCGTCCCAGGCCGCCCGCTCGACCCGGGTGACGAAGTCGATGCCCGAGTACAGGTCGTACTTGTCGGCGATGAACTGCGCGTAGCGGAGGATCTCCGGCTGGGTGGCGTACTTCTCCGACCACGTCCACTCCGTTTCGAGTGCGGGGTCGAAGCTGAGCGTGTAGTCGGTAGTGGGGATGTCGCAACGTGCGCCTGGATAGCGGTTCCAGTACCAGGTGCCGCCCACGTCGTCGGCCGCCTCGAGCACTCTGGTGGTGATCCCGAGATCGCGCATCCGCTTCAGCAGATACAGGCCCGAGAAGCCTGCGCCCACGATGACGACATCCACATCGGTCGATGACTCGGTGCCGGTTCCAGTTTCGATCGATCGAGTCCGCTCGCTCATCAGATCCCCTTTCACGTGACGACTCCCCAGTCGTCACACCCGTTGCCAGTCTTCCAGACAAGCGTCGTCAACCCCTCAGCGCGGTGTGCGGAGCCTGTCGATGGGCCGGATACCGTGGCGAGCGTGAAGGTCTGTGTCATCGGTGGGGGGTCGACCTACACCCCGGAGCTGGTCGACGGGCTGCTCCGGCGACGTGACGCGCTCGATCTGACCGAGATCCATCTCGTCGACCACGACGCGGCCCGGCTCGCGGTTCTGGGGCCCCTGGCGAGCCGGATGGCGACGCGCCAGGGGGGCGGCGTCGACGTTCGGTGGGGCACCGACCGCATCGAGGGCGTGCGCGACTCCCGGTTCGTGGTGAGCCAGATCCGCGTCGGGGGCATGGCGGCGCGCGAACGCGACGAGCAACTCGGCCGCGAGTTCGGTCTGGTGGGCCAGGAGACGGTGGGTGTCGGCGGTTTCGCCAACGCGCTGCGCACGATCCCCGTGGCATTGGAGATCGCGGCCGACGTCGAGCGGCACGCACCCGGTGCGACACTGCTCAACTTCACGAACCCGGCCGGGCTGGTCACGGAGGCGCTGTGCCGCCACACCGACGTGCCGACGATCGGGCTGTGCAACGTTCCGTGGACCGTGAAGGCGCGCATCGCTGCATCGCTCGGCGCCGGCGTCGACGAGATCGACCTCGACTACGTCGGGCTCAACCACCTCAGCTGGGTTCGACGAGTGCTGGTCGGTGGGGTCGACCGGACGGCCGACGTGCTGCGCGGGCTCGAGCAGCGCACCAGTCGGGTGCTGTCATCTGCCCACGTCGAAGGAGAGCCCGACTGGACGCCGGAGTCGATCCGGATGCTCGCATCGATTCCGAACTACTACCTGCTGTACTACTACGAGACCGAGGCGTGGGTTCGCTTCCAGGCGTCGCACCCCACTCGCGCCTCTGCGGTGCAGGAGATCGAGGCGGCGTTGCTGCGCCGCTATGCCGACCCTGAGCTGACCGAGAAGCCGGCCGAGCTGTCGTCTCGCGGGGGCGCCTACTACTCCGAGGCCGCCGCTGCGCTCATGGCCGATCTCGTCGCCGGCGCCGGAGCGGTGCACGTCGTGAACACCATGAACCGTGGTGCGATCCCTGGACTGCCCGACGATGTGGTCGTCGAGGTGGCAGCGCGCGTCGGCAGGTCCGGTCCCGAGCCGTTGCCGGTGGCGCCGCTGCGGGCCGATGTCGATGCTCTGCTGCGCACCATGAAAGACGTCGAACTGCTCACGGTGGAGGCGGCGGTGAACGGCGATGAACAGGCAGCCTTGCGTGCACTGGTCACCAATCCGCTCGGACCGGCGATGTCGTCGGCGCCTGCCGTGTGGGCGCGTCTGCGCGAGATGAACGCGGGTTGGCTGGGGCGGCTCGGCTGATGCTGCTGGGCGTCGACGGTGGCGGCACGAAGACCGACGTGATCGTCGCCGATCTCGACGGCCACCCTGTGGCCAGGGCTCGCGTCGGCTGCACCAACCACGAGTCGATCGGATTGGTGCCAGCGATGACCGAACTGCATCGGGGCGTCCGCCAGGCGCTCACCGATGCCGGGGTCTCCCCACGCGATGTGGTCGCTGCCGCCTTCGGCCTCGCGGGGGTGGACTGGCCGAGCGACGAACGGGCGATCGAAGCGGCGCTCGACGGGTTCGGTCTCGGTGGGGTTCGGACCGTGGTGAACGATTCGATCGTGTCTCTCCGCGCCGGCAGCTCCAGTGGTTGGGGCATCGTGTCGAGCGTGGGTACCGGCGCCGTCACCGCTGGAGTGAACTCGGTCGGTGTGCGGTACCGCACGATGTCGGTCGGGTGGGGCGAACCGTGCGGCTCGTCGTCCCTCGTCGCCGACGCACTGCACGCGGTCGCGGCACAGCATCACCGCACCGGTCCGCCCACCGTGCTCACCGATCGGTTCCTCGAAGCGCTCGGCGTGGTCGACGTCCTGTCGCTGTTCGAAGGCATCAGCAGACGGACCCTCCGCGCCGATGGTCGGTTGGCGCCGTTGTTGCAGCAGGCTGCCGACCACGGCGACCGTGTGGCGATCGACGTGCTCGATCGAAGTGGGGGGCAACACGCGGCGATGGTGGTCGGTGCTGCGGATCATCTGTCGATCCGCGACGACCACTTCGAACTCGTGACCGCGGGCGGTGTGCACCACGCGGGTGGCCGGTTCGTCGAAGCGTTCGTGGCGCACATCGGCGCCCACTGTCCGCTGGCGGCGATCGTGCCGCTGGTACAGCCTCCGGTCACGGGTGCGGTGCTGCTGGCCCTCGACCTCACACGAAGTCGTCGAGCGTGATCTCGCGGGTCATCCACCAGTAGTCGACCAGACGCCAGGGCATGATCGCCACGATTCGTCCGGCCCGATTCCGATACCAGTTGGTCATCCCAGGATGGGTCCAGATCAGCTGTTCGTGCTCCGCATCGACCCTGGCCACGTATGCGTCGTGCACATCACGTCGCACCTCGAGCACCCGAACGCCACCGGCATGCATGCGCTGAACGGCGTCGGTGATGTAGCGCGTGTGGCACTCGGCCACGAACATGCCGCTGCCGCCGTGGCCGAGGCCGGTGTTCGGACCACCCATGCAGAACAGGTTCGGGAAGCCGGGCACGGTGATGCCCAGGTACGCGGAAGGGTTCTCGTCGGCCCAGACGTCCGCCAGATCCACACCGTCGCGTCCGGTGATGCCCAGACGGGCAGCCATCTCCATCACGTGGAACCCCGTCGCGAACACCACGACGTCGGCCTCGCGGTGCGTGCCATCGACGGTCACCACTCCATCGATGTCCATGCGTGCGATCGGATCGGTGACCAACTCGACGTTGGGGCGGGTGAGCGTGCGGAACCACCCGTTGTCGAGCAGAATCCGCTTGCCGTACGGGGGATAGTCGGGCATGCACCGCTCGACCAGGTCGGGGTGTCCCTCCAGCTCGCGCTCGATGAACGCCGCCATCTCGACCCGATGCCGTTCGTTGCGTCGGTTCATCGAACGCTCGGGGTGCGGCCACTCGGGATCCTTGCGCAAGGTGGACAGGAGACCGTCGCCGTAGCGCCAGAACATCGCCAGCCGAAACCACTCTGCATAGAACGGGAGGTGTTCGAACAGCCACTGGTCGGCCTGCGGGATGTCGTCGCGGTACCCGCCGATGTCACGCGCCCACTGCGGCGACCGTTGGTACACCGTGAGCGAAGCGACCTCGTCGACGATGCTCGGCACGAGCTGCATCGCCGTCGCCCCGGTGCCCACGACCGACACGTGCTTGCCGCGTAGGTCGAGGTCCGCCGGCCATCGAGACGGATGTATCACCCGGCCGGCGTACTCATCCATGCCGACGATGTCCGGCATCCGTGGCACGTGGAGCAGACCGATGGCCGACACGAGCACGTCGGCGACGATCGTTCGCTCGCCGCCGCTCTCGCGCACGAGCACGTGCCATTGCTGGGTCGACTCGTCCCAGCGGGCGCCGCACACCTCAGCACCGAAGCGGATGTGCGGGCGCACTTCGAACTCGTCGGCACATCGCTGCAGGTACTGCTCGATCTCGTCGCGCTTGGAGAAGTAGCGCGTCCACGCGAAGCGCTGCCCGAACGAGTACGAGTACGCATGGTTCGGCGTGTCGACACCGCACCCGGGGTAGCGGTTGTCCCACCAGGTGCCGCCCACCTCCTCTCGCTGCTCGACGATCGTGTACGCCACACCCGCCCTGCCCAGCGACGCACCCATGGCGATCCCGCTGATCCCGGCGCCGACCACCAGCACGTGCAGGTCGTGGTCGGAAGGCGCCGATGACGTGTCGGTCGCCCGCACGGCCTGCGCGACGAGACCGAGTTCACCTCTCATCATCGGGGCGTACTCCGGGGGCACGTGCTCTCCGAGGCACACCGACATCATCCGCTGCATCAACTCGTCACCCGGGTCGACGATGGTGGGATCGGGCATGCCCTCGGCCAGCAACCGGCGCACCGCTGCGCGAACTCGAAGCTGCACGTCGTCCGGGAGGCCAGCAGACGGGTCGGGCACCAACCGGACATCGCGTGACGGTTGGAACGGCGGCTCGAGCCAGGCGAGATCGCCCGTGAGATGCACCAGGCACATCAGCGCCAACCGGAGGTCGATGCCATCCGTGATGCCGTCCGTGATGCCCTCCGGGGCGGCATCGACGTGATCGATGTCGACGACCGGGTCGGGGGTAGCTGCCACGGTGTGAGCTTGTCACGTGTTCATCCGCACAGCCGGGGTCGGGCATGATGCGCACCATGAGCGCATCATCTGACACAGGTTGGTTCGGGGACTCGACGCCGGGAGCGCGATTCCCGGCATGGACCAGGGGCAACGCTGCCGACGTGTTCCCCGACCCGTTCAGTCCGCTCGGCCAGAGCATGGTGATCCGTCAGTCGTTGTGCCTCGCCCTACGCGATGCGTACATCAGCGTGGGGGTGCTCGACTGGGAGGAGTTCGAGGATCCCGACGCACCTGAACTGTGGAGGATGTTCGGTGGCTACCTCTACAACCCGCTGTCGCTCACGAGGCTGCTGGGGGCGCGCATGCCAGGAGCCTCACCAGAGGCGATCGACAAGGCGTTCTTCGACGATCGTGACGAGGTGCCGGTGTACGTCGAGGAGCCGTGGCACGTGTCGCCGAAGCACGAGGCAGCGCTGGGCGCGTCGATGGCGTGGGCGATGTCGACTGAGTCGCTCCCCGAACTCGACGCCGACAAGGCGTTCGCCGAGGATCTGCGCGACCGTCGGCCCGAACTCGGCGACCTGACCGACTCGGCCCTCATCGCCCGGGCGAAAGCGATGATGGCAGGCGCGCAGCGGGTGTTCGAGAACGCGATGCGCGTCTCGTCGTTGGCGTCGATGGGGCCGGGTGCCCTCGGTGCGATCTGCGAGGGCATCGGCGAGCCGGAGTTGAGCATCGGGTTGCTCGCAGGCATCGATGTCGACTCGGCCGCTCCGTCGCACGCGATGTGGGCCATGTCGCGCACGGCACGTGCGTCGGACGAGTTGAACGCTGCCTTCGATTCCGGCCTCGACGACCTGCTCGATCGCCTTGCTTCGGCGGCCACGCCTGCCACGACAGCGTTCCTCGCCGACGTGCGCGAGTTCCTTCGGACCTTCGGTTCGCGAGGTCAGAACGAGTACGACATCCTCTCGGCGACGTGGGAAGTGAATCCGCGCATCGCCCTGGCGGCGATCGACCTGATGCGGAAGACCGACGATGCCCAGGCGCCGTCGGTGCGGCACGCCGCGTCCGTCGCCGAGCGCGATCGGGCGCTCGCCGCCGTTCGCGACAAGATCGCCGGCGATGCCGAGACGGCCGGCATGTTCGAAGCGGCGTATCGATCGGCCCGACTGTTCCTCGCCGGGCGCGAGCGGGCGAAGACGAACACGATCATGGTGATCGGCGAGATGCGCATGGCGCTGCGCGAGCTCGGCCGACGTTGGGTCGAGCGTGGACACCTCGACCAGATCGAGCACATGTTCATGCTCACGCTGGTCGAGTTGGAGCACATGCGACACGCGCCGGAACACGTGCGTGCGCTCGTGGTGCCCCGCTGGGAGCAGTTCCGAGGCCTGTTCGCGTACGAGCCGGTGTTCGTGGTGAACGGCCGGGTGCCGGCACTGTCGGAGATGACCCGGCGAGATGCCAAGCGGGTAGCGGTGGCCGCGAGCGGAACCGTGCTCCAGGGCGCAGCCGGGTCGGGCGGCACGGCCACCGGCCGGGCGCGCGTGGTGCTCGATGCTGCCGACCCGGTCGGGCTCGAACCAGGTGATGTTCTGATCGCACCGCAGACCGACCCGTCGTGGGTGCCGCTGTTCATCCCCGCAGTGGCCGTGATCGTGAACGTGGGTGCGATGGGCAGCCATGCGATGATCGTCTCGCGCGAGTTGGGGATCCCGTGCGTGGTCTCGGTGGCCGATGCCACCCATGCCATCCCTGATGGAGCGATGGTGACCGTCGACGGAGCGAGAGGCACCGTCACCATCCATTGAAGTCACCATCCATCGACCCCCCGATAGCGTCGGTCCATGCGCACGCTCCTGGCCCGTCTCGTGTTGCGGTGCATGAGGTGGACCACCGTGGTCGATCGGCCGATCCCCAGCAAGTGCGTCATGATCGCGGCACCGCACACGACGAACTGGGACTTCGTGGTCACCGTCGCGATGGCGCGGGCGTCTGGCCTGTCGATCCGCTGGCTGGGCAAGGCTGCCTTGTTCCGTCCGCCGATGGGCTGGTTCATGCGGGCTCTGGGTGGCGTGCCGGTGCAGCGTGATTCGGCGAGCGGCATGGTGTCGGGACTCGCCGCGAGGTTCGCCACGTGCGACGAACTGCACCTCGTGGTGCCGGCCGAGGGCACCCGTTCGAGGACCGACTACTGGAAGTCGGGGTTCTATCGCATCGCTCTCGAGGCCGATGTGCCCGTGTTGTGCGCCTGGGTCGACGGTCCGCGGCGCCGAGGTGGATTCGGACAGGTGATCCACCTCACGGGAGACGTCGGTGCCGACATGGACCGGGTGCGTGCGTTCTACGCGGGCAAGGAAGGACTGCGTCCCGACAGGTTCGGGCCGATTTGCCTGCGCGACGAGGACGTGCCAGAGGTCGTCTGATGGGCTACGTCGAGCCGGCGTTCCTGCCGTGGGACGGGCGGCGGGTGCCACTCACCTTCATCGGCGGCTACCTGGGTGCCGGCAAGACATCAGCGATCAACGAACTGCTGCGGTCCGCCGACCGACCCGTCGCGGTGATCGTCAACGACGTCGGGGCGATCAACATCGACGCGGCGCTGGTGCGCCGCCGGCACGCCGACACGATCGAACTGACCGACGGATGCATCTGCTGCAGTTCGATCGACGGACTCGGCGCTGCCTTCGACCAGATCAGGTCGCGCCCCACGCCTCCCGATCACGTGATCGTCGAGCTGAGCGGGGTCGCCGAACCGCAACGAATGCTGCCGTGGGCGCGGTCGGCGGGCTTCGTGCTCGACGGCCTGGTGGTGATCGTGGCCGCCGACCAACTGGTCGCCGGCGAGGTTCCGGAGTGGGTGCGCGAACACCTCCATGCCCAGATCGTGGCGGCAGATCTGTTGGTGCTCACCAAGACCGACCTCGTCGACGGTGCCGCGCTCGTTCGTGCGCACGACGAACTGACGGCACGCGCACCAGGAACGCCGGTGATCGTGCGCGGCAGAGATTCGTCAGGGGCGCTCGGGGGCCTGCTCGCCATCGGCGGGCGCCGACCGGGGGGTCCGATCGACCTGTCGCCGTCCACGCTGTTCGACGCGCACCAGGTGTCGACCGAGCCGATGCCCGTCGGTCTGACGGTCATCGAGCTGGATGGGTGGCTGCACCGGATCCGCGAACGCGTCGACGGCGCTCTCGTCCGGGCAAAGGGGATCGCCCTCACCTCCGACGAGGGGTTGGTGATGGTGCACGTGGTGGGTCGCCGCCAGGAGATCAGCGTCGTGCCCGAGCCGGAGCGTCAGCCTCCGACCGACCTCGTCGTGATCACGGTGCGGGACGTGTGACGATCTGCGAGTAGCACATCTCGTCGGCGGTGCCCTCGGCCCACATGATGTACCTCGGTTCGGCACCGTCTTCGAGCCTCGACCGGTCCCAGGTGCACTCCACCCGGATCGTGTCGCCGCGTTCGAGGACGATCGTCTCGATCGGTCGATAGTCGAGCTGCCAGTCGAAGTCCCAGTTCGGGATGTCGAGCAACACTCGTTCATCTGCCGTGTCGGGGTTCAACGTCATGCGGAACGATGCGCCGATCTCGTGCATGTGGCCCCACAACGACACGATCTGACCGGGCGTGGCCGGGAGATCGCACGACGACGACGCGATGCCGTCGGTCATCCCTGCGAAGTCGTCCACCTTCGCACCGCACTGGAACATCAAGAAGTCGGCGATCCGGCCGGCGGTCGGGCCCCAGATGTCGATCAGCTGGGCCGCCATCGCGCTCCGATCGCACAGCGGGCCGACCTCGCCGGTCGAGCAGGGGATCTCCGCAGGCGCCAGGTACAGCGAGAGCTCGATCGGATCGAGCGAACCACCCGCTGCGGCGATCACCTCGTCGCTGGCGAGATCGATCACGATCGCCGACTCGTCGGGGACGAGATCGTTCCACTTGGTCTCGTAGTGGTAGTGGATCTGGGTGACGAAGTAGTCGCCTGGCTGAAGTGGGATGCCGGTGTCCACCGGCAACACGGTCGGGTCTTGGCCCGGCCCCCAGCTCATGATCTGCCGGGTCTCGCCCGAGTCACCGGCGAACCCGGCCAGCCCGCCACACTCCCAGCCGATGGAGGGGTCGGCGGCATCGGCCTGCTCGGCCGCCGACCGGGTGGACGCTTCGGCGTAGAACAACAGCGCATGGTGCACCACTTCGGTGCGGTCGGCCTCGAGGCTGTATCCCTGCAGGAACCCGGGCTCGACGAGGTTCGGGTCGTAGATCTGGCACCGGTAGTCGTCGCGCAGCTCGGTCGATCCCTTGTACGGCTGGCCCACCATCACGACGTCTCGTTCGATCGGGGTGACGGCCTGGCCGGTCGGCTCGATGGGCGTTGACGGGGGGACGTCGATCTCGCCGCCACCCGCGGCCCAGGCCTCGATGACGGCGAGCTGCTCGGCCGACAGTCGGCGATCGTCGTGGAACGCGACGTCTCCGTCGCCGGCCGGCCACGGAGGCATGTACCCCACGCGAGCGGCTGCAGTGATCTCGAACGACAGCTCCTGCACCTCGCCCGCGGTGCCGAGGGAGAAATCGGCGACGCCGGGGCCCTCGCCCGTGTGGCACGACGCACAGTTCGCCTCGATGATCGGCTTCACGTCGGCGGCGAACGCAACCGTGTCAGTGCCGGCGGTGCCATCTGTGCCGTCAGTGGTGGACGGGGCCGCCGTCGTCGTGGGGTCGGCGGCCGTCGTGGGCGCCGCCGACGGAGCGACGGTGGTCTCGGGAGTCGGGCTGGTGGGCGGCGACTGGTCGGCGTCGGATCCGAGGTCGGAGCCGGCGTCGGGTTGTGCGGAGCACGCACTGATGGCCAGGCCACCCGCGATCACGATCTGCAGGCTCCAACGCAGTGGACGGGGCAGACGGGACCAAGCGGTGAGGGGACGAATCTCGGACACGCTCACCAGTGTGCCGCGGCGAAGCGCTCGTGCATGTGTCAGATGGCGAGCTTCGAGACGGTGTTCGACGTGTTGTTCATCACCCAGAGGTTGCCGGTGAACACCAAGCCGGATGGGGTTCCGCCCACGGAGACAGGAGCGCTGACCGCGTCGGTCGCGATGTCGACGCTCACGACCTGCGACGACGACCTGAGCGACACCCACACCCTGCCCGACGCCACGGCGAGTCCGAACGGCTGGCTGCCAACGGTGACCGTGCCGATGACGGAGTTGGTGGCAGGATCGATCTTCGACAAGGTGGTTCCGCCGTTGTTCGCCACCCACAGCGATGCGCCATCGAAGACGCTCCAGTGAGGTGACGAACCGACGGGAATCGTCGCCACGACGGCGTTGATCGCAGGATTGATCCGTGCGACCGAGTTGCCACTGAGCTGGCTGACCCAGATGCTGCCGGCGGCAGCCGTGATCATCGATGGAGCGCCGGAGACGGCGACCGTGGCGATCACCGCATTGGTGCTGGGGTTGATCCTGGTGACGGTGCCGGACGTGCTGGCCACCCAGATGTTGGTGCCGTCGTACGTGATGCCGTACGGCGATGTGGCCACGGAGATGGTGGCGATCACGGCATTGGTGGTGGGGTTGATCTTCGACACGGTGGCCGATGCGGTGTTGGTGACCCACACCGAAGCGCCGTCCCAGGCTGCGGCGACCGGGTTGGTGCCGACGGGAATGGTGGTGACCGCGTTGGTGGCGATGTTGATCTTGGCCACCGAGGCGTTCCCCGACATCGTGACCCAGACGTTGATGCCGTCGGACACGCCGTTGAACGGGCTGTTCACCGCAACCGTCGCGGCAGGACCCACCGTGGTCCAGATGATCGCGGACGACGGTGCACTGGAGATGCTGTTCCCCACGCTGTTCGTCGCCGTCACGGTGAAGGTGTACGTCCCGGCCGGGAGGTTGTTGAACGTGCATGTCGTGGTGGCACTCGCGCACGTCACGCCGCCGGGCGCGGCCGTGACGGTGGAGCCGGTGATGGATGCTCCACCTGAGGACGCGGGCGCTGTCCACGACACGGCCATGGCGCCGCCCACCTGACCGGCCGTGACGCCGGTCGGGGCTTCGGGCACCAGCGCGATCGACCACTTGAGCTGCAGATACGCCTCCACCTGACGTCGTTCGGTGGCGGTCAGTGCGCGGTCGAACAGCACGACCTCGGCGACGTCGACGTCCGCAGCGGCGGTCCATGCGACGTGTCGACCGATGGTGATCGCCCGCTGGGTCTGCAGGCCGGTCATGGTGGACGAACCGATCGCGGCCCCGTTCGACCAGATGCCGAGTGACGTGCCGGAGCGATTGGCGGCGATGATGTAGCCGGCGTTGGGCGCTGTCAGCGAGGTGCCGATCGAGCTCTGGTACTGGCCCCAGTCGTCGGCGCGCACCTCCAGGGTGTTGGTGCCGGTGATGCCGAACAGCGGTGCGTCCTCGGGGGTGCGGTCGATCAGACGCGACGTCGTCCCCGAGCGACGACGGGTGACCACGAACAGGGTCCGATCGCCGGTGATGCCGTACGGGTTCGTGGCCGTTGCACCCTGGAGGATCGTGGTGCCGTTGAACGTGATCACCGGCAGGCCGTTGAGGGTCTGGACCGATGCGATGGGCCGCGTGGCAGTGGACGGCGCGGCGGTGTGGTTCGCCTGCCCCGACTTGTCGTTCCATGTCTGCACGGTGCCGCTGCCGGTGCCGGTCTCACCTGCCGGGCCCTCGACCCAGCCGTCCCCGTCGATGTCGCTGGAGTCGAGCCACAGCCGGGACGATGCGGTGGTGAGGAGCGTGGGTCGCGGGATCGCCGTGATCGGCACCGACGGCGCCCCGGCGCCGGACCCGTTGGTGGCGGCGACGGTGACCGAGTACACGGCTCCGTTGGTGAGCCCGGTGATCGTGCACGTGAGCGTCGTCGTGGTGCAGGTGCGGGTCGTCTGACCGAACGCAGTGGCGGTCGCCGTGTAGCCGGTGATCGTGGAGAGATACGCGTTCGCACCGCGCCAGGTGAGCGACACCTGGCCGTCGCCGACGGTCGGGGTGACGACGATCGGCGCCGTCGGGGCCACGTTCGGCTGTGCCCATTTCGCCGTCAGGTAGGCCTGCGCCTTGGCCACCGTCGCCGAGTCGAGCCCGCCGTTGACGAACAGGATCTCGCCGATTCGGCCCGTGAAACCAAAGCCCGGTGCGTAGGCCGGCGCCGCTGTCGCACCGATGAAGGCGCGCGACCAGTCGAACGTGTCGGCGCCGGTGCCGCTCATCGTCGCGATCCTCACGGGGCCGCCGTTCAGCGCATCGGTGGCCACGTTCGGGGTCACTTGGAGGTTCTGCACGGATGCGACGTCGGCCTGACCGGCTGCGGACGAGGCGATGATGCGCGAGTTCGAACCCGACGCAATCTGGCCGACGGCTCCCCAGCCCACCTGCCGTTCGGCCTGATAGGCGACGAGCACGGTCCAGGTCGGGCTCTTGTCGAAGCTGACGGTCCCGCTGTCGGCGAGGATCGACATCCAGCCGTCCATGCCGTCGAACACGGCCGCCGGTCGTCCTGCCATCGTGCCGAGCGCCGGACGGTTCACGACCGTTGGTTGCTGGGCATCGAGGATGCCCGGTGTGGCACGGTTCGACCAGTTCGAGATCTGCCACTCCTCGACCGCTGCTGCGGCCGCCGTTGCGGCGAGCGCCGGCGAGAGGGTGACGGTGAGTCCGTCGCGATCGGTGACGGTGTAGCTCTGCCCCCCGATCCGGATCGTCGCGCCGACCGGTATCGGGGCAGTGATGAACGCGCGCACGCGAGCCCCAGCGCCAGGACCCCCGACGGTGACCGTCGGTTCGGACGTGTATCCGGACCCTCTCGTGGGCACCATCGTCGACGTCAACGCGCCGCCGCTCACGGTCGTCGTCGAAACGGAGGCCCCACTGCCCCCACCACCGGTGATGGTGAGCGTCGGAGCGCTGGTGTAGCCGGAGCCGCCGGCGACGACGTCGATGCGCTCCACGACACCGGACGACACGGCGAGGCGCGTGCTGCCCGCGGTGCCGCTCACGGTGTACCCGGTCTGTGTGATCCACGATCCGGTGAAGGCGTTGGAGGCATTGGCGTCGTACCACCAGGTGAGCGCCGCGCCGAGGTCGGTCGGTGTCCACGCAGGGGTGACGGTGGTGGTTGCGGCCGGTCCGTTGCCGTGGGCGTTGGCGGCGGTGATCGACAGTGCGTAGTCGACGTCGTTGGTCATGCCCGTCACGGTGCATGTGACGCTCGGTGCCGTCGCGGTGCAGGTGCGCGTCGCCTGGCCGGATGCGGTCGCCGTCACCGTGTACGACAGCACCGGCACATGGCCGTTCAACACCGGCGCAACCCACGACACGACGGCGAGGCCGTCGCCCGGCACCGCCGCCGGCGTGGTCGGCGCGGGCGGTGGGCCGGGTGTGATCGTGTTCGACGCCGTCGACTGGTCGCCGGTGCCGACTGCGTTGAGCGCGTTGACCACGAACGCGTAGGCGGTGCCGTTGGTGAGGCCGAGCAACGGGCATGTGGTCGCCGCACCGGCAGCGGTGCAGGTGAGGCCTCCCGGCACAGCGGTGACGCGGTACCCCGTGATGGCCGATCCGCCGTTCCACGTCGGTGCCGTCCACGCGACCAACGCACCGCCATCTGCTGCGAGAGCGGAGATCGCCGTCGGCGCGGCCGGCGTGACGGCGATGGACCACTTGCGGGCCAGGTACTCCTGCACGCTGCGCCGCTCTGCGGAGGTGAGCGCGCGGTCGAAGACGATCACCTCTCGGTACTTGCCGTCGCCATTGCGAACTCCGCAACAGTCGTCGGCGCCGAGGCGAAGGGTCACGTTGGTGGCGGTCCGGTTCTGGCCGCTGAACGACGTCTGAGCGACGAAGTGGCCGTTGTCGCCGCCGGTCGCAACGATGGGGTTCGAGCCGGCCTGCGTCAGGTCGTAGATGTGCGGCGACGTGATCGACGATGTCGCTCTCTCGCCGGCGAGGAGGTACGAGCCCGCCGAGTTGGTGGCATACCAACCGACCCGGCTCTCGCCGGCCCAGGGATGGATGATCAGGCCGTTCGCTCGCCGCGCGGACAGCAGCCAGCCCCAGGTGTTCCAGGTGGCGGTGTCGCTCTGGGCGACCACGAACGCAGTCATGTCAGGGCCAGAGCGCACGGTGGCGGAGTAGAACCCGTTGGCGTCGAAGTTCACCGCGGGCATTCCAGGCACGAGCCGGCCAGCCATCGTCGAGGTCGACTGCGTCGCGTCGCTGTCGTTGCCGCTCTTGTCCTCCCAGCGACTGAGCACGTTCGCCGCTGCCGTGCACGACACGGTGAGGCCGTTGCACTGCTCGGCTGCGCCCTCTGCGACACCGTCTGCGTCGGGGTCGGTGGCGTCGAGCCACAAGCGGCTGCTGGAGCTGGTGATGACAGCCGGACGAGGCATCACCGTGGTCGCGCCGGGCGGGCTGGTTCCGCTCGGGTTGGTCGCGGTCACCGCAACGGCGTAGGTCGCACCGTTCACCAGGCCGGTGAGCGTGCACGCAGTCGTCGGCGGGGTGCTGGAACAGGTGCGGGTGGGCAAGCCGGTCGCAGTGGCCGAGACCG
>JANNQK010000143.1:0-37243 GCA_031400715.1 Actinomycetes bacterium | reverse complement strand
GAACTGCTTCTCCCACTTCTGACCCATCACCACGGGGTCCGTGGTGTCGGGCAGCACCTGCTCGAAGAAGTCGATGTAGCTCGGGTGGTGCACGGGGTTGAAGTCGCGATAGGTCGGGTGGGTCATGATGATGACGCCTCCCTCGCGGACCAGCGGCTTGTTGCGGTACATGTTGAACAGGTACCCGAGACCCATGCACATCACCAGGATCGGGTTCATCACGCCATCGGGGTTGTACGGGCACACGAACGGGATGCCCATGGTGAGGATGTCGGTCTGTCCCTCGACCGGCACGAGTTGCTGCCGGTACACGTGCTCGAGCGTCAGCGCGTGCACGGCCTCGGTCTCGCCGGCCTGCACGCTCGTCATCTGATGCGGCGCCTCGATGTTGTGGAAGATCTTGCGGGCGATGCGCAACGGTGTCCGGTTCAACGACTTGGTGGTCGCGAGATACGTCGCTCGATCAGCGCCGGTCCACTCCCACTCCCGCTTGTTGATGAAGCCGAACGGCTTCGGGAACATGTCGGTGTTCAGCGTGGTCTCGATCTGGAACAGCTTCGGACCGTTCTGCTGCAGCACCTGTCCCATGCGCCAGATGCTCGTGTGCAAGGCGCTGTGCTTGCGATGCCCCGAGAGGCTGCGGGTGTTCTGCAACGTCTCGCCGTTGTGGTGATGGCTGAGGCACCGGTAGCTCGCGAGGCCGGTGCAGATGCTCTTCCATCCACCGTCCATCGGAACCGAGTTGATGTTCACGTAGACCACGAGGTCGCTCTCGGCGGCGCGCTTGTTGATCTCCAACACCTCGCCGTGATCGGTGGTACCCAGGACTGCGAGGTTGTCGTGATCCTCGGCGTCGTGCTGGTACAGCATTCCCCGCGGGTGGAACGCGTCGTAGATGCGATCGCCGAGAGCGTGGCGCATCTCGTACTCGTGCATCCGTCGGTGCAGGCCGAGCGCAGCGATGATGTGCACGTCGTCGACGCCCGCGGCAGCTGCCATGTCGAGCACCGCTTCGATCACGCGCTGACGGATGTCGGGACGTTGCATCTTCGGCAGCGGCAGGCTCACGTCGTCGAAGCAGATCGTGAGCCGCATGCCGGGGAACAGCAGCGCTGGCAAGGGGTCCTGGTCGATCGGGTTCAGCAGGGCGTGCGCGATGGCGCCGTCGATGTCGTCGATCGCCTTCAGCGGCTCGGGTGGATAGATCACCCGACTGCGGCCGGCCGGCAGCTTCTCGAGGCTGAAGTTCTCGCCTCGCCAGAACAGCACCGACGGGGTGGAACGGTCGACCTCGAGGACGAATCCGGGACGAGGCATCAGGCACTCTCTTTCTTGGACACGGGAGTCCTGGACACGGGAGTCCTGGACACAGAAGTCGTGGACACAGAAGTCGTGGGGAAGGGGCGCAAGTCGAAGGCGATCTTCACGGCGCCGCGACGACCGGCAGCGGCCGCGTGGGCGATCGCATCGTCGTGGTCGTCGAGGCGATAGGTGGCCGACAGCAGTCGCTCGAAGCCGAGCTCCTGAGCGGTCTCGATGGCGAGGTCGAACGTGCGCCGGCGAGCACCGTCGGGCATGGTCTCGGTGCCGTAGGTGTACGCACCGACCAGTTGCGTCTCGCGGTGCCACAGGCCGGTCAGGTCGACGCTCACCTGGGCGGGCATGCCCATCAGCACCACCCGACCGCGGGGACGGGTCATGCGCAGGCAGTCGGCGATCGAGTCGCTCGTGCCGACGGCGTCGATCGTGGCGTCGGCACCGCCCGAGAGGTAGTCGCCCACCATGTGGCTGCCCGTTGCTCGGCGGACGGCCCTGGCGAGTTCGCCCGGCGTGCCCACGATGTCGGCACCGAACACTCTGGCGAGAGCCTGTTGATGTGTGTATCGAGCCCCCACCACGATCTGCACGTTCGGCACGTACCGGCGCAGACCGGCGATCGCGCAGAGGCCCATCGTGCCCGCGCCGAGCACGGCGACCACCGGGCGTTCGATGCCCGTGAGCACGGGCAGCGTGAGCAGCGCCGCATGGATGCCGCCGGCCGCGGGCTCGACGAGGACCGCCTGATCGTCGGTCATCGAGTCGGGGATCTCGTGGATCTGGCTGTCGTGGGCGACGAACTCGGGTGCCCAGCCTCCGCAGGTGGAGTTGCAGAACCCGATCTGGATTCCGGGCTCGAGGTCGCCCGTGACCAGGTGGGCGTAATCGTTGCCGTCGCCGGGGGCGGCACCGTCGAACGGGAGCTCGAACCCCCGGGCGGCGTGGCCGAGCACCGGCTCGATCACCACACGGCGACCGTCGGCGAGGTGACCGACCACCTCGTGACCGGGCACGAACGGGAAGCTCACCCAGTCCTGGAAGTATGGCGATGCGTGGCCCTCCACCGTGGCGAGGTCGCTGCCACAGATGCCGGCGAGATGGGTGTGCACTCTGTGCCACCCAGGGCCCGGCAGCGCGGGGGGATCGATCGTCACCATCTCGAGCGGTCCCATGCGCGCGGCCGCTGCGGGCGACACCGCGGACAGCATCCGCGCCATGCCCAGCTTGACCAGCTTCTTGTCGATCTGGAGCGCCTTCATGGGACGACTCACTGGAACACCCTCCGACGTTCTCGCTCGCTCAACATGTGGCCGATCGGCAGCAACGATTTCGGTGCTCCCGAGGCCTTGCTCCACTCCTCGACCAACCACCCGCGTTTGCGAGCGATCGCGGCGAGGCGAGTCTCGGGGTTCACCGCCACCGGGAAGCCCACGCATTCGAGCAGTGGCAGGTCGCTGGTGGAGTCGGCATACGCGATGCTCTCTTCGAGCTTCAGACCTTCTGCCCTGCAGTAGTCGGCCAGCACTTGCGCTCGGGTCTCGCCCGTGGGCGGCACCTGCGACAGTTCGCCGCTGTAGGTGCCATCGGCCCGGATGGTCATCTGCGCCGCAACGATCTCGTCGAACAACGGGCGCAGGCCCTCGACGGCGAAGCTCAACGCTCCGGTGATGAGCACCGTGCGGTGGCCGAGGGCGCGGTGTTCTCGCACCCGGCGCAGACCCGCTGGGTAGCTCTTGGTGAGGATCAACTGGTGCAGCAGGTCCTTGGAGTCCTCGTCGATCTGGCTGACGGGGGCGTCCGCGTAGCGGCGGTAGAAGTGGCGCAGGAAGTCGCCGCGGTCCTTGCGATCCATGCTCGACAAACCCGGCGCTTCCGCCAAGGTGCGCAACACGTAGCGCATCCGCTCGGGCATGTTCAGCCGTCGCGTCGCCAGCCACGAGTAGCTCTCCACCACGTTCGACGAGATGAGGGTGTTCTCGAGGTCGAACGCGGCGAGGTGGCGGTCGGGCGACAGCACCGACCGCCGCAGCCGGTCGGTGCGATCGTTGCGGTTCTTGCCGGGTGTGGTCTTCGCTCGTGAGTGCTGCACGATCGAGGGCAGGTGGATGGTGGTGATGTACTCCACCCAGTCGACCGAGCGCGGGTCGAAGTTGAAGGCCGCCTGGTCGTCGGCATCGAGCGTCGACCACGTGTGCATCAATTGGTCGACCTGGTAGATCGCCTCACACTCGGTGTACAGCCCGTAGAGCTGCACGTACTCGTAGGCGCGGTCGATGTCGCCCTTCTTCTCCTCGAGCTTGGCCGCCCACGCCGCCTGCTTGCCCCGGAGCGGCAAGGCTTGCAAGGCACGCTCGCTGGTCTCGGCGATGGCCTTGGCTCGCTTCAGCTGCTTCTGCACCTTGCCGCGGGTGGGGAACACCCACTCGGGAACATCGATCGGTTGTCCCTCGGCGTCGTACAGCGGGTGTTCGCTGAACCACGCTCGGATGTTGTCGACCAACAACTGATAGCGAAGCGGGTTGATGCCACCGCTGGCGACGTGGGTGATGCGGGGCGCGTGCTCGGGACCGACGGCGGCGACCGCGATGATGGCGGCGACCACGATGTCGACGGGGATGACGTCGACCGTGCCTTCGGGGACGCCCGGGAACTCCTTCAACAGTCCGCGGGCGTAGCTGAGGATCACCGGTTCGGCCATGCGGAAGCCGCGGATCCAACCGGGGAACGGTTCGGCGAGCGCGCTCTCGATGATCGACGGTCGCACGATCGACACGGGCACCGCGCCCTTGGTCTCGGTGAGCGCCTGCTCGCCGAGAGCCTTGGTGTACGCGTAGGCATCGGGCCAGCCGACGCTTGCGGCTCGCGCTCGTCCGGCCTCCACCAGCTGATCGCTCACCCAGCGTTCGCGGAGCTGTTCGGTCTTGCTGGCGAGCGCGGGAGCGCCTGCCGCACCGAGTTCGGTCTGGGCCTGCTTGCGCATCTCGCGCAGATGGTCCGGGTCGCGACTCGCAGCTTCGAGGTCGCTGCGCAGCCGGCGGGCTGCAGCTACCTCCTTGCGCCAGTTGAGGCCCAGGTCGAACGGGCCTTCGCTGACCAGCTCCTCGGGGGCCGTGCCACGACGGTTGCCGGCGACGTAGCACGTGCTGACGGCCACCATGTGCGGGGTGATGCCGAGGTCGTTGAGCGTCTGGGCGATGCGCACCGGCCCGAGCAGGTTGATCTCGACCGCCGAGTCGAGGGGTGAGTCGAACGCCACGGCGGCGGCGGAGTGGATCACGATGTCGCAGCTGGCGAAGGCGGCTCGGTCGGCGTCGTTCAAGCCGAGCCCGTCGGTGCTCACATCACCGCCGACCGCCCGCACCCGGCGGGCGATCATCGCGTCGAACGGCTCGTCGGTGTCTTGCAGGGTTGCCTTCAAACGATCGAAGGCGTTGTTCTTGAAGATCTCTCGACGCACCCGCTCGGAAGGGTCGTGGCGCTTGCTGGGTCGCACCAACAAGACGAGCTCGCAGCCCGGCACGCTCCGGAGGAGGCGCTCGACGAGCGCGGTTCCCACGAATCCGGTGCTACCGGTGATGGCGATGCGCTTGCCGGCGAGGTTCTCGCTGATCACGAACATCTTGTCTACCATATGGTAGAGAGCAAAGCGAGCACCGAACAGATGTCGACGACGAAACCAACCACCCGCGACCGGATCCTGGTCGCCGCCACCGACCTGTTCGGGCTGCGCGGCGTGGACGCCGTGTCGCTCGACCAGATCGCGTCCGAGGTCGGGGTCGCCAAGCAGACGTTGCTGTACTGGTTCCCGAGCAAGGACGAACTGCTCCAGGCCGTGCTCGCCCAGGCGGCCGCCGACCTGGCACTCGTGGTGGAGGCAGCGGTGCGATCAGCCACCGACGATCCACTCGACCGCATCGATGCGGTGGTGCGCGCCGTGTTCCGCCCGGCGGTGCGTCGACCAGCACTGCTCGGCCTGATTCGCGAGGTGAGCCGTTTGCCGGCACCGGTTGCAGCATCGCTGACCGATCAGCTGCGTCCGCTCGCTGACCGGGCCCACGTGTACCTGCGTGCGGAGATGGACGCCGGTCGGCTGCGCCGAGCCGATCCCGGACTGGTCGCCGCGCTGAGCTACGCCACCGTGACGGGCATCGCGACCGAGCCGGAGGCGCTGCGGGTGAACGGGTGGGAGCCGACCGCAGCGGGCCTGCGGCGCTTACGCGACGAGCTGCTGGCGTTCCTGCGCGCCGCGCTGCGCCCCTGACGGTCGGCCCCAGGGCCGCCGGGTCTGGGGTCAGCGGGCCGTGTTGTGGCGGCGGCGGGCATGGCGCTCGATCGCGAGTCGCACGAGTTCGTCGATCAGCTCGGGGTACGTCAGCCCGCTGGCGATCCACAGCTTGGGGTACATCGAGATCGGTGTGAAGCCGGGGATCGTGTTCACCTCGTTGCACAGAAAGCCGCGCCCGGCGCGACCGTCCTCGTAGAAGAAGTCGACTCGGGCCATGCCTTCGCACCGCAGCACCCCGAAGATCCGCACAGCGAGGCGCTGGACCTCGTCGATGGCTTCGGGGGACAAGCGAGCGGGGATGACCGCTTGGGATCCGTCGTCGAGGTACTTGTCGGCGTAGTCGTAGAACTCGGCTCCCGGAACGATCTCGCCGGGCACGCTGGCGCGCGGTTCGAGGTTCCCCAGTACCGCCACTTCGATCTCACGACCGACGATCGCCTCCTCGACGACGACCCACTCGTCGTACGACACGGCGACCTCGATCGCGTCACGCACGGCCTCGACGGTCTTGGCCTTGGTCACGCCGACCGACGAACCCATGTTGGCCGGCTTGACGAACAGCGGCAGTCCGAGCTCGTCGACGAGTTGCTGGGGGAGCCCGGGCGTCACGTCGTGATCGCGGAAGCTGCGCGACCGTGCCTGGGCGATGCCGTTGGCGGCCAGCACCTGCTTGGCCATCGCCTTGTCCATCGACAGCGCCGAGCCGAGCACGCCCGACCCCACGTAGGGAACGCCGGCGAGCTCCAACATCCCTTGCACCGTGCCGTCTTCGCCCATCGGCCCGTGCAGTAGCGGCACGACGACCGTCGTGTGGCCGTGCCCAGCGCTCACCACGTCGGTGGCCGAGACCGGTGACCCGTCCGGATCGAGGCGCCCGGGGAGCGCGTCGGGCCCGGCCGCCAGAGCGTGTCGAGCCTCGGTCGCGAGCGCCCACCGGCCATCGCGGCCGATCCCGATGGGCGTGATGCGGTACTTGGCCGGGTCGGCGGCACGCAGCACGTGCGCGGCGGTGGTGCAGCTCACATCGTGCTCGGCCGACTGCCCTCCGAAGAGCACGATCAGTTCGATGCGATCATCGGGCCTTGGTCGATCGGGCGGGAGGGCGCCCGGCGTGGTCTCGTCGGGCGTGGGATCCGGGCTGCTCATGACGGTCCGACGGTACCGTGTGGCCCGATGCGATTCCGGGCAAGCGACGTTGCACGAGACACGGGCGGGCGGCTCGCCGGCCCCGACGTCGTCCTCGACGGTGTCTCGTTCGATTCACGTACCACGGCACCCGGGCAGCTGTTCGTGCCTCTCGTCGACCAACGTGACGGGCACGACTTCATCGAGTCGGCGCTCTCTCGCGGCGCCGGTGCGTATCTCACGTCGCGACCGATCTGGCCGGGCACCAAGGGCACCGCGATCGAGGTGACCGACACCCTGGCTGCGCTGATGCGTCTGGCGACGGCGCGGCGGGCACGTTCCACGGCAACGGTGATCGGGATCACCGGTTCGGTGGGCAAGACCAGCACCAAGGATCTCGCCTGGGCGGCACTCGGCCCGAGCCGGCGCACCTGGGCCAACGAGAGCAGCTTCAACAACGATCAGGGCCTGCCCACCACGATCCTCAACGCTCCCGACGACACCGAGGTGATGATCCTCGAGATGGGCATGCGCGGCTTCGGTGAGATCGCTCGCCTGTGCGGCATCGCCCGCCCCTCGATCGGCATCGTCACACGCGTCGCCGAAGCCCACAGCGAACGCGTCGGTGGCATCGAGGGCGTCGCCAAGGCCAAGGCCGAGTTGGTACAGGCGCTGCCACCCGACGGCGTCGCGATCCTCAACGCCGACGATCCACGGGTTGCGTCAATGGCCAGGGCCGCGTCGGCCAGGGTGCTCCTCTTCGGAGAGGCTGCCGGCTCCCACGTTCGGATCACCTCGGTGGCGCTCGATCACCTCGCCCGCGCATCGTTCGCGGTCGAGAGCCCGTGGGGCAGCCTGTACGTGCGTCTGGCCGTCAGCGGCCGGCACATGGTGTCGAACGCCGCGGCCGCGCTCGCGACCGTGGGCGCGGTCGGTGGCGATCTCGACGCCGCGGCGCACGCGCTCTGTTCGGTGCGCTTGACGGCCATGCGGATGGACGTGGTGCGGTTGAGATCGGGAGCCACGGTGATCGACGACTCCTACAACGCGAACCCCACCTCGATGCGCGCCGCGATCGACGCCTTGGTGGCGATGCCGGCCACTCGCCGCCTAGCCGTTCTGGGCGTGATGGCCGAGATCTCCGACCCTGAACGCGAGCACCGCAGCATCCACTCCTACGCCGCCGAACGTGGCGTCGAGGTGATCGCCGTCGCCACCGACCTCTACGGCGTTGCACCACTTCTCGATGTGGCATCGGCGCTCGAGTGCGTCGGTTCGTTGGGTGAGGGAGACGCCGTGCTGGTGAAGGGCAGCCGTGTGGCCGGTCTCGATCGACTCGCTGCGGCGCTCATCGACGGGTGACACCCGCGAGATGCTCGGGGGGTCCGAAGGCGATCGACGGGGGATCAGCGGGGGACCAGCGGGGGACCAGCGTCGGGTCAGCGTTCCGTGACGACCGTCAGGAACGTGTCCATGTCGGCGCGATACGGCTCGGTGGCACGCGGCCAATGCACCACTACGTCGGTCGCACCTACGGCTTCGTAGCGTCCCAACATGTCGCGGAACGCCTCGACGCTGTCGAGGCACGGATCGAGTTGCGGGCCGGTGAGCACGATCCGATCGATGGAGCCCGGGTCGCGACCCGCCGTCTCGCACGCACTCTCGAGCGCTCTGACCTGCTGGGCGACGATGCGCTCGCCCGCAACCGGATCGACGCGCTCGGTGCCGCTCAGATCGCCGAAGGTGACCCACGATGCCGCGTGCTGTGCCGCGAGGTTCATGCCGCGCGGCCCGACGGCCGCCACCGAGAACGGCACGCGAGGTCGTTGCTGGCATCCGGGTACGTTGCGCGCCTCGTCTGCCGAGTAGTACTCGCCATCACGAGAGACGGCCGGCTCGCGCAGCAGTTCGTCGAGCAGGTCGACGAACTCGACGAAGCGTCCGGTCCGTTCTCGGCGTGACCACGGGGGAGTCCCCAGGATCGTCGCGTCGTAGCCGACGCTGCCGGCACCGAGTCCGAGGGTGATGCGTCCGTCGGACAGATCGTCCAGGCTCATGATCTCCTTCGAGAACGGCACGGGGTGGCGGTAGTTCGCCGACGCGACCATCACCCCGAGCCGGATCGAGGTCGTGACCATCGCCGCTGCTGCCAGTGTGGGCACCGCACCGAACCACGGGCCGTCGCGTAGCTCTCGCCACGACAGATGGTCGTAGGTCCAAGCGTGATCGAATCCCAACTGCTCGCTGCACGACCATTGACGCGCCGCGACAGACCAGCGGTGTTCGGGCAGGATCACGACGCCAAGTCGGACGGTCATGTCGTGAGTGTGCACCAAACTGGCGACGAGACGCATGCGGGAAGCGGTCATCTCGACGTGATCTTGACGTTTCGCAGCTTCTTGGAGCGCGAGTCCACACGCCCCGGATGGTTGAATCTCGGCGGTCGCACCGGACGATCCGGCTCGTGGTGTCGCATGATGTCGAGTGGAATCAACTCGAGGCGCGCCATGACGCTGCCGCGTTGCTCGACGCCGTCGCCGACATCGTCCTGGCGATCGACGGTGACGCCCACGTCGTCTACGTGAACGAGACGGCGGCGACCCTGGGCTGGGATCGGCAGGCGTGGATGGGGCGGAGCATCCTCGATCTGATCCATCCCGATGACCTCGCGATTGCGATGTCATCGACCACGACCCTGCAGTCGAAGCGGGTCGGGACGCCGATCGAGATCCGCATCGTCGATCCCGCCGGGGCATGGCGGCTGTTCGAAGTGCTGGGGAGCAACCATCTCGACGACGAGCTCGGCGCCCTGGTGCTGTCGTGCCGTGACATCGGCGAGCGGCGGCGATGGGAGGTGGCGTCGGGCGACGTTGCCCGATTCCAGGCGGTCGTGCATCACTCTTCCGCGATCACGATGCTGCTGGATGCCGATGGGCTGGTGCACTCGGTGTCGGCGGCGATCACGCGACTGACCGGGCACGATCCGGAACGGCTGGTGGGCACCACGTTCTGGTCGATCGCGGTCGGCGATGATCAGGCGCTGCTCGAAGGAGCGCTGCGGGACCGCACGGGCCATTCGCCGTCGTCGGTCGAGGTACTCGTCCGATCGGTGGGTTCGCGAGCGCCTCGGCCGTTCCGATTCGAGGTTGTCGACCTGCGCGACGATCCGGTGGTTCAGGGATACGTGGTCACCGGCTACGAAGTGAGCGAGTTGCACTCGGCGCGCGACGCGCTCCAGTTGCTCGCCACCCACGACCCGCTCACCTCCCTTCCGAATCGGATCGCGCTCAGCACCGCCATCACCGAAGCTCTGGCCCGACGGGGTGAGGGGGATCAGGTGGGCCTGTTGTTCGTCGACCTCGACCGTTTCAAGCCGGTGAACGACCTGTTGGGACACGACGCGGGCGACGAACTGCTCGTCGCGGTGGCCGCTCGGTTGAACGGCATGGTGCGCTTCGGTGACACGGTGGCTCGTATCGGTGGCGACGAGTTCGTCGTGCTCGCGCCTGGCCTTGGGGCGCGCGAGTCGATCGAGGAGCTCGGCCGGAGGGTCGAGCAAGCGATCGCCAATCCCTTCGTCCTGCGCAGCGGCGTTGCATCGATCTCTGCATCGGTCGGGGTGTCGTACTCCGATGCTGCGTCGTCGGTCAGCTCGCTGGTCGCGGAGGCGGACCAGTCGATGTACCAGATCAAGACGGCCAGGAGGAGTGGCGCGGCGCCTCGCGTGAGACGGTGGAAGGACCGCCGCGACCTCGCCGAGGCCCTGCGTGGCGCGATCGACAGGAACGAGATCATGGCGCACCTCCAGCCGGTGGTGAGTATCGCCGACGGGTCGCTGCGTGGGTTCGAAGCGCTGGCGCGGTGGCATCACCCGAACGGGCAGGTGCTCGGTCCGGGAGACTTCCTCGACGTCGCATTCGAGTCGGGATTGGTGACCCAGATCGATCGGTCGATCCTCGAGCAGGCGTGCGCACTCCTCGCCCACATCGAGCCGTTGCTTCCGGACGGGTGGGTGAGCGTGAACATGAGCGCCCACGACCTCGTCGACCCTGGCATCGTGGCCGAGATCTCCCGGACGCTCGGTCGACATGGCCTCGCACCGAATCGGCTGTTGGTCGAGGTGACCGAGCAGGCCACGCTCGACCATCCCGGGTTGCGCGAGCAGGCCACGCCGCAGGCGACGTTGCGTGCGCTGGCCGACCTCGGTGTGCGGATCGCCCTCGACGACTTCGGCACTGGCTACTCGTCGCTCACCCACCTTCGCAAGCTCAAGGTGCACACGATCAAGATCGACCGTTCCTTCGTCGCCGGGATCGTCACCGACGAGATGGATTTCAACCTGGTCGCCGCGATCGTGACGCTGGCGCACAGTCTCGGACTGCACGCGGTTGCAGAGGGTGTGGAGCGACCCGAGCAGTTGGTGATGTTGCGCCAGATGGGGTGCGACAGCGCGCAGGGGTACCTGATGTCGCCCGCGATCGCCCCTGGCGACCTGGAGACGTGGGTGTACGACTACCTGGCGAGTGTCGCAGGTGGTGCTGGCCTGTCGGGCGTTGCGGGCATTGCAGGCGGCTGACGGTCACTCGCCGGCGGCGATGCCGTGCTCGTCGAGCATGGAGGCGTGATCGGGTGTCGGGTTGTCGTCGTGAGTTCGGTCGTCGATCGCCGTGATGTTGCACCAGTACGACAGCCACAGCGCCCATGCCGCGCCTCCGAGCAACACCCATCGAGCTCCCACGGCGTCGATCACCGGCCCGAAGAGCAGGTTGCCGAGAGGCACCGTGCCCCCGAAGGCCATGAACCAGAGGCTTATCACCCGACCCCGTTCGTGATCGGCGAGGCGGCTCTGCATGACGGTCATCATCGACGTCGTCGTGCCGAAGTAGGCGAAGCCCAGGAAGAACCCGGAGATGAACGCTCCGATCGGCTCGCGGGCGAGGGCGAAGGCCACGAGGCACATCGCGAACGAGGCGAATCCGAGGCGGATGAGTCGTCGCTTGTCCCATCCGACGAAGACCGTGCCGATGGCGAGGCCGCCGAGACACGCGCCGAGCCCCCAGGTGGCGTACAGCCACTTGTAGGTGGTGGTCCGGCCGGCGATCCCGAAGTTGAGCTGGGCCACCGCCGCGAACAGACCGACGTAGGGCAACGACAGGAACGAAAAGGTGGTGAGCGAGATGAGCAGGCGCGACGCCACGGGCTTGTCGCGTGCCAAGCGCAGCCCGGCGGTGAACTGCCGCCACCCCTTCTCGTGCTGGACCTGCGGCGGCCGACGGAGGTCGACCGAGACGAGGGCGAACACGACGAACAGGTACGTGGCTGCGTTGAGGAGGAAGAACTGCGAGGTGGTGACACCGAGTGGCGCCAGCACCGCCACGATGATCGGCCCGATGACCCGGCTGCCGTTGATCATCGCCGAGTTGAGCGAGATCGATCCGGAGAGATCTGCTCTGCCGACCAACGTGGGCAGCATCGCCGACCACGCCGGAGCATTGAGCGCGTTGCCGACCCCGACGCCGAACGCGACGGCGAAGAGCGACCACAGCGGCGCGTCTGCGGCCGCCAGTGGGAACAATGCGATCGAGAACACCATCTGCACGATCTGCATCGCCACCAGCCACCGGCGGCGATCGAACCGATCGGCGATCACACCGGCAGGAATCGACAGCAGCAACAACGGTCCGAGTTGGGCGAAGACCAACAGCCCCACGACCGACGCCTTGCCGGTTCGTTCGTACACATACGCAGGCAGCACCACGTTCTGCATCCAGGTGCCGGTGTTGCTGGCGAACGACGCGATCCACATCCGCCGGAAACGCGGGTACGCAAGGGCTGCCCGCGCGCTGCCTGGTCGGTGGCCGTGGTCGATCGTCGTCGTCGTCGTCATGTGCGCGGTGAACGGGGTCGGGCGAGCTCTTGACCCACGGGTCAAGAGTACGCCGCCGGGTCCCGCACGCACGGAATCGAGGCTGTCAGACTTGACACATGCCCGCCGACGTGTCGACCGAACGCGCCCCTGCCGAACCGATGAACGATCGCTGCGTCCGTTTCGGCGTCTTCCCCGAGTGTCCGCTCTGCGGCGGTGGCCTGCACCCCGAGCACGCCCATTTCAAGTGCCGCACCTGCGGATGGCGTGACAGCTGCTGCGACTGACGTCATCGCTGCGCCGTGCGGCGTTCGATCAGCCCGTGTGTCGTCGGTCGTTCGTCGAGGCGAGAAGCCGGCGGATGACGTCGGTCTTGCCGTCGGTGTATGCCACTCGATCGTCGCCGACGAGTCGGTGCAGCTCCAGCTTCACCGACTCGTACTCGGCGCGGGCATTCGCGCTCGTCCGCAGCAGATCGCGCAGCTGCAGGTAGTGCCGCCACTGTCGGCCTTCGTGCTCGACGACGTGAAGGTGGGCGACACGATGGAGCGGTCGAGTGTCGTAGACGAACACGTGGCCACCGTGCTCGCCGGCATCTCCGCGGTAGATCCAGCTGTCGTGTTCGAGCACGGCGTGCACCGGCACGAGCTCCTGACCGGTCGTCAGACCCACAGCGAGGTCGACGATCGGCTTCGCCAGCAGATCCGGGACCGACGACGAGCCGATCTGCTCCACGGCGGCGACCAGGCCCACCAGCTCCGCCGCGACGTGCTCGCGCAGCTGCTCACCGGCCGCGATCCACGCCGGCGTCGTGCGGGCGAGCCGGACCACGCCGTGGTCGAGACCGAGACCGACGTCGGCAGCGACCTCGATCATGTCATTGGCCAGCCGAGGATGGCCAGGCGAGGATGGTCAGCCGAGGATGGTCAGCCGAGGATGAGGTCGGCATACACGGGGAGCATCTGCTTGGGGCCGCTCAGCAAGAACGTGGTGATGCAGGTCTCGCGCCACCTGTCGAGGTCGCTGCGGATCTTGTCGGCAGGACCGACCAGGGCGACATCTTCCACCATCGACAACGGGATCACCGCTGCGGCCTCGGCTTTCTTGCCGGCGAGGTACAGGTCCTGCACCTGTAACGCAACGTCTTCGTAGCCCATGCGGGCGAACACCTCGAAGTGGAAGTTGGCCCCGCGTGCACCCATGCCACCGGCGTAGAGGGCGAGGAACGGGCGAACGAAGTCGGCGCACTTCTCGACGTCGTCACCGACGATGATCTGCACACCCGACGCGACGTCGAAGCGCTCGGCCTTGCCGGGGTCCCCTGCGGCAGCGAAGCCCTCGTTCAGGCACCGCTGGTAGAAGTCGTTCTCCTTGGGGCTGAAGAACAGTGGCAGCCAGCCGTCGCAGATCTCGCCGGCCAGGGCGACGTTCTTCGGACCTTCGGCCCCGAGGTAGATCGGGATCTCGGTGCGCAACGGATGGATCGTGCTCTTCAGCGGCTTGCCGAGACCCTTGCCGTCCGATCCCGTGTACGGCATGTCGTAGAACTCGCCGTGGGCGTTGATCGGCGCATCGCGGCGGATGATGCGGCGCACGATGTCGACGTACTCGCGGGTGCGGGCGAGCGGCTTGCCGTACGCCTGGCCGTACCAGCCCTCCACCACCTGTGGTCCCGACACGCCGAGACCGAGCAGCACGCGCCCACCGGACAGGTGGTCGAGGGTCATCGCCGCCATCGCCGTCGCTGCGGGAGTGCGCGCGCTCATCTGGATGATGCCCGTGCCGAGCTGCACCGACGAGGTGTGCGCACCCCACCATGCGAGCGGTGTGAGCGCGACGCTGCCGTACGCCTCGGCGGTCCACACCGAGCTGTAGCCGAGGCGCTCGGCTTCCTGGATCGACTCGAGCGCGCCGGCGGGCGGGCCGCTTCCCCAGTATCCGGTGTTGTATCCGAGCTTCAGTTCCTTGGCCATGACGGCACGGTACGACCCCGCCGCTGCAGCAGTCGATTCGAAACTCCACGCGAGCTCCACGCGAGATCCGACGAGTCCGTCGAGACCTGATTGCCCCGTTGACGTAGAGTCCGCCTCGTGCCATCGAGGGATGGCCTGGGGCTGCGAGCTTCGAATCCTGGGGGATCAGATCATGGCTGATGTCGACGTCTCGGTGAAGGGGACCTGCGATCCTCGGTTCGAAGCGATGCGCGGCATCCTGCAGGCCAACATCGACTCGGGTGCAGACCTCGGCGCGTCGGTCTCGGTGGTGATCCACGGCGAAAGCGTGGTCGACATGTGGGGTGGCTACGCAGACCACGACAAGACCGCGGCGTGGCAGGCCGACACGCTGGTGAACGTGTGGTCGAGCACCAAGACGATGATGGCGATCAGCGCGCTCGTGCTGATGGATCGCGGTGATCTCGACCCGTATCAGAAGGTCGCCCACTACTGGCCCGAGTTCGCCCAGAACGGCAAGCAGGACATCGAGGTCCGCCACTTCCTGGCGCACACGTCAGGAGTGTCCGGTTGGGCCCAGCCGGTCGTGGTGTCCGACATCTACGACTGGGAGAAGTCGACGTCGATGCTTGCCGCACAGGCACCGTGGTGGGAGCCCGGCACGGCTTCCGGGTATCACGCGCTCAACCAGGGCCATCTGGTCGGCGAGGTGATCAGGCGCATCACGGGCCGCAAGCTCGGCCAGTTCTTCGCCGAGGAGATCGCCCAGCCGCTCGGTGCCGACTTCCACATCGGCCTGTCGTCGAGCGAGTTCCACCGCGTGTCGCCGGTCGTGCCGCCCGATGCGCTGCCGATCGACATCGCCTCGCTCGATCCCGACAGCCCGTTGGTCAAGACCTTCACCGGGCCCGCACCCGATGCGACGGATTGCTGGACGAGCGAGTGGCGACAGGCCGACATCGGTGCCGCCAACGGCCATGGCAATGCGCGCTCCATTGCCCGCGTTCAGTCGCTGATCACCAACGGCGGCGAGGTCGACGGCGTGCGGTTGCTGTCGCCGGCCACGATCGATCGCATCTTCGACGTGCAGGCCGACAACGTCGATCTCGTCCTCGGACTGCCTCAGCGATTCGGTCTCGGCTATGGCCTGCCGAACGAGACCATGCCCTTCTCGATGGACGCGAAGCTCTGCTACTGGGGCGGGTGGGGTGGCTCGATGGTGATCAACGACATCGATCACGGCATGACCATGACCTACGTGATGAATCGGATGGAGCCCGATCTCACCGGCGACCCTCGCGGCTTCGATCTGCTCGGGGCGGCCTTCGCCGCCGTCAGCTGACGGCGGTGCAGTCGCCTGACGGGGTCAGCTCGCGTCGAACGTCACCGGCATGTGCGCGGGACCGAAGATGCCGACGCCGTCGGGCTTCCACGTGATCTGACCGTCGATGCGCAGGTTCGGCATCCGTTGCGCCAACAGCGGCAGAGCCTCCTGCAGTTCGGCGCGAGCCAGCGACGCGCCCAGGCAGTAGTGCATGCCCGATCCGAACGTGAGCTGCGGTTGTCCGGCTGCGGGCTTGGTGATGTCGAAGGTCTCGGGATCGGGGAACACGTCGGCTTGTCGGTTGGCATCGGCGATGCCGATCGACATGAAGGTGCCGGTCGGGAAGATCACGTCGCGGTACTCGATCTCGCAGCTCGCGAACCGAGCGGTGCCGCGCACCGCGCCGAAGTAGCGCATCGTCTCCTCCACGGCTCGACCGGCGAGGTCGGGCTGTTCGGCGAGCAGCGCCCACTGATCGGGGTGCTGGGCGAACATGGCCACGGCGCAGCCGAGTTGGTTGCGGGTGGTGTCGGTGCCGGCAACGATGACCGCGTTCACCATCATCACGAGCTCGTCGTTGCTCAGCCGGTCGCCTGCCTCCTCGGCGGCGATGAGGTCGGTGAGGAGGTCGTCGGCAGGCTTCGAGCGGCGCTGGGCGATGAGGTCGCGGGTGTAGGCGTCCATCTCGCGCTGGGCGTTCATCACCAGATCGAGCTTGTCGGCCAGATCCGCCGAGAACACCTCGAGGATGTCCGCGGCGAGTCGACTGAACAGCTGCCAGTCGCTCTTGGGTGCGCCGAGCAGCTCGCAGATGATCGGGATCGGGTACGGCTCGGTGATGTCGGCCACGAAGTCGGCCGTGCCCGAGGCCGCGACCGGATCGATCAGATCGTTCATCACCTGACGCATGAACGGCCTCAGGCGGTCGGCAGCCCGCGGCGTGAACGCCGGAGCGACGAGGCGGCGGAGGCGGCCGTGCGCGTCGCCCTCGGTCGACAGGATGCTGCCCTGCTGACGAGCGAGGAAGTCGGCGCGAGTGATGCCCATCAGCTCCGGGATGCGGGCCGATGCGGAGTGCCAGCGCTTGTCGCACAAGATGGCGACGGCGTCCTCGTAGCGCAGCACGCCGTACCCGATGAGGTTGCGCACGAGCCAGACGTCGCGGGGCAGGGACTTCCGCATCGTCATGCGGTCGTCGAAGCTGCCGTCGTCGAAGTTGATCTCAGGGATGTCGAGCTCGGATGCAGGGGTCGCCATCCGCGAACCGTACCGCGACCGGTTCAGCCGAGAGCGACCGACGGCTCCACGAAGGCGGTGCCGAGGAAGTCCGCGACCGGCGCGTTCGTCACATGGCCGGCGTGGGTGTTGAGCCCGAGCGCCAGGGCGGCATCGCGAGCGCATGCCGCGCGGGCGCCGAACTGGGCGAGCTCGATCTGGTAGGGAAGCGTCGCGTTGGTGAGGGCGTAGGTGCTCGTGTGTGGCACAGCGCCGGGCATGTTGCCGACGGCGTAGTGCAGCACGCCGTGCAGGAAGTACACGGGATCGTTGTGCGTCGTCTCGTGGATGGTCTCGATGCATCCGCCCTGGTCGATCGCGACATCGACGATCACGGCGCCTGGTTTCATCGTGCGAACCATGTCCTCGGTGACCACCACCGGAGCGCGGCCACCGGCGACGAGCACGGCTCCGATCACCAGGTCGGCGTCGGCGATGTTGCGCTCGAGCGCGCCGCGGTTCGACGCCAGGGTGACGATGCGTCCCTTGTTGATCTGGTCGACCCATCGAAGCCGGTCGAGGTTCTTGTCGAACAGCACCACCTCGGCTTCCATGCCCGCGGCGATCCACGCCGAGTTCCAACCGACGTTTCCCGCGCCGAGCACCACCACCTTCGCCGGCTGCACACCGGGCGCGCCTCCCATCAGCACGCCGCGGCCACCGTTGTGGCGCTCGAGGTAGTGAGCACCCATCTGCGGCGCCAGGCGACCGGCTACTTCGCTCATCGGGGCGAGCAGAGGGAGTGCGCCACCCGGCAACTGGACGGTCTCGTACGCAACCGATGTGCACTTCGAGTCGATCAATGCCTTGGCGACCTCGGGATATGCGGCGAGGTGCAGATAGGTGAACAGCGTGAGGTCCGGTCGCAGGAATCCGAACTCCTCGGCCTTGGGTTCTTTCACCTTCACCACCATCTGCTGGCCCCACGCATCTGCTGCAGTGGGCACGATCTCCGCACCGGCGGCGCGGTAGTGATCGTCGGTGAAGCTCGCACCCTCGCCGGCACCGGTCTCGACGAAGACCGAGATGCCGAGCCGTTCGAACTCGCGCACGCCGTCGGGCGTCATCGCGACGCGGTGCTCGGCGGTCTTGATCTCCTTGGGCACGCCGACCGTGCCGATGGCGGCGGCGGGGGCGCTGGCGGGTGCGTTCGTCATGGCGTCATCATCCGCTCGAAGAAACCGTTGATCAACGCATCATTCGGGAACAAGATGAGCCCGTGACCAACGAATCAACGGATATCGATCGAATCGACCGACGAATCGTCGGCGAGCTCCAACGCAACGCCAGGATCAGCTGGCGTGAGCTCGGCGAGCGGGTTCATCTCGCGCCGAGCTCGGTGGCCGATCGGGTTCGCCGGCTCGAGGAGCGCGGGCTCATCCGTGGATACTCGGTCCAGGTGGATCCTGCCGCCTTCGGCCGATCGGTGCGGGCGGTCATCGACGTCGGGTTGCCGCCCGGCGACGACCCGGCTCCGTTCGAAGCGCTCCTCGCCGGCCGGGAGGAAGTGGCCTTCGCTGCCTACGTCACGGGGCCGAGCGACTACACGATCGTCGTCGACTGCGCCGGCGCGGCCGGCCTCGATACGTTCATCCGCTGGCTGAAGGCCGATGCGGGAGTCGCCCGAACCGAGAGCAGGTTCGTCCTCCGCCCCCTCATCGGCTAGCTGCAGCCCGGTCCAGCCCCGCGTTGTCGGGGTTCAGTGGGCGCCCCAGGTGAACGTCTGTTTCACGAGAGCGAGGTAGATGAACGTCTCGGTGCTCTGCACGCCCGGCACGCGCCGGATGCGGTTGGTGAGGTCGAGCAGGTCGGCATCATCGCCGACGACGACCTCGGCCATGAGGTCGAACGATCCGGCTGTCACCACCAGGTAGTCGATGTCGGGCATCTGCTGCAGTGCGGCCGCGATCTCGTCGCTCGGGCCCTCGGTGCGCACGCCCACCATCGCCATCCGCCGATATCCGACCGAGAGTGGGTTGGTGACCGCGACCACCTGCATGATCCCGGCGTCGAGCAGGCGCTGCACCCGTTGCCGGACGGCGGCCTCGGAGAGACCGACCGCGGTTGCCAGGCGGGTGTACGGAATGCGGCCGTCCGCCTGCAGCCGTTCGATGATTGCCCGATCGACCTCGTCGAGTGAGTTGGGGGCGCGGTTCATCGCTGCGAATACTGTCGGTCGACGTCCCGCCATGCAAGGGAATCCGTTGCGAAACATGCCGTTCATCATCGATTCCCTTGCGCGACACCCGGTGTTCGTGCCAGCGTTGCGGCCGTCGGACGAAGTGGGAACGGTCAAGGGTTAGTCAACGGCCGTGGTAGAACCAGACACACGGCAAGCTCGGGGGAGTAGAGATCTGTGACGGCAACCGCATCGAGAGTCGAAGGCGCCTTGGGAGTGCGCGGCAGCGTGGAGCTGACCGACGTGACCAAACGGTTCGGCACCATGACCGCAGTCGACCGGTTGAACCTGACCGTCAACCCCGGTGAGTTCCTGTCGTTGCTCGGCCCGAGCGGGTGTGGCAAGACCACCACCCTGCGCATGCTCGCCGGATTCGAGCAGCCAGACGAGGGCTTCATCCGCATCAGCGGCGAGTACGTGCAGGGCGTGCCTCCGTACAAACGCGACGTGAACACCGTGTTCCAGGCATACGCGCTGTTCCCGCACATGTCCGTCGCCGAGAACGTCGCCTATGGGCTGCGCCAGAAGGGCGTGGGCAAGAGCGAGATCTCCACCCGGGTCGCCGAAGCGCTCGACATGGTGAAGATGACCAAGTTGGCCGAGCGCAGGCCCCGGCAGATGTCGGGCGGCCAGCAGCAGCGTGTGGCCGTCGCCCGTGCTCTCGTGAACCGGCCGAGCGTGCTGTTGCTCGACGAACCCCTCGGCGCACTCGATCGCAAGCTGCGCGAGGAGATGCAGATCGAGCTCAAGCTGTTGCAGAGCCAGCTCGGCATCACCTTCATCTTCGTGACCCACGACCAGGAAGAGGCGATGGGCATGAGCGACCGCATCGCGATCATGCTCGAAGGTCACGTCGAGCAGCTGGCCGATCCCGAGACCGTGTACGAACGGCCCGCGTCGGCATTCGTTGCCGGGTTCATCGGCCGCAACAACTTCTGGCGGGGCACCTCCACCGGCAGCGGCGTGCGCGCCAACGACGGCACTGTGTTCGTGAGCTCGTCCCCGGAAGAGCGTGTCGCCGCTGGTGGGGCCGCGCTGGCAGCAATTCGACCGGAGTGCATCCTCCTCGCAGCGGGCGAACCCGACGGTGAGGCCAACAAGGTGTCGGGGTCCGTGGCGAGCATCTCGCACTACGGCGACACACTGCAGTTCGTGGTGCGTACGTCCGAACGCGACATCATCGCGCTTCTCCCTCGACAGACCGCGCCGCGGATGTCGCTGGGTGACACCGTCTGGTGCCATTGGAGTGCCGCCGACGTGTACCAGTTCTCGGCCGACCAAGCGGATCTCGTCATCGTCGAGCCGGCCGCGGAAACAAGCAGCTGAACAGCACGTTCCAACGTGACGGAGTTCCAACGTGAAGGAGATTTCATGACCAACCGCCCAGCACCGCTCAGGATCCTGGCGCCCGAGAGCTTCCGCCAGGCGCTCTCGCGGCGTTCGTTCCTACAGATCGGAGGCGCGGCCGCCGGTGTTGCCTTCCTCGCTGCCTGCGGCAGCAGCGACGACGACGGCGGCAGTGCCACCGACCCCACGACCGCCGGTACCTCGGCGGCGACAGGCGGTTCGACCGCTGCGGGCACGGGCGTGCTCGGCAACTACAGCAACGTCGTCAACAAGGCGTCGGGCACCTTGTCGATGTACACCTGGGGTGATTACAACGACCCCGAGATCGTGGGTGCGTTGGCCGAGGCAGACCTCGGTGTGTCGATGAAGGTCGACTACTACCCGAGCAACCAGGATCTCATCACCAAGCTCTCGGCCAGCTACGGCTCGAGCGGCTATGACATCGTGGTGCCCACGGGCCCGTACGTGCCGATGATGATCGAGCTCGGTCTCCTCGAGAAGTTCGACAAGACCCTCCTGCCGAACATCGTGAACGTCGACCCGCTGTACCTCGGACAGGCGTGGGACCCGACGAACGACTACAGCGTCTGCAAGGACTGGGGTTCCACCGGCTACATGTGGAACAAGGCGCAGCTCGGCCGTGACATCACGTCGTGGGTCGACTTCATCGCCACCACGCAGAACGAGATGAGTGGGCAGACCTCGGTGCTCGACTCTCCCAACAACGTCACCGGTATGTACTACTGGGCCAACGGCATCGACTGGACGACCGAGAAGACCGAGGACATCGACGCGTGTGAGAAGTTCCTGGTCGACGAGTTCGCACAGCACGTCAAGGCGTTCGACAGCTATCCGTCGACGAAGATCGCCGAAGGTGCCTATGGCTCCTCGATGGTGTGGAACGGCGATGCTCGTCAGGCATTCGTGCGCATCGCTGAGGCCGGCGGCGACCCGAGCGAGTGGAAGTGGGCGCTGGGCAGCCCCGAGACCGAGCTCTGGATGGACAACTACGCGATCGCCGCCGGTTCGCCCAACCCTGAAGCGGCGCATGCGTGGATCAACTGGCTGCTGACGCCCGAGATCTCGATCCAGGACCTCAACTACCACGGCTACCACAGCGGCATGAAGGACATCGACACCCTGCTCGCGCAGTTGGTGCCCGACCTGGTCGACGGCAACATGATCTTCTTCAACGACGCGGAGGTTGCGACGATGCGCACCGGAGCCGTGAACTCGGCCGAAGATCGAATCGTCGACATCATGAACAAGGTCAAGGCGAAGGCCGGAGGCTGATCCGTCGTGACTGCGGCGATCGGGCCCTCGAAGCGACGCTTGCGCGGGCCGAGGTTCGGCCTCGCGCTGCCGTCGTTCGTCTGGTACACGTTGTTCTTCGTCGTGCCGATCGCGATCGTGGTGGTGTACTCGTTCGCCACGAAGGACTCGACGAAACGGATCCCGGTCGACTTCGCGAACCCGTCCCTGCAGAACTACCGCGACGTGCTCGATCCGGATGGGGTGTTCTTCACCACGTTCAAGGCAACCATCCGGATCGCGCTCGTTGCGACCACGTTGTGCGTGCTGATCGGTCTGCCGGTCGCGTACTTCGTGGCCTTCAAGGTGCGCGAGAAGTGGCGCGCCGCGTTGCTCGCCCTCATCGTGATTCCGAGCTTCACGAGCTTCCTCATCCGCACCGTCGCCTGGCGCATCCCGCTCGCCCCGAACGGGGTGTTGTCCGGTTGGCTGCAGGATTGGGGTCTCACCGATGGCCCCTTGCAGGTGCTCGAGACCCAGACGGCGGTGCAGTTGGCGATCGTCTACAACTACCTGGGCTTCATGATCCTGCCGTTGTTCGTCGCGCTCGACCGGATCGACCTCGGCATGCGTGAAGCGAGCAAGGACCTCGGCGCCGGTCGTCTCGCAACGTTCTTCGGTGTCACGCTGCCTTTGGCAGCGCCTGGCATCGCGGCCGGAACGCTACTCACCTACATCCCGATGTGCGGCGACTACGTGACGGCGACGGTGCTCGGCGGCGCCAAGGGAAACATGATCGGGGCGATGGTCGCATCGCAGTTCACCAGCGCGCGCAACTGGCCGTTGGGTTCGGCCATGGCGGTGCTGATGATCGTGGCCGTGTTGCTCACCCTGCTCGTCGGGGTGATCGCGGTCTGGATCGTCCCTCGGATCGTGCGTCTCGTCTCACCGCTGGTGGCACCGATCCGCGAACGCATCTACCGGCGTGGTCTCGCGGTGACGGCGTCGGGCACCGCCCGTCGTGCTCGGCCGGAGATCCTGAAGCTGGTCCTCGCCGGGTGGGCGATCGTGGTGTTGCTGTTCATGTTCATCCCGATCGTGCTGGTGATCGTCCATTCGTTCAACGCTGGGGGGTCGTTCTCGATCTGGGGTGGGGCGAGCACTCAGTGGTGGGGCGCGCTGTTCCGGTCGGGCGACACGGTGGCGATGCTCGTGCGCTTCTTGCTGATCGGCTTGGCCGGCGTGGTCATCCCGAAGGCCGTGTTTCGCCTGACTGGGCGCATCGGGCCGTCGGCACGGCGATGGATCGCGGTGGCCGCGTTCGCGCTCGCCGTCGTGATCAACGGTCTGGTGACCGACTGGTACCGAACGATCTTCCGCGACGCCAACATCGGCGACGCGATGCGGAACTCGTTCACGGCGGCATTCGGGGCGACGGTGATCGCCGTGGTCATCGGATCACTGAGCGGCGTGGCACTCGCCCGGCGGCCGGGAAAGTGGACCTCGATCTTCCTCGCGCTGGTCTTCTTGATCCTCGTCACTCCGGAGATCATGGACGCCATCTCGCTCGCAACGTGGATGGAACAGCTCGGTGGTCCGTTCAAGAACAACATCGGCCCGCTGAACTTCGGGTTGCTCAGGCTGTGGGTCGGTCAGTCGCTGTATGCCTCGGCCGTCGTCACCCTCATCGTGCGGGCTCGGTTGGCCGGGCTCGACGAGTCGCTCGAAGAGGCTGCCGCCGACCTCGGCGCGACGCCCGCAACAGCCTTCCGTGAGATCACGCTGCCGCTCATCGCTCCGGCGCTGATCGCCGGAGCCCTCCTGTCGTTCACGTTGTGCCTCGACAACACGGTGATCTCCACGCTGATCAGCGCGGGCGGCGTGTCGACGTTCCCGGTGGCCCTGCTCAGCGCTACCCGCAGCACCATCAAGCCGTTCTGGGGCGTTGGTTCGGTCGTGCTGTTCATGGTGACGATGGCGGCGCTTGCATTCGTCGCTGCGGTCTTGCGTCGATCTGGCGAATCGTCGTCGCAGATCGCGGCCACGATGACCGGTAGCTGACCACGCCATGCGGGTGATCGTCGTCGGGGCCGGCATGGCCGGCCTCACATGTGCGCGTCTGCTGCAGGAGCGCGGAGTGGACGTGACCGTCCTGGAGGGCGGCACCAGAGTCGGTGGCCGCGCCCGGACCGTCCGCTCGGTGTTCGAGGGCGGTCAATACGTCGAGAGTGGCGCCGAGTGGATCGACACCGATCACCATCGGATGCGCGAGCTGCTCGATCGGTACGGTCTGTCGTTGCAGGGGGCGGGCCAGGAGTGGACGACCATTCGTCGCATGCTGTTCCGCGATGGGCGGATGTTCACCGCCGAGGAGGTGCGGGCGTTCGAGCCGGCGATCGAGGCCCAGCTCGAGCAGTACGACCAGGTCTTCGAACGGATCGCCGACGGCATCGTCGACCCGGCCCATCCCGACCTCCATCCGGAGGCGTCGCGCCACGATGCCCGTTCGCTGGCGGATGTGGCCGGCGAACTCGATCTCGGTGACCTGGCGACCCTGTTCGCCCGCCGGAACAGTCAGGGAGAGTTCGCGGCCGAGCAGCACGAGGTGTCGGCGCTGTTCGTCGCCCAGCAGCGAGCCCAGATGCGGATGCACGGTGTGGTCGGGACGGTTCGTGCCCATCGATTGGAAGGCGGCCTCGATTCGTTGGTGGCGCGGATGGTCGCTGATCTGCATGACGGCACGGTTCGACTGGGTGAGATGGTGCGGCAGGTCGAATGGAGCGACGATGCTGCCGATGGGGATGCCGATGGGGATGCCGCTGGGGATGCCGCTGGGGGAGTGACGGTCCACACCGATCGCGGCGTGCACCGCGGCACACACGTCGTGCTGGCGTGTTCGCTGGTGCCGCTGCGGTCGGTTCGTTTCGTTCCCGAGCTGCCGACGCCGCTGGCTCTGGCCGTGGCCGAACTCGGCTACGGCACCGTCACCAAGACGGCCGTGCAGTTCGCATCGAGGAGCTGGCCTGCCGGTTACGCGACGACCTCACTGCCGTCGCAGCGGGTGTACGAGCCGACCGCCGACCAGCCCGGAGACGCCGGGGTGCTGATGGCGTACTCGGGCGGCGACGGCGGCAGACGCCTTGCTGCGTTCGACGAAGCGCATCGGATCGCTCGGGTGAGCGGCGATCTGCGCGAGATGTTCGGAGTCGACTCGAACCCGACCGGGGCGTTCTCCCGAGCCTGGTCGAACGAGTCCCGTTTCGGCGGGAGCTATGCCGCGTACGGGCCCGGTCAGGTGACGGCGCACTGGCAGGTGCTGCGTCGACCGTGTGGTCCGATACGTCTGGCAGGTGAACACGTGAGCACGTGGACCGGCTACCTGGAGGGAGCTGTCGAGAGCGGCGAACGCGTCGCGACGGCGATCACCACAGCCTGACCACCAGACTCTCGATGTCCGATCCTGGATGAAGTGCAGAATCAGTGTCATGACGACGACGTGGACCGGCACGGTGTCGATCTCGTGTTCGGTTCGAGCACGATCGGACCCGCGTGATCGGGCATCGACGGACCCGACGAAGCGGGTAGGTTCCCCCGTGTGATCGACCTCGAGCCGTACGTGCCGAGACTTGGACGATCAGCACCGAGAGGGTTCAGCTCGGTTCCGGCTGCGCTCGTCTTCGCCGACGTGTCGGGCTACACCCGGCTGACGGAGCGGCTGTCGGTGCTCGGTCGTGTCGGGGCCGAGGTGATCGCCGGGGTGGTCAACGAGTGCTTCACGCGGCTGATCCACGAAGTACATGCGGCCGGCGGGGAGGTGCTGCGCTTCGGCGGTGACGCGCTGTTCATCGCGATCACCGGTCCCGATCGGGTCCGCCGGGCAGCACTGACCGCGGTCAGGATGCAGCGTGCGTTGCGCACGCTCGAATCGATCGAGGTTCCGGGCGGGCGCGTCCGACTCAAGATGTCGGTGGGACTGGAAGCGGGGGAGCTGTGGCTTCGCCGATGTGAAGGAACCTGGGCCGAAGTCGTGCCCGTCGGGCCCACCGTCGCACGTGTGCTGCGCGCCGAGGCGTTGGCTGAAGCAGGTGAGGTGGTGGTCGGCCCGACTGCGATGGCCGAGCTCAACGGTCTGGTCGACGACCGCTGTCGGCTCCGAGCAGCAGCTGTGATCCGTTTCGTGCAGGCCGAGCTGGCCGAGCGGTCATCGGGCGGCGACGGCTTCGACGTGCTCGAGATGGTTCCGCCGGCGCTGCGCTCGGTGCTGGTCGATGGCGCCATACCCGAGCACCGGGCGATCTCTGTCGCGTTCGTCACGATTCCGGGCTGTCACGGCGATGCTCCTCGTGATCGTCGGCGGGTGGGTGCTCTCCTCGATCGATCCTTTGCGGCCATCGACGATGCGGCGGCCCGCTTCGGCGTCGTGCCGATCGGCACCGACGTGTCCAGCGATGGCGTGAAGTTCATCCTGGCGACCGGCGTTCCGACGGCGACGGAGGACGACGAGGAGCGGCTCGCGTTGGCGGCACGCTCGATCGTCGAACGGGTGCCGTCGTCATCGGTCGGGTTGCACTCCGGGGTCGTGTTCTGCGGCGATGTCGGCCATCCCCAGCGGAGGACGTTCACCACGATGGGCGACGCGGTGAATCTGTCCGCACGGCTGATGGGTCGAGCCAGACCCGGGACGGTCGTCGCGTCGGCAGCGATCGTCGACGTGCTCGGCGACCGATTCGATGTGACCTGGTTGGATCCCTTTGCCGTCAAGGGAAAGCGAGCCCTGCAGCGAGCAGCAGAGCTCGGTGCGCCCACGCCGACGGCATCCGAGCCCACGTCCCGCACACCGCTGCACGGCAGGGGGCACGAGGTGCGCGAGCTCCGAGCGATGCGGGAGCGACCAGGACTGGTGGAGGTCATCGGGCCCGCCGGCATGGGGGCGAGCCGGTTGGTGGCCGAGGCGCTCGCTGACGGAGATGCCCCGATCACGGTGTTCGCCGAGGTCGCAGATCGGGGAACGCCGTTCGCCACCGCGCGCCGAGTCGTCCTCCGGCTCGGTGGAGTGTGGCCGGCAGCGAGCTCGGTCGACCCGATCGGGTTGGCGAGCGCTGTCGCCGCCGAGATCGGCCGGGTGTCGGCGGGGGGCGCCACGTTGGTCGTCGAACGTACGCACCACGCCGACGAAGCCTCGCTCGCCACGTTTCGCGCTCTGGCGGTGGTGCTGCCGGAGACCGGTGGCCGAGTGACGGTCGTCGGAAGGGAACCGGTGGCGGGCGGTAGGTGTCTGCGGCTCGGGCCCCTCGACGACGTCGACATCCGGGCGATCGCGATCGACGCATCGCAACGTCCGCTCTCGGATGCCGAGTTGGAACGAATCGTCGCTCGCGCGTCCGGCAATCCGCGCTTCGCCGAGCAGGTGGGACGTCTGGCATCGGTGGCCGACGATCTACCGGTGTCGTTGGAAGCGTTGGCCACCGCCCGCCTCGATCGACTGCCTCGACGCACACGAGAACTGATCCGCGAGATCGCGGTGGTCGGTCCCGATGTGGATCGTCACGAGGTGGCCTCGATCCTGGGCCGATCGATCGGTGAACTCGATCTCGCCATCGCCGCGGCGAGCGAGTTGATGAGGGTGGAGAACCACCGGATCCGGTTCCTCGACGACACCGTGGCCGACGTTGCCGCGTCGGGCCTGCCGGTGGGTCGCCGGCGAACGCTGCACGCTGCGGTCGTGGCCAGGATCACGCATCGCGCTGACATGCCTGCGGCCCAGGTGGCGCACCATTGCCACGAGGCAGGAGACGACGCCGGCACCTATCGGTGGGCGGCACAGGCGTCTCGGGAAGCGATGGAGGGCGGGGCGTCTGCATCAGCCGTGGTGCAGGCACGTCGTGCGCTCGACGCGGGCGTTCGTCTGGGCCGACCTCGTGGCGAGCTCCGGACGCTGGCCGCGTTCGCCGCCGAGGCCGCGATCGCGGCCGGCCAGGGTGCCCTCGCCGACCGCTTGTTCGCCCAGGCGATCGCTGCCGCGGACCAGCCCGCCGTTCGGGTCGACCTGCTCGTCCGTCGTGCCAGGTTGGCCCGTCGCGAGATGCGAATCAGCGCAGCGGCGGCGTTGCTGGGCCGGGCTCGCCGTGAGGCAACCGGCAGGGGAGCGCTCTCGGTCGAGGTCGAGTCGTGTTTCCTCGCGCTGCGCGCCGGGCGCGACGGCGAGGCGCTCCGGCGAGCCGCCCAGGCAGCCGGATCTGCCCGTCGGCGACGTTGGTTCGATCTCGAGGTGTGGGCGATGTTCATCGTCGAAGAGCTGCGGTCCAACGGTGCGATCGACAGCTGGGAGCCGGCCGCCACCGCATTGCTACGGGCGGCACATCGTTCAGGCGATGCGACGCTCGTCGCCCGCGCCTGCACCAACGTCGCGCTGAGCTACGACAACCGGGGAGTCTGGGATCGTGCGGACGAGTTGTACGCCCAAGCGGCCACCGAGTTCTCCAGGGGCGGTGAGGTGCTGCTCCACGAGGTGGCCAAGCGCAACCGAGCATCGATCCAGCTCGAGCTCGGCGACGTCGATGCCGTTGCTCAGGGGCTGCGCGATTCCGTCCGCATCTTCGCTGCTGCTGGTGCGCAGGACGACGTCGACGTGACGGCCGTGATGCTCGGTCGCGCCGACGCCCGACGTGGAGGCCGCGCGAGCACCACCGCCGCCAGACTGAGGCCCTGCGTCGAGCGACTCGCCGCTGGCGGTGCGACTGACGTCGCGGACTTCCAGGCCTTGGGGCTGGCCGAGGTGCAACTCCTCGCCGGTGATATCGCCTCGGCTCTGACGGAGCTCGAGGGTCTGCTGACACGGGCGAGTGGATACGGCGATGGCCATCTGCTGCCGATCAGCTGTCATCGGTTGCTCGCGATGGCTCACTGGGCCGCCGGCCGATCGGATCTCGCGCGGTCGCACCTCGATGCTGCGCGTCTGCTGTCGTCGGGCCACGAGGTGCCATCGGAGGAGTTGATGATCCTGTGGGCCCAGGCCCAGATCGAGGGGTCGCTGTCGCCGGACGACACGGAGCGGGCCGAGGAGCTGTCACTCGGGCTCCGCGCCGTCTCGGCGATGCGTCTGAACGTTGTCGATCAGCGGCTGGCTCGTGTACCGCCAGGGCCGACCGTGTCGATCACGTAGTCGCAGTCGGTGAGGGTCCCGACGCACTGAACGGCGGTACGGGTCGACTGCGTCACGGGATTCGTCGCGGTGATCGAGTAGTTGCCTTCCTCGCCGCCGATGAACGAGGTCGAACCCCACACCAGCGACCACCGCGGGCCCAGGCAGTACGCCGTCATGTCGGCGGTTGCAACCGTCTCACTGAGACCGAGTGCGTTGAGCGTCCCGCCTGCTACCAAGAATTGGGTGGAGATCGCCTGGGGGTCGGCCACGCGACGAACCGGGAGCCAGGTTCGCTGGAAGTCCTCGGTGAAGTTGAACCGGCCGACGTAGGCGAACGTGTCGGTGCGCACCACCTGCTGGGCCGGCATCGCTGCATAAGGACGCGCCTGGGATGCCGGTGAGACACCGACGCCGTCCGTGAAGCCCCACAGGGTGAGCGGGGGCAGGGCGACGCCTTCGGAGCACACCGAGCGTGCACCGGACACCGAGAACAGCACCGAGGCAGTCGTCAGCTGGCCACTGCTGTTGCGGACCTGGTTGAACGGGCGCTGCTGAATGCTCGCGCCGGCGATGCGCATGTTCGCGGAGCGGGTGGGAGTCCCACTCGCACATGCTGGCGTGGCCGGGCCAGCGGTGGCCGACGACGTTGACGGCGCCACATCGGGTCCGATGGCCGAGGTGACCGACCATGTCACGCTCTCGGTGGCGAGAGCCTTGACGGCGACCGACCGGGCGGTGGTGCCTGGGCGGAACTGGTCGGGCTGGGCAGCGTCGACCGAGGCGACGCCCGGCCTCACGATCGAGTTCTCCGGCCCGACCGGCACAACGATGCTCGATGCAATGCTGTTGGTGTAGCCGAACCAGTAGGTCGCGTTGCCGCCGCCGCGGATGGCACAGGTGGCCGAGGGAATCACGGCCGACGTGCCGGCGCCGGCACTCGGGCCGATGTCCACGACCGGAGGCCCGTCCGGCAGGGGTGAAGCGCCGGCGGCGCCAGCGTGGATTGCCATGAGCAAGCCGGTCGCAGTGAGAACTGCTCCGACGTAGGCGACATGGCGAACCGAGCGCACAGAGGATGAAGGCTTGGACATGGTGTTCCTTTCGTGACCGGACTGGTCTCGTGCCACGATGCCCGCCGCACCGCTGACGCGCTGTCGGCTGAGCGACAGTTGTTCGCAACGCCTCCGAGAGCATCCATGCCAGGGAACGCCCGATCACGGTAGGTCGGGGCGCATCGGCGCGTCCAGCTCGGAGCTATCGTCGATCGGCGTGGGCCCCTGCGAGGTGAGTTGGTTCTCTGCGTTGTGCGACGACGACACGACGCAACTCGGCGTGGCCGAGGCATCGCTGCCCAGCAGCTGGGTGCATTGCCGTGAGATCGTGCTCGCCGCTGAAGCGGGTGGCCTCGACAACGTGCTGCTGCCGTCCGGCTACACCCTCGGCATCGACGCCGTCGCGTTCGCGAGTGGCATCGCCGCGGTCACCGAACGGATCCGGTTGCTCGTCGCCGTGCGGTGCGGCGAGATGTGGGTGCCGCAACTGGCGCGTCAACTTGCGACGCTCGACCAGATGCTCGGCGGTCGGCTCACGGTGAACATCATCTCGTCCGAACTGCCCGGCCAGCCGCTCGACAGTGGCCCGCGCTACCGGCGGACCCTCGAGACGATGCATGTGCTGCGCACCCTCCTCGACGGGGAACGGGTGGACGTCGACGGCGAGTTCGTCCAGCTGCGTCTCGACCCGCCCCGACTTCGCACGACGTCCGGTCGAAGCCCACAGCTGTACTTCGGCGGATTGAGCGATGATGCCCGTGAGGTGGCCGCTGAGGCAGCCGATGTGTACCTCATGTGGCCCGACACCCTCGAGGCTGTCGCTGCGCTGCTCGACGACATGCGTCGCCGGGCCGATCGACATGAGCGAACGCTTCGGTTCGGCTATCGCGTGCATGTGGTGGTGCGCGAGACCGAGGACGAGGCTCGCCTCGCCGCGGCGCATCTGGTCGCGGCACTCGATGACGAGGAGGGGGCACGGATTCGCGCTCGTTCGCTCGACAGCTCCTCGGCGGGCGTGCGGCGACAGGCCGAGCTGCGTGAAGCGGCGGCGCTCGATGGGTTCGTGGAACCGAACCTGTGGACCGGCATCGGCCGTGCCCGCAGCGGATGCGGTGCGGCGATCGTCGGCGACCCTCAGCAGGTGCTGGCCAAGTTGGCCGAGTATCGAGCACTGGGAATCGAGGCCTTCATCCTGTCGGGCTATCCTCATGCAGCGGAGTGCCGACGATTCTCGGAGCTGGTGCTTCCCCACCTCGATCACGCCCCTCTCTCGGGGCCGCTGCACTAGTCTGCAACGGCGATGCCTCCAAGTACCCCGCCCCGCGTCGCACTGGCCCCCGAAGGTTCTCCTACGTGGATGGCCGATGCGATCGTCGCGGGCGGCGGACAGGTCATGCCCCTCGACCAGGCCGAGGCGTTGGTGTGGGGCGCTCCCCACGAGCCGCTGATGCTCGAGCGGGTGCTCGAGGACCATCCGAAGCTGCGGTGGGTGCAGCTGCCGTTCGCCGGGATCGAGAACTACGTCCATCTGGTCGACGATGAACGCAGCTGGACCTGTGGCAAGGGCGTGTACGCCCGCCCGGTCGCCGAGATGGCGCTCGCGTTGGCGTTGGCCGGTATGCGTGGCCTGGGGACGTATGCGCGTGCGACGTCGTGGGGTACCGAGCACGGAACCAACCTCTTCAATGCCAATGTCACGATCTTGGGCGGCGGGGGCATCACCGAGGCGCTGATCGGTCTGCTGGGGCCGTTCGACTGTCGTGTCACCGTGGTGCGCAATCGTGTGCAGGAGATGGACGGTGTCGACGAGGTGGTCGAGGCCGATCGGTACATCGACGCGCTGGTCGGTGCCGACCTCGTGGTGGTCGCTCTTGCGCTCACGCCCGACACAGAGTTCATGCTCGGGCGCAACGAGTTCGAACTGATGGAGCCTCATGCGTGGGTCGTGAACGTGGCCCGCGGCCGTCACATCGTCACCGACGATCTCGTGTGGGCGCTCACCGAGGGAGAGATCGGCGGTGCATGTCTCGATGTCACCGATCCTGAACCGCTCCCCGAAGGGCACCCCCTGTGGGCCCTGCCGAACTGCATCATCACCCCGCACGCCGGCTCCACCTGGTCGATGTCGAAGCCGTTGTTGTCCGAGCGCATCGCCGCCAACGTGAGGCGATTCGGACAGGGAGACGACCTGCTCGGTGGCATCTTTCCCGACCTGCAGTACTGACCCGGAGTCGAATGACGATGTCACGCGAGCTCGATGCAGCAACGATCGTCGGTCTTCTCGCCGACGACGACCGGCGACAGGTGGTGGCCGCGCTCGAACTCGGCGCAACGACGATCGAGCAGGTTGCGTCCGCCACCGGGCTCGACCTGGCACGCACGGCGAGAGCAGCGGGGCGATTGGCAGAATCCGGGCTGGTCATGCAGCAAGAAGGCTCGCTCTACGTGCTGGGTGCGGCGTTCCAGCGAGCGGCGCGCATCGCGTTGTCGCGGCCACCCTCGGACGAGCATGCCGATCTTCCGAGCGAACAGCGCAAGGTGATGGACGCCTTCGTCGTCGATGGCAGACTGACGTCGATACCGGTGCACCAAGGAAAGCGGCTGATGATCCTCGACTGGTTGGCCCAGGACTTCGAGCCCGGCAGGCGCTACAGCGAGGCGATGGTGAACCTCATCCTCGGGCGGCGCCACCCCGACACCGCTCTGCTGCGCCGCTACCTCGTCGACCATGACCTGATGGCGCGTGAAGCGGGCCAGTACTGGCGTTCCGGCGGGTCCACGTGACCGATCGCCGCCGCCACACCCATTACAACGTCCTCGGTGTGCATCCGCGGGCGACGAACGACGAGATCCGCGCTGCGTATCGGCGGGCCGCGCGGGCGGCGCATCCCGATCGACATGGCGAGTCGTCCTCGTCGCAGATGGCAGCGGTCAACGAGGCGTGGGGTGTGCTCGGCAACCCGGTCAGACGGCAGCGTTACGACCTCGAGCTGTCGTTCGTCGATCGTGAGACCATCGGCTCGCCGTTGGGATCCTCGACCGGCGCCGCTCAAGGCCCGCCCGTCGAGCGACGGATGCCGGCGCAGGTGCTCACGCCGACGGGTGATTTCTCACGGTTCCCGTGGAAGTTCCTCACCACGATGGGTGTGCTGGCGATCGCAGTCGTTCTGATCGGCTCGCTGCTCGACGACGATCGGCCGCCGGCTGCCCCCGACAACTTCCTGGTGCAGGGCGACTGCGTCGCGATCGCCGCAGGGTCGCAGGCGATCACGGAAGTCGCGTGCAGCGGGGCCCACGACGGCACGGTCGGCCAGGTGATGAACTTCGGCGCAGTGTGTCCCACCGGAACCGAGAAGTTCCCCGACCCGATGGGTCGCGGCGAGGCATGTGTGATCAGGGTGTCGAGCTGAGGCGATTCCGGTCGCTACGGTCGTGAGATGAGCGACATCCCGCCGCCCCCGCCCCATCAGCCGTTCTCGCCGCAGCCTGCGAACCCTGCACCGCACGCACCCCCGGCGCCGCCGCCATCGCCGTTCACGGTTCCGTCGGCACCGGTGAATCCGTATCCAGCCGGACCCGTTGGCGGTTTCCCGGCGGGACCAGGGAGCGCCTTCCCGACGGCGGCCAAGCGCAGTGGACGTGCCATCGCAGCGATGGTGCTCGGCATCGCGGGCATCGTGCTGTGTTTCGTCGCCATTCCGTCCATCCTGGCGATCGTCTTCGCCGTACTGGCGATGAAGGAGATCAAGCGCTCGGCGGGCACGGTGTCCGGGCGGGGCATGGCCATCGCCGGGCTGGTGCTCGGTGTGGTCGGCGTGATCTCTGCGGTCATCTTCTGGTTGATCGTCGGGTTCGGTATCGCCAACTCCAAGGACGTGTTCGATCTCGAGGTCGGCGACTGCGTGGAACTGCCCGACGCCGACGAGACCGAGGTCTCGCGACTGCAGACCTTCGACTGCACCGAGCCCCACGGCGCGGAGGTGTTCGCCACCGGCGACCTGGGTGGCGGGAACGATCCGTACCCAGGACAGCAGGAGGTCGAGACGATGATCGAAGCCGAGTGCCGTCCGAAGTTCGAGGACTACGTCGGGATCGACTTCAACCAGAGTGAGTTGCTCGCCACGACGATCTATCCGCAAGAGGCCGACTGGGAGCGCTCGCAGGACTACGTCTGTCTGGCATACGACCCGGCTGGGGAGCTGTCGGAGTCGATCAAGAACGGAGGCCGCTGATGGCGGGAGTGGACCAGCAGGTGTTGCACGCTCAGCTGGAGCGGTGGGCCGACGCGCACTATCACGAGGGCACGTCGATCATGGATCTGCGCGAGATGCCTGGTCACGCAGGGCTGTCGTTCGGCTTCACCGTGGCCGACTCCACCGGTGTGCTCGATCAGCTGGTGGTCCGGATGCCGCCCAAGGGTGTGCGGCGGGCGGGGAACACCGACGTGTTGCGTCAGGTGCCGTTGTTGCGCGCGCTGGCCGTCAGCGGTGTGCCGGTGGCGGAGGTGGTCTGGTGGGATGCCGACGAACAGTGGTTCGAGGTGCCGTACTTCATGGCGCGGTTCCTTGGCGGAGAGACCTACGCGGTGAGAGAGCCGGCACCGGTGTTCGACGGTGTGGCGTGTGCCGACGTGCTGCGGTCGGCGGTCGAGGCGCTCGCGCAGGTGCACCTCGTGCCCCACGAACGGGTGCTGCCGGATTGGGAAGCCCCGAAGGAGCTGGCCGCGGAGATCGACTTCTGGCAACCGATCCTGCAGAAGGCCGCCGAGCCCGAGTGGAGGGCGATTGGGGAACGCACGAGGGAGCTCCTGGCGAGCCGCGTGCCGGCGTCCGCGCACGTCGGCATCTTCCATGGCGACTTCCAGACGAACAACGTGCTGTTCGACGGGTCGTCGGTGGTGGCGCTGCTCGACTGGGAGATCAGCGGCATCGGTGCCCAGCTGCTCGACCTGGGCTGGCTGTTGTTCATGAACGACGCCGCCAGCTGGTTCGACAGCGCCGGCCTCGAGCGCGTTCCGCCGTTCGAGCAACTCGTCGGTTGGTACGCCGAAGCATCCGGTCGCCCTGTCGACCTCGACGACGTGGCCTTCTACCGGGCGCTGGCCGGGTACCGGTTCGGTGCGATCAGCGGGTTGAACGTGATGCTGCATCGCACCGGGAAACGCCACGATCCGGAGTGGGAGCGGATCGCCCTGTCGGTGCCGGCGATGTTCGATACGGCGTGCAACCTGCTGTCGTGACGCGGTAGCCTCCCCTTCCTTGATCGGGGTTCGCCTCGCTCGGGCGTGTAGCTCAGTTGGTTAGAGCACTGCCTTCACACGGCAGGAGTCGGGGGTTCGAGTCCCTTCACGCCCACTCGTTGTTGTCGTCCTACGCACAACGATCTCAAGCGATCGGCGCCGATCCAGCGAAGATGCGAGGGCCGCGACCGCAAGCGGTTGCCAGCTGAACTCGTAGTGGTACCATATCCGGTACGACTCCGAAAGGGACGCGCGATGGCCATCACCGCAAGCGAAGCACGCAAGAACCTCTTCCCCCTGATCGAGCAGGTCAACGAGGATCGCACCCCGGTCGAAATCACGTCCAAGCGCGGTGATGCGGTGCTCATCGGCATCAACGATTATCGGGCTCTCGAGGAGACCGCGTACCTTCTGCGGTCGCCGGCCAACATTCGACGGCTGCTGGAGAGTCTGGAGCAGGCCCGCGCAGGAAAGGCTCAGCAGCACGAACTCGACCGATGAGGTTTGTCTTCACGCCCCACGGGTGGGAGGACTACACCTTCTGGCAGGCGACGGACCGGGCAACGTTGAAGCGGATCAATCGCCTGCTCGATGACGTTGCCCGTGATCCCTTTGGGGGGATCGGGAAACCCGAGCAACTCCGTCACGCACTCGCCGGAGCCTGGTCGCGCCGCATCGACGAGGAACACCGGCTCGTGTACCTCGTCGAAGGGGACGACATCGTGATCCTGCAGGCTCGCTACCACTACGGCTAAGAGGCGCCCTCTGGTCGACTCAGGGTCTCGGGCAGTGAATCCGTCAGGCGGCGAACGTTTCTGAGGGGTTCGAAAGCCGTCCCTCAAGCTCCACCATGGCGCTCGCCACCACCTCGTACAGGTCGGGAGATCCGACCCAGGCGTTGGCGAGTGCGGGGAAGCCGTACGCCGGCCCCGACGCGCAGGGTCTCATGCAGATGCCGGGAGGCAAGTCGCCCGACGTTTTCGGCGCAGTCGTGCAGCTCACCGCGCGGTCCGACTCCGGGTTGCGGTACCTTTCGTGTGCTCCCCGCCGCCTCTCAGACCTTCCAGCGGGGTCGGCGACGCATGCGTCGGTCCAGTCGACGACGCTGATGTGCCCGTCGTCAGCGACGAGCGCATTCAGGGGATGGAAGTCCCCGCGACACAACACCGGCGCTGAGATCTGAGCTCGCGCGCCCGCATCGCTGAGTGAGAAGGGTTCGAAGAGGTCGACGGAGCGTGGCGGTCTCCCATCCCCAGACCCCCCCAAATAGGGGGAATTCGTGGATGCGGCTCGGAGTCGATCTCACCCCCTTGCCTGGTGACGATGAGGCGACACGGTACATCGCACTTCATCGCACTTCATCGCACTTCATCGCACTTCATCAGCGCGCTGATGGCGCCCGCGGCCGATCGTCTGCGTGCGGCACTGGCCAAGGCGCCGTTCAAGGATCCCACGGTCCCGGTGTACACCAACGTCCACGCCGGTCCGGTGACCAAGGCCAGCGAGATCCCCGCGTTGCTCGAAGCGCAACTGACCAAGCCCGTACGCTGGGCCGATTCGGTGGTCGCCATGAAGGCCGCCGGCATCGACGCCTTCTGGGAACTTGGCCCCGGCAAGACCTTATGCGGCATGATCACGCGCACCGTCACTGGTGCTGAACTGCGCAACCTCGACAAAGCGGACGATCTCGCCGCGTTCGTCAGCGCCGGATAAACCAACTCGTGGAATGAAGCGTTTTTTTCCACGTGCTGGAACGATCACCGTCGTCCATTACCTTCTCTATCTCTCTCTCTCGTCTCACCTTGTCCGGAGTTTGTTCCATGATCCGTCTCGCTCTCGCCCTGTTGGTTCTGTCATCAACCGCCGTACTGATCGCTGAGGATGCCG